>JBJKRG010000024.1:0-6953 GCA_046704805.1 Gemmatimonadaceae bacterium
GCGCTCAGCAGGCCGAGGACGATCGCACGATGGCGCGACGCGGCGAACGAGTCCGCGAGCAGCGTGCCCATCGGGCCCTCGGCGAGCACGGGCACGTCCGGCCCCAGGCCGGCCACGACCTTCCGGACGGTGCGCGCGAGAGCCTCAGGCGGCGTCATCGTCCGCACGACCAGGCTCGTGATCCAGAACGGCCGCTGCCGGTAGGGAACGTACACGACTGACGGTGGGGTGGCGGTCAACGACGACTGCCTGGTGCTGCCCACCACGCCGACGATCTCCAGTGGCGTGCCGTGTCCCGATCCGGTCAGCAGGTGCTGTCCCAAGGGGTTCCGATCGCCGAAGACGTGATGGGCGAACGCCGCGTTGACGATCGCGACCGGCAGGCTGCTCCGTGTGTCGGACTCCGAGAAGACGCGCCCGCGCAGCAGACCAATGCCCATGACGCCGAAATACCCGCTGCTCACCTCGGCGATCTGCGTCCTCGTCTGCTCGCCAGGTGGGACCGGCCGGCCCTGGATCGAGAACGGAATGCTGACCGGCGGCCCCGTGAACGGCACGCCCACACCGAAGGCGGCGCGCCTGACACCCGGGAGCTGATCGAGCCGGCGCTGCAGCTCGAGGTTGAACGCCTTCCATTGTGCCGGGGTGCGGTACTCACGCCTCGGCAGCTCGATCGTCGCCGCCAGCAGGTGGGCCGGTTGAAAACCTGGGTCGACCGCCTGAAGGCGGACCAGGCTGCGAATGAGAATCCCCGCGCTGACCGACATCACGAGCGTCAGCGCGATCTCCGAGATGACAAGCGCGGCGCGCACCCTGGATTGCGCCCGGCCTGCCGATGCACTGCGCCCACCGGCCTTGAGGCTCGCCCCGGCGTCGAGGCGTGTCGACACCACGGCTGGAACAGCGCCGCAGAGCAAGCCGGTCAGCACCGCGACGCCGAACGTGAAGGCGAGCACCCCGCCGTCGATGCCCACCGCACGGACGTGCGGCAGATCCCGGGCAATGAGCACATGGAGCGCCTGGATGCTCCCATAGGCGACGATCAACCCCAGCGTCCCGCCGAGCAGCGCCAGCCACAGGCTTTCGACCAGCAACTGACCGACCAGCCGTCTCCGGCCCGCCCCCAGAGCCGTCCGGAGCGCCATCTCCCGCTGACGGTTTACCGCGCGAGCCAGGTGGAGACTCGCAATGTTCGTGCACGCAATCAGGAGCAGGCAGCCGACCGCCCCGAGCAACAGCAGGAGCGCCGGCCGCGTGTTGCCCACGATCTGCTGCTTCAGCTGTACAACGCTGACGGACGTCCCTCCTTCGGCTGCCGGGTACGTTCGGGCCAGCCGGGCCTCGATCGTCCCCATATCGGCACGCGCCTGACCCAGATGCTGTCCGGCAGCGAGCCGGCCGACCACCTTCAGGAACGGTGCGCGACGGAGAGCCAGCAGCACGTGGAACGGCGCATAATGTGCGAGCGGGATCCACACCTGCGGCACCGGATTCGATGGTGGAAATTCGAAACCGGCCGGCATCACCCCGACGATGGTAAACGTCGTGCCGTCGAGGATGAGGTGCTGCCCGACGGCGTGCGCGCTCGAAGCCAGACGGTCGCGCCAGAACTGGTGACTGACCACGACGACTGGCGCCGCTCCGTCGGTATCGTCGCCGGGTTCCAGTGGCCGGCCGAGCGCGGCTCCCGTCTGCAGCACCTGAAAGAGTCGACCGGTCACCGCCGTGGCCGTCAGGACCGTGGCGGCGCCGCGTCCCGTCCACGTGGCTCCGGCAGTCACGTAGCCGGCCATCGGATCAACGGCGCGGCTCTGGTTCTCCCAGTCGTGCAACGTGGGATAGGACACCGCGTCGGACCGCGAGTGGTGCCCCTGTCCAGTGGGAACCACCGCCACGAGCCTGCTGGCGTCGCGATACGGCAGCGGACGGAACAGAACGGCATTGGCGATCGCGAAGATCGCGCTGTTGACGCCGATGCCCAGGGCGAGTGTCAGAACGACGGTGGCCGCGAAGCCCGGACTCCGGCGGAGCGTTCGCACCGTGTAGCGCGTGTCGGCCCAGAAGTCATGAAGGTAGTTCACCTGGCACCTCCCCGAAGTCATGAAGGTAGTTCACCTGGCACCTCCCCGACCGACCGCCGTCCGTTCTCCTGCTGCAAGGTCGCCAGGTTCTCGCACTCTCTGGTCAGCGCGCGCCAGCGCCGGAAGGCATAGACGGCCAGTACGGCGGTCACGCCCCACACCCACCACATGTCGCCCGCGCTCAGGAACGCCCACGGATCGGCCACGCGGGGCTCGGCCCCGTAGACGTAAATCCAGACCAGGTCGAAGGTCAGCAGCGCAACATAGAGCCCTGCCTGCGCCACCACCGCCTGACGGCGTCGACGGCACCGCAAGGTCGCGAGATCCAAGAAGGCCGCCGTGGTCTGCGTCATCGGCGCCCACGTGCCGCGCCGCAGCCTCAGCGCCATTGCCCAGGCGATCGCCAGGAAGACCCAGACGCCAATGGCCAGCGTCAGTGTGCCGGTTCGACGGGACAGCTCCACCTGCAGCAGACTGCCTCCACCCCAGACGAGGGTGACGAGGATCTGCGCAGCAAGCGTCCAATGCATCCTGCGCGTGCCGCGGTCCACGAGCCCCCTCGCATCGACTGCCGCAGGCGAGGCCGCCTGCCACTGGCGGCGCCACGCGTCGAATTCGGCGTCACTCTCCATCTGCCCCTCCCAGCCGCCTGCGGAGCATCTGCCGAGCCCGTGTGAGCCGCGCGCCGACATTGCTCTCGCTGATGCCGACGACGTCCGCAATCTCCGCGTAGCTCAGGCCCTCCAACGCGAGCGTCACGACGCGCCGGTACCCGAGCGGCAACTGATGAATCGCGTCGAGCAACCGGCTGCCCTGCTGCCGAGCCGAGAAGGCCTGCTCGGGATTGGGGTGTGTGTCCGCAACCGCCAGGTCGGGATCGGTCTCCACTATCGAGAGGCGCCGCCTCGCGAGGTGCGCGAGCGCGCGATTGTGCGCAATGCGGAACACGAACGTGCGCTCCGAGCATTCGTGGCGGAAATCCGGCAGCGCCCGCCAGATGGCAAAGGCGATATCCTGCATCAGGTCCACGCGTTCACCGGGACTCCTGGCGTAGCTGGCCGCGAGACGACCGAGCGCCGGCCCGTGCGCCGCGAACAGCGTGTCGAACCAGTGCTCCAGGTCGACAGGTGAGAGGTGGTCTTCGTCGCGCTCCACGTTCACCAGTGTGCGTCTACCTCCCCACCAGGCCGTCGACCAGGGCGTGTCATGGAAACCGTCGAGCTCCAGAGTCACTGAGCCCCCCGGCGCGCAGGGGCTCCGGCGCGCTTTCATAGACGGTAGTCTTCCGGGGCGCCCGTTCCTTACAACACTCGCGCGAGTCGGGTGGCCTGAGATATCGGCAGGCAGCGAAGGGGCGGCCGCTCGCTGCGGTCACTCCCCTGTCGGCCGCAGCGCGCTCGCCGGTTCCGATGCTCCGGCGAACGCGTCAGGATAGTGCTCTTCCAGGTAGCCGGCGGCATCGTTCGGCGCAGTGCGGAAGAACCCGGACAGGCGGGGAATGAACAGGAGCACGGGCGCGAGCGGTGGCCGCCCTCACAGCCCACCAGGTGGACCGTCGCGGTGCCCGCCTCGAAGGGGAACACCTCGCGCTCGACGCCGAACGCCGACTCGCGAAATCGCTTGCATCGATCATACATGCGAGCGTACAGACCGCCTGCTGTTACGTATCTCCTTGTCGGAAAATCAGTTATATGGTTGTACATGCACACGACAGCGGGTTCGACTCCCGCCGCCTCCACTGAACCCCCGGAGTCCCCGGACTCCGGGGGTTTCTTGTTGCCCGGCGGGAGGAGAAGCCGTGCGGCCGCCGGTCGCCCTCGGACCACTCCCGCAGCCTCCACTGCGCAGGATCCGTATCCTGCGGAAGAGCCGTCTCGCCGTGCGAGCGATCCTGGAGCAACGGACGCATGACCGTTCTCACGGAACGGCCACCGATGCTGACGGCTACCCTCAACACCTCATCCCCCGCCACAGGGTCGGGTTCCTCACGAAGAGTCTCGTGTCGACGGCCGCTCCGGCCAGGACGACGTGCCAGCGATACGACGGGTCCATCTGCAACCTGGGGTCGGTCCATCTGCCACCTGCCCCAGGGCCGCGCGAGGAGACGGTGATTCACACGCGAAGGGCCAGCGCGGCTTCGATCGCGACACCGGCGTCGCTGCGCTGGCCACCGGGTTTGCCGTTGGGTGGCGCCCTCCAGGCGTCAACGGCGGTCACGCCGGGAGCCATGGACCGACGCCCCACAGGTGGTGCTGTTCATGTGGTCGGTGCACTTGGGATAGGCGGGCTGTGGCGGGAAGGCCGGGGTCCACGGAGGGGGTGGCGGCAGTGTCCGCGGCGAGGCCGCGATCTTCTTCATCAGGATGTCCACGGCTGTCTGAAGCTGGGCGTCGTGGCCCTCGTCCAGTTGGCCCGGGTCGTCGTGGACGGTCACGTCCGGGATCACGCCGATGTTCTCCACGACCCACTTGGAGTCCATGGAGTAGACCCCGTTGTCGGAAACGACCTGTTCGACGCCGTCCAGCAGCGGGAACGGGCCGTCCTCGCCACGCACGCCGCCCCAGCTGCGGTCGCCGATCACCGGACCCAGGTGCGCCGTCTTGAACATGTAGGGGAAGATGTCGCCGTTGGATGCCGAGCCGCGGTTGAAGACCAGCGCCCGGTAGCCGTGGAACGCCGTGGGGCTGGGCCAGGTCCAGCCGTAGCGGGTCGTGAACATGCTGACTGGCCTGCGCGCGATGCGCGAGAAGATGGTCATTTCCAGCGCGTCGGAACCGCCCAGGTTCCAGCGGTCGTCGAAGATGATGCCCTGCTTGTTCATCTGGCTGTAGTACTGGCGGATGAATTCATGCGCGCCGGTGGATTCGAAATCGGTGAGGTACACATAGCCGATCTTGCCGCCGGAGAGCTTGCTGACCAAGGCGCGGTTGTGCCGGATCCAGGCCAGCAGGTGCAGCTTGGTGGCGTTGGCGATCGGCTCGACGTGGATGGTCCAGGCATCGGTGCCCGAAGCATTCCGGGACAAGCGCAGGCTGACGGTGGTTCCATAGGTGCCGTTGAGCAACGCGTACGGGTTCGTCGGGGCTTTCAGCGGCTGGTCGTTGATTGCCAGCACGTAATCGCCCGTGGATACCTCGAGGCCCGGCTGCGCCAGCGGGGCACGATAGCCCGGCAAGGTGTTGTCGCCGCGGTAGATGCGCGACAACGTGTAGCGCCCGGACTTCGCATCCAGCGCGAAGTCGGCCCCCAGGTCCGCCGTCATCGTCGCCGGACTCCTGCGGCCGTGGTAGGGGCTTCCGCCTCGGATATACATGTGGCTCTCGCCGTATGTACCGATCATGTTGGCGATCAGCCAGGTCACGTCGTTGCGGCTTGCGGCCAAGGGCAGCAGGCGGCGATATCGCTCGCCGATGGTGGCCCAGCGGGTCCGGATCATCTCGGGATTGAAGAAATAGTCGCGCACGTGGCGCCAGGCCTCGCCGAAGCTGGTGGCCCATTCGGCGCGCGGCTCGATCCAGCGGCGCAAGTGCGAAACGTCCAGGGCATGGGCCTTGGCCTCCTCGGCGAAAGTGGCCGGGCGCAGCACCCACTTGCCCTTGGACTGGTACAGCAGCGTCGAGCCGTCCGCGGACAGCATCAAGCCCTGGCCGCCTTCGGCCAGGGTGCGGTCCTTGCGCTCCTTCAGGTCATAGGCGCGCAGCTGGGGCGTCTCGCCGGTGACGTGGCCGCCGATGACCGAGTTGGGCCGGGTGGCGTAATAGACCACCCCGTCGGCTGCCACCACGCTGGCGATGTTGGCCGCAGGCACAGGCAGTTGCACGGCGCGCGACATCAGGCCGGCCAGGTCGATGTGCAGAGGGCCGGCGTGCGTTCCCATGTCTTCGCCGGTGTCCTTCTCGTGCTGGCCGGCGGGATTGGCGGCAGCCCTGGGCTCGCGCGGGGCCAGTGGAGAGGCCGTCTCGCTGGACAGGGTCGCGGCGTACAGGCCGCTGCCGTCCAGGTTGGCCGTGCTTGACCCGTCGTCGTCGCCGAAGGTCAGGTTCACCAGGCGATTGGAGGCGAAGAACAGGTATCTGCCATCCTTCGAGAAGGCGGGGGCGTAATCGTCGAACTGGCCCGTGCTGATCGCGTGCATGCTGTGGTCCGTCAGGTGGTACAGGAACAGGCCGCTCTTGCGATCCTCCAGCGTGCGCGAGAAGGCGAGCCAGTCGCTTCCCGGTGACCAGGCGACGTCGCCGAAGCCGCGGCGGGTGCTGATGTCGGTCGCCACGTGGTAGCGCTCGCCGCTCTTCACGTTCAGGATCCAGAGCTGCCGCGCGGAGTTGACGTAGGTGATCCACTCGCCGTCCGGGCTCCAGGCCAGCGGGCCCTGGTAACTGAGCTTCGAATCATGGGTGAGCAGGCGCGGGGGGCCCCCCGCGGCGCTGCGCAGCGCGATTTCGTCGCTGCTGCCTTTGGCCAGGACGAAGGCGATCTGCTCGCCGTCGGGTGACCAGGAGGGGTCGCGCTCGTCGGCCGCCGGATCGTGCGTCAGGGTCCGTGTGCTGCCGTGTTCGGCGGGCACCGTGAACAGCGCGCCGCGACCCGAGAACACGGCCAGCTTGCCGCTCGGCGCCACGGCGGCACCCGAGATGTGATTGCCGGCATCGAACCAGTGCGGTTGCGCGGCGCTGCCGTCGGTGGGCACGCGCACGTCGATCTTGTGCAGCTGGTGGTCGGCGAAGGTGTAGACGTACAACTCGCCGCCGTCGGAGATCGCCACGCCGTCGTTGCCCAGCGTGGGCGAGTCGATGTCATAGGTGTCGAAATGAGTCAGCTGGCTGAAATGGTCCTTGTCCAGCGAATACGACCACAGGTTCTGCACGCCGTGGG
>JBJKRG010000025.1:0-3468 GCA_046704805.1 Gemmatimonadaceae bacterium
CTGCCAGACGGGGCACGTCAACCCCTTCGGACACCATTCGAACCGCGACCATCCAACGGTCGCCAGACGCGGCGAAGGATGAGATCTTCCGGCTCGCGGTCGGGTCGTCGGACAGCACGACGACGGGCCGCGAGCCGCTGACGCGGCGCAGCAGCGCGGCGTACGCCCGGGCCGAATCGTGGTCCCCGGCGATCACCAGGCCGCCCGCGTCCGGCATCGCCCTGCGCACCTCGGTGAGCCGCCGGTCGGCCGCCTCAAGCACGCGGCTGATCCACTCCCCGCCGGGGTCGAGCGCCGTCCGCCACGCCTGCGCGGCGGCCTCCTTGGTCAGCGGTGTGCCCAGGGTGGCGGTGAGTTCGTCGCCCGCCCTGGTCCGCCAGTGCATCTCGCCGGAATAGGCGAGGAAGATCACCGGCCGTACCACGCCGTCGGCGAGCGCCGGCCCGTACCCGTAGACGTAGTCGGACGCGGACCGCTTCGATCCGTCCGGCTCGGGCGCGTACGTCACGAACGGGATCGGATTCGCGTCCGACCGGAACGGCGTGCCGGTCAGCGCGAGCCGTCGGCGGGCAGGCTGGAAGGCCTCCAGGATCGCGTCGCCCCAGGACAGCGCGTCCCCCGCGTGGTGGATCTCGTCGAAGATCACCAGCGTGCGCCGGTTCTCCGTGCGCTGCCTGTGCAGCGCCGGGTGCGCGGCCACCTGCGCGTAGGTGACGGCGACCCCCTGGAAATCGGCGCCCGCGCGGCCCTGCGCGTTCCGGTAGGACGCGTCGATCGCGATCCCGAACGCCGCGGCAGCACGCGCCCACTGGTGCTTGAGGTGCTCGGTGGGCGTGACGACCGTCAGCGCCGCCACCTCACGGCACGACAGCAAGTGAGCGGCCACCGTGAGCGCGTACGTCGTCTTGCCGGCACCGGGCGTCGCTACCAGCAGGAAGTCACGGCGAGCAACACGAAAATACTCTTCGTAAGCAGCCTTCTGCCAGCCACGGAGAAAAGAAAGACCATTGTTCAGAACGGACCGTGGCGACTCGTCAGCGTCGCTCACTCCGCGCCGTTGTCGTCGCCGGACGGCAGCGACTCGTAAATTTCCTTGCACTCCGGGCAGACGGGGAACTTCTTCGGGTCCCGGCTCGGCACCCAGACCTTGCCGCACAGCGCGCGGATGGGAGTGCCGAACACGGCGCTTTCCATCATCTCGTTCTTGTCGACGTAGTGCGCGAACCGCTCGTGATCGCCGTGCGAAGTATCGACCCGGACGTCCTCATGGACGCGCAGATCGCCGTCTGGCAGTACCTCGGTGTTCACGATGACCGAGTTTACCGTCTCCCCGGCGGCCCTGGGCGGGTTGCGGGCCCCGCGGGACGTCAGTTGAGGCTGGGGTCGTCCGGGTAGGTGGCGAGAAAGGCGAGGTCGCCCTCCTGGCGGCGCAGGACCTTGCGCCACTGCGCCTCCGGCTCGGCGATGAACACGTCACCGGGCTCGGCGCTGACCACGTACCAGGCGCCCTCGTCGATCTCGGCCTCGAGTTGCCCGGGGGACCAGCCGGCGTACCCGGCGTAGACGCGCAGCGACGCGATCGCCGGCGCGAGCAGGAGGGGTGGCGCATCGAGATCGAGAAGGCCGAGCCGGGCCAGCGCCGGAGCGCCGTCGAGCGCCCGCCAGCCGACCGGTTCGTCCTTGCCTGGCACCAGGGCGAGGGCCAGCGCGCTGTTCGGCGAGACCGGGCCGCCCTTGAACACAACGGAAGGGTCCGTGGTGAGCCCGGTCCATTGTTCGAGCACCTGGTCCACGCCGGTCGTGGTCGGCCGGTTCAGCACGATGCCCAGTGTCCCCTCCTCGACCTCGTGCTCCACGATCAGGACGACGCTGCGGCGGAAGTTCGGGTCCCCGAGCAGCGGCGTCGCGACGAGCAACCTGCCCGCCCTCGGGTCCGAACCCATGAGGTCCATGTAACCATCATGGGCCAGATTCCCTGTGCGGTGGACCGGCCGGCTCACTCATCCTCGCCGGGTTCTGTGGCCTCCTCCGCCACGGCGACGTCGCGGACGGCGGCGGCCACGCCGGAGGCGACGTCGGGGTGAAACACCGACGGGATTATGTAGTCAGGGCCGAGCTCGTCGGGCAGCACCACGTCGGCGAGCGCCCGCGCGGCGGCCACCAGCATCCGTTCGGTCACCGTGTGGCTCTGCGCGTCGAGCAGCCCGCGGAACACGCCGGGAAAGGCGAGCACGTTGTTGATCTGGTTGGGGTAGTCGCTGCGACCGGTCGCCACGACGGCGGCGTACTCCCTGGCGACGTCCGGGTCGACCTCCGGGTCGGGGTTGGCGAGCGCGAACACGATCGCTCCACCGCTCATCGTCTTCACGTCCTCGCCGGCCAGGATGCCAGGGACGGACACGCCGATGAACACGTCAGCGCCGCGCACCGCGCCGGCCAGGTCACCGGAGTAGCCAGCGGGGTTGGTTCGCTCGGCGATCCAGGTGAGGTTCTCGTTCATGCCCGGCCGGCCGCGGTACAGGGCGCCCCGGTCGTCGACCACGACCACGTCGCTGGCGCCGGCGGCGAGCAGCAGTTTCAGCACCGCGGTGCCTGCCGCGCCCGCGCCCGCCATCGCGATCCGCACGGTGCGCAGGTCCTTGCCGACGACCCGGAGCGCGTTGGTGAGGGCGGCCATCACGACGATCGCGGTGCCGTGCTGGTCGTCGTGGAACACAGGGATGTCGAGCAGCGCCCGCAGCCTTCGCTCGACCTCGAAACACCGGGGCGCCGAGATGTCCTCCAGGTTGATCCCGCCGAACCCGGGCGCGATCACCTGCACCGCCCGCACGATCTCGTCGGGGTCCTGGGTATCCAGGCAGACCGGCCACGCGTCGATGCCGGCGAACCGCTTGAACAGCGCGGCCTTGCCCTCCATGACAGGCAGCGCCGCGTAGGGGCCGATGTTGCCGAGGCCGAGCACGGCGGACCCGTCGGTCACAACGGCGACGCTGTTGCGCTTGATCGTGAGGCGGCGCGCGTCCTCCGGTTTCGCCGCGAGCGCCAGACAGACCCGGGCCACGCCTGGCGTGTACGCCATGGAAAGGTCGTCACGGTTGCGCAGCGGCACCTTGGACCGCATCTCGATCTTGCCGCCCAGGTGCAGCAGGAACGTCCGGTCGCTGACCTTGTGCACGGACACCCCTGAGATGCCCGCCATCGCGGCGACCAGCGACTCCGCGTGCGCGGTGCCGGTCGCGGCGCAGGTCACGTCGACGCGGAGCCGGCCCCGGTGGCCGGAAGTCACGTCGAGCGCGGTCACCACGCCGCCCGCGTGCTCGACCGCGCGGGTGATCTCGCTTACCGCGCGACCGTGGGAGGACACCTCGAGCCTGACGGTGATGGAATATGAAACGCTCGGCGCCATTGTCACGGGGTCTCTAACCGCCTCTCCTGGGCATCACGGGCCGCCTCTCCTCGGCATCACGG
>JBJKRG010000026.1:0-6142 GCA_046704805.1 Gemmatimonadaceae bacterium
CCCCTTCCCTCGCCGCCTGCGGCCGCCGACGACGGATCGAAGCCGCGCTCGTCCCCGCTGGCGCGCCGTCTGGCCCGCGAGAACGGGCTCGACCTCGCGCGGATTCCCGGCTCCGGACCCGCCGGCAGGATCATCAAGCGCGACATCGACGCCGCGCTCGCTGGTGGAAGTGCGCCGGCCGCGGCCACCCCCGCCCCCGCCCGCGAGGGCGACTACCGCGACGTGCCGCTCACCCAGTTGCGCAAGACCATCGCCCGCCGCCTCGTCGAGTCGATCGGTCCGATTCCGACCTTCTATCTCACCGCCGAATTCGACCTGGAGCGGGCCGCCGAGGCGCGCACCGCCATGGCCCAATCCGGTGAGGAATTCAAGGTCTCCTTCAACGACATCATCCTGAAGGCCGTCGCGACCGCCCTCGTGCAGCACCCCGAGTGCAACGCACACTGGCTCGGCGACCGGATCCGCCAGTTCCATCGCGTCCACCTCGGCATGGCTGTCGCCGTCGAGGACGGGTTGATCACCCCGGTCATCTTCGATGCCGACCGCAAGCCGCTGCGGCAGATCGCCGCCGAATCGCGCGACCTCGCGAAGCGTGCGCGCGAGCGGAAGCTGGCCCCGCAGGAGTACACCGGCTCCACCTTCTCCGTATCCAATCTCGGCATGTTCGGCATCGACCAGTTCACGGCCATCATTAATCCACCCGAGGCCGGCATCCTGGCCGTCGGCGCGGTGGAGGAGAAGCCGGTGGTGGTCGACGGCGATCTCGTCGTGCGCAAGCGCCTCCGCGTGACGATGAGCTGCGACCACCGCGTGATCGACGGCGCCACGGGGGCGCGGTTCCTGCAGACGCTGCGCCGCCTGCTGGAGAACCCGCTGATGATGGTCTACTGACGCCAGGAGCGTGACGCGGGACGACGGGGCGCTTCCCTGCCCCGACTCACCGCGTCATGGCTTCATCCGCCGCCTTTCCCCCGCCGGACGGGGGGCGGCTCGCGCGTCCAGATCACGATCGCACCGCACGACTGAGCGCGTGCCGTCTGCAGCGTGGCCGGCACGGACGAGATCGTCGTGTAGACTTCCATCGCCTCCACGTCGTCGGGATTGAAGTCGTCGACGCGCCCCGAATAGTTCATGGAGGACACGAACAACTGCGGACGGCAGACGCGCCCGTTGACCATGCCACCGGTCGTGAACACGACTTCCGGTGGGCCGAACATGGGGTGCCGCATTTCGACCCCCGGAACGCGGCGCAGCAGGTCGCTCATCACCCGCACCTGCGAGCGCACGATGTCCTGGCGCGTGAAGAACACCCCGCGCCCCTGCGCGCGCCGCTGTTCGAAGATCCGCAGCCACGGGTGCGCAAGGGTGTCGGCCACGTCCACCGGAGGCAGCTGGAACGTCGTGCCCGAAAGCTCGAGCTGCACGCTCTCGATCTTGCCCGCTTCCAGGTGGGCGGTGAAGGTGGCTGGCGAGTAGCCGAGGCGCCGCACGTCCAGCTGCACGCGCCCCGTGGGCACGCTGTCGATGGCGAACCGCCCCGAATCACTCGAAATCGCGGCCAGGATCCGCCCCGGCAGCACCGAGATGTGGGCACCCTCGATCGGGTGCCCCAGGCTGTCGACCACACGTCCGATGAGCCGCGTCGTGCGGACCGGCACCTGCGCGGCGCATGGCTCATGCGCGGCGGCCAGGCCCATCGCGAGGCCGATTCCCATGATCAATGCGGCATGCCGCCGCGGCGGATTCCGCCGCGGCCGGCGCTCTGAGAACGCCGCCATCATACGGCTCTCCTCCCTTCCTCAACCCTACCCCGTCCCGGGACAGGCGGCAAGCGAACTTCAGGGGCTGCGCCGGCGGTAGCCGGTCCCGCCGCCGGGTGGCTATCTTCTCTGCGGCAGGCGCGATCCACCCGTTTCGCACCCCCTCTTCCGAATCTCGAACATGGCTTCCTTCGACGTGATCTTCCTCGGCGGCGGACCCGCCGGGTACGTGGGCGCCATCCGCTGCGCCCAACTGGGTCTCAACACCGCCGTCGTCGAGCGCGAGGGCCTTGGCGGCACCTGTGTGCTCTGGGGCTGCATCCCCGCCAAGGCGCTGCTCGAATCCGCCTTCCTGTCCAACCGCATCCGCCATCAGGCCGCCGACTTCGGCGTCGCCGTGGGCGACGTGAAGCTCGACTATGGCGTCGCTATGAAGCGCTCGCGCGCCGTGAGCACCCAGAACTCCAAGGGGGTCGAGTTCCTGTTCAAGAAACACAAGATCACGTACATCAAGGGGACCGGCCGGATCACCGGCAAGAATGCCGTCACCGTGAAGACGGCCGATGGAAAGGAGGAGAGGCACCAGGCCGGGAAGGCCGTGGTCGTTTCCACCGGCTCGCGGGTGCGCGGCCTTCCCCAGATCGGCCTCGAGCTGAACAAGACCACGGTGCTGTCATCCGACGACGTGCTGGTGCTGGAGAAGGCACCCAAGTCGATGATCGTGGTCGGGGCCGGGGCCGTCGGCTGCGAATTCGCGGACGTGTTCAACGCGTTCGGCACCAAGGTCACCATCGTCGAGGTCCTACCCCGCATCCTGCCGGTCGAGGACGCCGACAGCAGTGCCGAGGTGTCGCGCGCTTTCCGGAAGCGCGGCATCGAGATGCTCACCGGGGCGAAGATCTCCAACGTGAAGGTTGGCAAGAGCTCCGTGTCGATGACCGTGGACGTGGGCGGCAAGAAGGAGCAGATCGAGGCCGACCGAGTGCTCGTCGCGGCCGGCCGCGCGCCCAACGTCGAGGGCATCGGGCTCAAGGAGGCGGGAGTACAACTCGACGAGCGCGGCTTCGTGAAGATCAACGAGCGCATGGAGACCACCGCGCGCGGCATCTTCGCCATCGGCGACGTGGCGGGCCCCCCGATGCTGGCCCACAAGGGCTCGCGCGAGGGTGTGGTGTTCGCCGAGATCATCGCCGGCCATCAGACGCAGGGGATGAACTACAGGAACATCCCGAACGCCACGTACTGCCACCCGGAGATCGCGTCGATCGGCCTGACCGAGGCGCAGTGCAAGGAACAGAAGCTCGACTACAAGATCGGCAAGTTCCCCTTCTCGGCGAGCGGGCGGGCCCGCACGGCCGCGGAACCCGAGGGGTTCGTCAAGATCATCCGCGACGCCAAGTACGGCGAGATCCTGGGCGCCCACATCGTGGGCGCGCACGCCACCGAGTTGATCCACGAGCTGGCCGTGGCCCGGGAGAACGAGTTCACCGTCGAAGAGGTGGAGTTGGCGATCCATGCCCATCCGACCCTCGCCGAGGCCGTCGCCGAAGCGGCGCTCGACTCCATGGGCCGCGCCATCCACATCTGAGGCCGGCAGCCGCAGGATGACGCCGTGAGCTCGGGTTCCCGTCCTCGCCCCACGCTCGAGGTCGTTCACCTCGGCACCATGGCGTACGCCGAGGCCCTGGAGATGCAGCGGGCCGCCGCCCGCGCCCGGATCTCCGGCGACATCGCCGAGGACCTGCTGCTGCTCGTCGAACATCCGCCCGTGGTGACCCTGGGGCGCTCGGCGAAGGACGCCCACCTGCTCGCCTCGCCGCAGCTCCTCGCCGCACGGGGCGTCGAGGTGTTCGAGGTGGAACGCGGTGGCGACGTGACCTTCCACGGTCCCGGGCAGCTCGTCGGGTACCCGATCATCGACCTCAAGCGGCACCGCCGCGACCTCCACTGGTATCTGCGG
Source organism: Gemmatimonadaceae bacterium (assembly GCA_046704805.1). GTDB lineage: Bacteria > Gemmatimonadota > Gemmatimonadetes > Gemmatimonadales > Gemmatimonadaceae > JAGWRI01. The sequence goes on from JBJKRG010000026.1 coordinate 3,721, forward strand.
CAGGTCGAGGAGGCCCTCATTCGGGCCCTGGCCCGGTACGGCATCGAGGGCGAGCGCAACGTGGGCTTCACCGGCGTCTGGACGCGGGGGCGGAAGATCGCGTCGATCGGCGTGCACGCGCGGGACTGGGTCACGTGGCACGGGTTCGCCCTCAACGTGTCCACCGACCTGGCCTTCTTCGACCTGATCGTGCCGTGCGGGATCTCCGGGGTCACCATGACCTCGATCGAGCGGGAGACGAGCCACCCCGTGCCGATGCCGTCCGTGGAGGAAGCCGTCGCTGCGGCATTCGGGGACGTGTTCGGACTCGCCGTCGACGTCGCGTCCCGCGAGGTCCTGCAGTCCCGCTGACGGCCCCGGGGCCGGTCAGGGATCTCCGCGCGATCTCCGATACGGGGCGGCAAGGTCCAGCAGGGGGTCCGCCGCGCCGCTCACCAGGACGTCTCCCGCCCCAGCCGGTTTCCCGGAGGCAGGCCGGCGGATGATCACCGCCGCCAGCCCCAGAGAGTCTGCCACGGCCAGGGCTCGCTCCGGCGGTAGCATGTACAGCGCGGCCGCCTCTGCATTCGCCCGGGCAGCGGTCGGGGCAATGGCGATCACCGACGCCGTGGCCATGGGGATGTAGCCCGTCTGGGGGTTCACCAGGTGCACGTAGTGGCGCCGGTCGTAGGGCGACTGCTCCGAGTCGGCCGCGACGACCACCGCTCCGGAGTCGAGCACGGCTTCACCGATGGCCCGGCGGCCGGTGCCGGGCGGCACGAGCACCAGTCGCCATGGTCCCCGATATGGGGGGCGCCCCCACACCCGGCTGGTGGTGCCGACCTGGATCACGCCGCCCGCCACGACGCTGTCCGGAAACGCCTCGCGGGCCAGGTCGAGGCCGCGCCCCCTGGCGAACAGCGCCAGATCGAGACGCATCCCGGCCCGCGGAAGCTCCACCGTACTGGTCGCACTGTCCGTCCTGACCTCGGCCAGGTTCATGAGCGATCGGAGCGAATCCAGCTCGGCCGCGGGGGGCACCAGTCCGGTCCGCTCGCGCTCCTCGATCGCGCCAAGGAGCGGAGCGTCGGTGGGGTCGAGCAGGTGCCCGGAGAGCTGCCAGGCGTATCGGGCGGTCCGCAGAAGCTGCAGGATCTGGGGGGATACCTTCACGGCCGCGCGCCCTGCCGCCCGGTTCACCCGGGTGACGTCCGCGGCTGAATCGGTGCTGACCACCAGGGAGTCCAGGCGGTAGACGGCCGCCCGGGCGGAGTCCACGAAGGGCTGCACGTCAGCCGCGGAATCGCGGAGGACCAGCGTGGTGACCAGTGCCCCGTCCAGCGCAGGGATGACCGCCGTGGTCCGGGGCCTCAGCGGAGGCGACTTGGCCGCGGGCCGCTGAGCCGCCGCGGGGACCGCCCACAGCACCCGGACGGTCGCGAGGGCCCCGACGAGCCTCGACGTCCTCATGTCCCGAGCTCCGACTAGCGCTTGGCCACGGGGATCTTGTTCGCCTTGGCGACGCTGTCCCAGCCCGACCAGCCCTTGGCCACCAGCTTCCCGTTGTACATCACGAGCGGGGTGAGTTGGCCGATGGGTACCGTATCGATGGACGCCTTCCGGTCCTTCGGGTCGAAGTAGAGCACTTCGAGCACCTTCCCGTTCACCAGATAGCGGTCGGAGCGGTAGATGCCGGGCATGGAATCGGTGGCAAAGGTGCCCTTGGCGGTCACCGACATCAGTGAGTCGCGCGTGATCCCGAGCTTGAGCTGGCTCACGCGCTTGTCGCGGCAGCCGGCCACCAGGGCCAGCCCCGCCAGAGCGACGAGGGCGGCGCGACTGCTGCGAACGAAGCAGAATCTCATGTGGCATTCCTCGCGGAGGATGGTACGGGGTGGCGGCCATCGATCGCGAAAAATAGCGGGGGCGGCCGGTGGCGGGCGACCCCGTCCGGGGATACCCCGGAGCATACGAAAAGGGCCCCGACTCACGACCGGGCCCAGTTCGTTCCGTCCTGAACCGCTGCGCTAGTTCGTCAGCGCGATGGCCGTGTTGGCCTGCGACGCCAGGGCGCTGCCCCCATGCCCGTACCCGATGGCGATGAGGAAGAGTTGCCCTGACGTGCCCAGCGAGGCCGGCGGATCGAAGCTCGGACCCGTCCAGTCCCACGAGTCGATGCCGCCCGAGGTCTGCGTGGCAACCGCACTGGCCTGACACCCGATGAGGTTGTAAGCCGCTTCGGGAGAGGCGTCGCGGTAGAACCAGCACACCTTCTGGAACGGCACGCCGAGGGCTGCCGTCGCGCCGGTCACCTGCGCCGTGAGCGTCACGGCCCGGGTCCCGGTGCCGGTCCCGTTCGAGATGTTCACCGCGGCGTTGTTCTCCGCGAACGTGGCGAACATTGCGGTTGACCACGTCTCGGCGCCCGTCGTGTCCGTCACCG
>JBJKRG010000027.1:0-13377 GCA_046704805.1 Gemmatimonadaceae bacterium
TCGAACGCCGATGCGCGGGTCTCGCGCACGCTCCGGAAATCAATCATCGCTTACTCCTCGCTCCCGTCGTTGGACCCACCGCCGTTGTCGGCGAAGGCGTCCACACTCTGACCCATCGTGACCTTGATGCCGAGGGCCTGCAATTCCTTCACCAGCACGTTGAACGACTCGGGCGTGCCGGGCTCGGGCAGGTTCTGCCCCTTCACGATCGCCTCGTACACCCGGCTCCGGCCGTTCACGTCGTCGGATTTCACCGTCAGAATTTCCTGCAGCACGTGGGCGGCGCCGTAGGCCTCCAGCGCCCAGACCTCCATCTCCCCGAACCGCTGGCCGCCGAACTGCGCCTTGCCGGCCAGCGGCTGCTGCGTGACCAGCGAGTAGGGGCCGATGCTGCGCGCGTGGATCTTGTCGTCCACCAGGTGGGAGAGCTTCAGCATGTAGATCTCACCCACAGTGACCGGTGAGGCGAAGGTCTCGCCGCTCCGGCCGTCGCGCAGCCGGACCTTGCCGAACGAGGTCAACCCGGCCAGCCGCATCAGCTCCGCCGCCGCGGCATCGACGTCCGCCTCCGACTTGCGCCCGAGCATCGACGCCAGCGCCGGCAGCTCCTGGTCGTTCAGCCGGTCGGCGGCCTCCCGTCCGAGCTCCCGCTCCAGCGCTTTCAGCGTCTCCTTGAAGCCCGCCTGAACCTGCCCCTCCAGATCCTCGTGCTCCGATTCGTGGAACGCGATCTGATGCCGCGTCTCGGCGGCCTCGCGCTCGGCCAGCTCGCCCGCCGCCGCCGCCAGGAAGTCGCGGACCCGGTGGAACAGGTCGCGCGTCTCCTGCGACATGCTGCGGCCCGCGAGATCGTTGATCGACGCATCCCGGAGCAGCTCGAACTGCTCCTCCGCCTTCGTCCGATCGGGCTTGATGTCCTTGAGCAGCGTCTTGACGTCCTCGACGGAGATCGCGGGCGCCGGCGCCACCAGCGCCAGGGCGTCGCGCGACCACAGCACGCCGGCCAGCTTCAGCAGCAGGCCGATCTCGCGCTCGTTGGCGCCCTGGAACACCGGCGTCTTGGCATAGAAGCCCAGGATGCGCGCCGCCCACCCGAGGTGGGTCTCCAGAATCTGACCCACGTTCATGCGACTCGGCACGCCGAGCGGATTGAGCACGATGTCCACCGGCCGGCCGTCGGGAAGGAACGGCATGTCCTCCTCGGGCACCACCCGGGCCACGATGCCCTTGTTCCCGTGCCGGCCCGCCATCTTGTCGCCCACCGACACCTTTCGCTTCTCGGCCAGATAGACCTTGACCAGCTGGATGACCCCCGGGGGCAGCTCGTCGGGCTGCAGGATGCGGTCGATCCGCTCCTCGGCCCGTTCTTCGATCTTGGCCTTCTCGTCGTTCGACAGGTCGATCACCGCCCGGACCCGCTCGTTGACCTTCTTGTTCTCGACGCGGAAGGTCTTGAGGTCGAGCGACGAGATCTTGAGCTCGCGCAACTGGCCCGCCGTCAGCGTCGTCCCTGCGGGAATCGCCTCCTCCACCGTGCCGGCGTTGAGCGCCAGCGCCACCGTCTGACCGTCGAGCAGCTCGACCAGCTCGGCGTCGCGGACGTCGTTCACGCGCAGTTTCTCCTCGGCCTCGAGGCGCCGCACGTCGCCGATGCGTTCGCCGCGGTCCTTCTCGACCACTTGGTCCTCGATGCGCGAGAAGATCTTGACGTCGATGACCACGCCCTCCATGCCGGGGGGCACCTTCAACGAGGAGTCCTTCACGTCCTTCGCCTTCTCGCCGAAGATCGCGGTGAGCAGCTTCTCTTCCGGCGACAGCTCCGTCTCGCCCTTCGGCGTGATCTTGCCCACGAGGATGTCGCCGGGCTTCACATGGGCGCCGATGCGGACGATGCCGCGCTCGTCGAGATCGGTGAGCGCTTCCTCGGCCACGTTCGGAATTTCCCGCGTGATCTCCTCCTGGCCCCGCTTCGTGTCCCGGACGTGCAGCTCGAGTTCCGAGATGTGGATCGACGAGTAGACGTCGTCCTTCACCACGCGCTCCGAGAGGACGATGGCGTCCTCGAAGTTGTGCCCGTAGAACGGCATGAACGCGACGGTCACGTTCGAGCCCAGAGCCAGCTGGCCCCGCTCGGTGGCGGCCCCGTCGGCCAGGACGTCGCCGATCTTCACCTTCTGGCCGAGCTTCACGAGCGGCCGCTGGTTGATGGCGGTGTCCTGGTTGGTCCGCCAGTACTTCTTGAGGCGGTACCGGTCGTACTGCGTGAGCCGTGCCAGCGGGCGGCCCTCGTCGTCGGCCTTGCGCCGCTCGCTCGAGCCGGCGTCGACGATGATCTCGTCCGCTGTCACGCGGGTGACCAGCCCCGCCCGGCGCGCGATGACGACGGCGCCCGAATCGACCGCGACCTTTTCCTCGAGCCCCGTGCCGACGAGCGGCGTGCGCGGACTGAGGAGCGGGACGGCCTGCCGCTGCATGTTCGAGCCCATCAGCGCGCGGTTCGCGTCATCGTGCTCGAGGAACGGAATCAGCGCGGCAGCGATGGACACGAGCTGCTCCGGCGCCACGTCCATGTAGTCGATGCGATCCGGCGGCGTCAGCGGCACGTCGCCCTGCATCCGGCACAGCACGAGCGGATCGACGAACGTGCCGTCCGGATTCAGGCGGGCGTTCGCCTGCGCGATCACCGCGTCCTCCTCGCGGTTGGCGTCGAGCCAGGCGATGTCCCCGGTCACCCGCCCGTTCTTCACCACCAGGTACGGCGTCTCCACGAAGCCGAGGTCGTTCACCCGCGCGTAGCAGGCCAGTGACGTGATGAGCCCGATGTTGGGACCTTCCGGCGTCTCGATGGGACACATCCGGCCGTACTGGGAGTAGTGCACGTCGCGGACCTCGAAGCCCGCGCGCTCGCGCGTGAGGCCTCCCGGGCCGAGCGCCGACAGGCGGCGCTTGTGCGTCAACTCGGCCAGCGGGTTGGTCTGGTCCATGAACTGCGACAGCTGCGACGAGCCGAAGAACGCCTGGATGACCGCCGACACCGTGCGGGCGTTGACGAGATCGTCCAGCGAGATCTTCTCCGGATCGGTGTTGATCGACATGCGCTCCTTCACGAGCCGCGCCATGCGCGAGAGGCCGACCGAGAACTGGTTCGCGATCAGCTCGCCCACCGACCGGATCCGGCGGTTGCCCAGGTGGTCGATGTCGTCCACGTGCCCGCGGCCCTCGTGCAGCTCCACGAGGTAGCGGGCGATCGCCACGAAGTCTTCGGTGGTGAGCACCGTATGGTTGGCCGGCGTGGCGAGGCCGAGCCGCTGGTTGATCTTGTAGCGGCCCACGCGGCCCAGATCGTAGCGCTTCGGCGAGAAGAAGAGCCGCTCGAGCGCCTGCTTCGCCGTCTCCTGATCCGGCGCGTCGCCGGGACGCAGGAGCGAGTAGATCTGCGACAGCGCCTCCTTCTGGCTGTGCGTGGGATCCTTGGCGAGGGTGTTCTTGATCAGCGTGGACTCGGCACGGCCCGAGGCGACGAACACGTGCACCTTGGTGATGTCGGCACGCCGGATCTTCCGGATCAGCGTATCGCTGAGCGACTGGCCGGTCTCGGCGATCACCTCGCCCTCGGCGTCGACGACGTCTACGGCGACCGTCCGGCGCACGGGGCGCTCCCCGCGCTCGATGGCTTCCTGCTCGTCGCGGAGGTCGATCGCCATGTACGACGCGAACACCTTCACCTTCTTGATGCTCTGCCGGCGCAGGCGGTTGTAGACCTCGTCGGTGAGCTCGTCGCCCTCGTGCACGAGCAGCGTGCTCTCGGCGCGCTCGCGCTCGGCGCGGGCCTTCTTGGTTCTGGCTTTCGGCGCGTCGGCTGCCGGCGCCTCGCCCGGCAGCTCGATGTCCTCGGCGATGATCGCCCCGATGACCTCCCGCACGTCGGTGCGGCTCTCCCGCTTCTTGGTCAGATCGAGGTCCCGGATGGCGAAGAACAGCCGCAGGATGTCGGAATTCGAGCTGTAGCCAAAGGCGCGCAGCAGTGCCGTGGCCGGGAACTTCTTCTTCTTGTCGATGTGCACGTAGATCACGTCGTGGATGTCGACCGTGAATTCGACCCACGAGCCGCGGAACGGGATGATCCGTGCCGAGATCAGGCGCTGGCCGTTCGGGTGCGTCGCTTCCTCGAAGACGACGCCCGGCGACCGGTGGAGCTGGCTGACGATCACGCGCTCGGCGCCGTTGATGACGAACGTGCCGAGGGGCGTGAGCAGCGGCAGCTCGCCGAGGTAGACCTCCTTCTCGATGATGTTGCGCGGCCGTTTGGTGTTGTCGGGGAGCGTCTCGTTGATGACGAGCTGCAGCGTCGCCTTGAGCGGCGCCGAGTACGTCATGTCGCGTTCGATGCATTCCTCGACCGAGTACTTCGGTTCGCCGAGGTTGTACCGGACGAAGTCCAGGGAGAAGTTCTCGTGCACATCGGAGATCGGGAACAGGTCCTTGAACACCCGTTCCAGTCCGATGTCCTCGCGGTCGTGCGAGGCGGCATCCAGCTGAAGCAGGGCGTCGAACGCCCGGGTCTGGATGTCGAGGAGATGGGGCATGTCCATCCCCTGCTCGAGTTTTCCGAACGAAATTTGCTTGATCAATTCAGGCATGGCTCACCCGCGCGCAGGCGAAAAAACGACCGGACCCCGGCCTCGCGCGAGCGGGCGCGAGGGGGCAGGCCGCAAAACCGCGAACACTACGATTGTGGTGCTGGGATGTGAATTCACTAATAGCCGACCGGCGAAGGGAACGGGAGACGGTGCGGGCCCGCGCTCGGGCGCGGACCCGGGTGCGCCCCTCACTTCACTTCGACCACCGCGCCCTGCTCCTCCAGCTTGGCCTTGACGGAGGCCGCTTCCTCTTTGGTGACTCCGGACTTCACGGCCTGGGGGGCGCCGTCCACGAGGTCCTTGGCCTCCTTGAGGCCGAGGCCGGTGAGCTCGCGCACCACCTTGATGACCTGGATCTTCTTGGCGCCGGCCTCCTTGAGGACGACGTCGAATTCGGTCTGTTCTTCGACCGCCGGAGCCGCCGCAGCCCCGGCGCCGCCAGCCGCGGGGCCACCGCCCACCGGCGCCGCCGCGATCGTGACGTTGAACTTCTCCTTGAAGGCCTCGATCAATTCGGACAGCTCGAAGACCGACATGTTCCCGATCGCTTCGAGAATGTCGTCCTTGCTCAGCGTTGCATTCGCCATTGTCGTTCTCTCCTCATCGTTCCCAGGGTCCCCTGGGGCGTTGGTCAGGCGGTACGCCTGGGAAGTGTCAGGCACTCTCGCGCTGTGTCTTCAGCGCGTCGAGCGCCCCCGCGAACATGTACAACAGGCCGTTGAGCGCGCCCACGAAGGCCGCCATCGGGGACTGCAAACCGGCGCCCAGCTGCGCGAGCATCTGCTGCCGCGACGGCATGGCCGCCAACTTCTGCACCTGCGCCGGGTCGAGGACCTTGCCGTCCATCAGGCCGCCCTTCACGACCGGCTTGTGATCGTTCTCCCGCGCGAAATCGGCGAGCACCTTCGCCGCCGTGAGCGGATCGTTCGAGACCACGAGTCCCGTGGGGCCCCGCAGCGGCTGCCGGAGCAGCCCGGCCTCTTCCGCCGCACGGAGCGCCAGCGTGTTCTTGATCACCACGTACTCCACCTGGGCCTTGCGCAGTCGGCGCCGGAGCTCCGTCATGCGTTTCACGTTCAGGCCCGTGAAGTCCGTGTAGTAGAGCGTGGTGGCTCCCGCCATCTTCGCCTTCAGCTCGGTCACGAGCTGGTCCTTGTCGGCTCGGTTCATCGCTCGTTACCGGTAGGGAGTGGTATCGATGGTCACGCCCGGCCCCATCGTGCTCGAGACGGCCACGTTCCGTACGTAGACGCCCTTGGCCGCCGTGGGCTTGGCCCGCACGACCTGATCCATGAACGCCGTGAAGTTCTGCTCGAGGGCGTCGACGCCGAACGACACCTTGCCGATCGCGGCGTGCAGATTGCCCGCCTTGTCGACCCGGAACTCGATCTTGCCGGCCTTCGTCTCCTTCACGGCCGCGCCGATGTTGAACGTGACCGTGCCCGCCTTCGGGTTCGGCATCAGGCCGCGGGGGCCGAGGATCCGGCCGAGCGGCCCGAGCTGTCCCATCTGATCGGGCGTGGCGATGAGCACGTCGAAATCGAGCCAGCCATCCTTGATCTTCTGGAGGTACTCGACGCCGGCGTAGTCCGCGCCCGCATCCTGCGCCTCCTTCAGCTTGTCACCGACCGCAATGGCCAGCACCCGCACCGACTTCCCGGTGCCCGCCGGCAACACCACGGTGCCCCGCACGATCTGATCGGCGTGGCGTGGGTCGACGCCCAGTCGGACGGCCACCTCGACGCTCTCGTCGAACTTCGCGAACGCCGACGTCTTCACCAGCTCCAGCGCCTGGCGGGGCTGGTACGCCGTCTTGAGGTCGCGGTGCTTCGCGGCCGCTTCATATCGTTTGCCGTGGGTTCGCATCAGTCCGCCACCTCGACGCCCATCGACCGCGCCGCGCCGGCGACCATCGCCATGGCCGCTTCGATGGTGTCACAGTTGAGGTCGGGCATCTTGATCTCGGCGATCTTTCGCAGCTGGGCTCGCGTGACGGTGCCCACCTTGTTGCGATTCGGCTGTCCCGATCCCTTCTCGATCCCCAGTTCCTTCTTGAGGAGCACCGCCGCCGGTGGCGTCTTCAGGATGAACGTGAAGGACTTGTCGGCGTAGATCGTGACCTCGACCGGAAGGATGATCCCATCCTGGGCCTGCGTCCGGGAGTTGAACTCCTTGCAGAAGGCCATGATGTTGATCCCCTGCGGTCCCAGCGCCGTACCGACCGGCGGCGCGGGATTCGCGCGGCCAGCCGGGATCTGCAACTTCACGAACCCGGTGACTTTCTTCGCCATAAGACTCCTGTCGCGTTGACCGCGGCTCAGCGCGCGGCGAACTCCCACTGTTGTTTCCGACGTCGGAGTGGTGGCCGACGGACTGCGAACTCTGAACCCGCAACACCTGATGGATCACCGCGAACGGCCGACTGCCTACTGCCCGTCCCGTGTTGCCAGTGTGCGGTTTCCCGTCTTCAGTACGCCTTCAGCTGCAGATAGTCCAACTCCACCGAGGTCGGCCGGCCGAACAGCGAGACCGACACCCGCACCTTCCCCTTGTCCGGCATCACCTCTTCCACCGTGCCGTTGAAGTCGGTGAACGGCCCCTCGGTGATCGCCACCGCCTGGCCCACGAGGAAGGGAATCTCCTCCACCGGCTCCTGCTCCTCGACTTCCTCCGCGATCCCGAGCAGCCGGTTGACCTCGTCCGGCCGCAGCGGCTGTGGCAGGCGATCCTGCCCCACGAACTTGATCACACCCTGGATCGAGTTGATCACGTGCAACGTTTCCTGCGTCATGTCCATCTCGACGAGCACGTAGCCGGGGAACAGCTTTCGCTCGACGTTCACCTTCTTGCCACCCTTGATCTCCACGACTTCCTGCGTCGGGACGAGCGCCTGCCGGAGCGACCGCTCCGTGGGTGCGCGCAGGTCCTGATCGATTTTCCGCTGGATGAGCGACCGGACCTTGTTCTCGTGGCCGGACGTGGTCTGAATGGCGTACCAGCGATGCTCCATCAGCTACTACCTCAGGTAAAGAGCGACGGCAGCAGCCGGACCAGCAAACCGTTCAGGATGAAGTCCATGAACGTGATCACGAGCCCGATGAGGAGCACGAAGATCACGATGGCGATCGTGGCCGACCGCACCTGGGGGAAGTCCGGCCACGTCACCTTCCGCATCTCTCCCATCACCGAGTGGTAGTACGCGATCGTGCCACGGATGGGCCCCAGCTTGGTCCCACCCCCGGGTTGCGTCGACTCGGCCATGGCTACCTGGTTTCCTTGTGCACCTGGTGCTTGTTGCAGCGCGGACAGTACTTCTTCCACTCGACGCGCTCCGGATGGAGCCGCCGGTTCTTGAGGGTGAAGTAGTTCCGATTCTTGCACTCGCTGCACGCGAGGATGATTTTTTCGCGCGGCATTCTCGACTCTCACGTTGACCGCATCGGGCACGACGCGGATCCTGCTGCTCCTGCTGCGACCGACCCAGAGCTCGCGATCGGGATTGAACCGATGACCTCACCCTTACCAAGGGTGTGCTCTACCAACTGAGCTACGCGAGCGGCGTCCTGCTCTCGCACTTCCGGCGCGGGCCTACCCAAGGCGCGAGCCGCCGTGGCTCCTGCGGCGGCCCGCCGAACTGCCAGACTTCTCCCCTTCCTCCTGTCGTGCGCACTCCTCCCCACCGATCGCCTGCAGAGCGGGAGACGGGGCTCGAACCCGCGACATCAAGCTTGGAAGGCTTGCGCTCTACCAGCTGAGCTACTCCCGCGTTGTCCCGTTCCCCCGGCGCCTCGCGCACGCACCCATGGTGGGGGAAGGATTCGAACCTTCGAAGGCATGAGCCGGCAGATTTACAGTCTGCTCCCGTTGGCCGCTTGGGTACCCCACCGCTTCTCCTACGCGCCCTGCTTCGCCCGCGCGCCAGACCTCGCGCCACGCATTCGATTCAGAGCTGACGGCGAGAATCGAACTCGCAACCGCCTGATTACAAATCAGGTGCTCTGCCAATTGAGCTACGTCAGCAATCGGGCCGTTTTGCGCGAGACTCTTACAATACCAGGAGGGATTTCAAGTGTCAAGCGGAGTCCCCACGCCGACTTACGCCCATCCCGCGCCCCACCCTCATCGCCCCTCCCCGGCCGCCGGCGGGCCGCGCCAGCCTCACGCTCCGACGGCAGCGGAGCCGACGACCAGCAGATAAAACATGTGTTTCTCAGCCCACCATCTTCCACTTCGTTCCCGCAGGGGTGTCCTCGATCGCGACCCCCCGCTCGCCGAGCTCCGATCGGATCCGGTCCGCCTCCGCGAAATCCCGCCGCGTCCGGGCGTCCCGTCGGGCCGCGAGCCGCGTCTCGATCCACTCCGCAAGCTGCGGATCCTGCACCGTCCGATCCGGGATCAGGTCGAGCACCCCGTTCATTCGTTCGAACGCCGCCCGCGCTTCGGCCAGCGCCGCCCGGTCGGTTCCGCTCCGGTCGAGCTCTGCATTCGCCGCATTGATGAACGTGAACAGGGCGCCGGTCGCCCGCGGGGCGTTCAGATCGTCGAACAACGCCTCATCGAACGCCGCGACCGCCGTCCGCGCCGCGTCGGCGAGCGCCGGGGTCCCCCCCTCCGCCTGCGACAGCCGCTCGGCGAAGTCGCCCACCCGCCGGACGGCTTCGGTGCTCGCCTCGAGCGCCTCCTCGGAGAGATTGAGCTCCTTCCGATAGTGAGCGCTGAACATGAAATGGCGGATCGCCGCCGCCGAAACGTGGGCTTCGCGGAGTCCCTGCACCGTACTCACGTTGCCCACGCGCTTGGCCATCTTCGTGCCGTCGGTGAGCAGGAAGGCGCCATGGCACCAGAACCGGGCGAAGGGCACACCGGTGGCCGCCTCGGACTGCGCGATCTCGTCCTCGTGGTGAGGGAAGACGAGATCGATGCCGCCGGTGTGGATGTCGAGCGTCTCCCCGAGCAGGTTCATCGCCATCGCCGAACACTCGAGATGCCACCCTGGTCGCCCGCGTCCCCACGGTGAATCCCAGGTGGCTCCCACCAGCTCGTCCTCGGGCTTGGCGGCTTTCCAGAGCGCAAAATCCTGGGCATTCTCCTTCGCGTAGTCATCCTGCGCCACACGCGCGCCGGGCTTGATCTCACGCGTGTCGAGGCGGGACAGACGGCCGTACGCGGGGAACCGTCCGATCGCGAAGTACATCGATCCGTCGTCCGCCCGGTAGGCGACCCCGGCCTCCACCAGGCGCTGGATCAGGGCGATCATCTGGGGGATGTACTCCGTGGCCTTGGGATAGGCCTCGGCCGGCTCGATGCGCAGGTAGCGCCGGTCGGCGTCGAAGATCTCCGTGACGGGCTCCGTGATCTCCCCGATGCGCTTTCCCTGCGCCTGGGCGCGCTTGATGATCTTGTCGTCGACGTCGGTCAGGTTCATGACCTGCCGCACCTTCCACCCGCGGAGCCGCAACGCGCGGCGCAGCAGGTCATTGAACAGGAAGGTCCGGAAATTCCCGAGATGGGCGGGATTATAGACCGTCGGCCCGCAGCTGTAGAAGCGCACCGTCTCCCCGTCGGCCGGGGCGAACGGCTCTACTCTGCGAGTCAGCGTGTTGTAGAGACGAAAATCGAGCGGCGCCATGGGAGTCACCACACAATGTAGCGACGCGGCCCGTGCGCATGCGAACGATCGCGGTGGGGCCAGGGCAGGATGCGCGGACGTCCAGACTCAGCGGGCGCGCGTGACCAGGCGGGCCTCGGCCACGCGCGCCGCCTGCGGCTCGCAGATCTCGACGGGTTCGGTCGTCAGGCGGCCGCGGGACAGCTGCCAGACGGGTGCGGCGAGCGCGGCCACGGCGTCCCGGTCCCGACCGGTGAGGAGCGCGGCACCGCCATCGGCGGCGTGCCGCCGCAGGGCATCGTGGACCGCCGGGCGGGCGAACGCGCCGAGGAGGTCGGCCGTGCCGTCGAGGAGCAGCAGCGGGTGGCGCGTGGCGAGGCCGACCGCGAGTGCGAGCCGGGCCCGCTCGTCGGTCGTCAGCGCCGCCTGTGCCCGATCGATCACATCGTCAAGTGCGAGGTGGGTGACGGTCTCGCCCAATCGGTCCGGGTCGACGAGCGGCTCGCCGGCAGCGCGGGCCAGCACATCGCGCACCGTCTCGAAGGGAAACGCGGCCGGTGCGGCCGACACGATGCGGGGGCGTCGGGCCGATGGCGCCCAGTGCAGCGCTCCTCGATCGGGTCTCGCGAGCTCCGCCACGCACCGGACCAGCGTCGTCTTGCCCGACGCCCGCCCGCCGACGACGCCCACGACCTGGCCGGCGTCGATCTCGAGGTCGAGGCCCGACAGCACACGGGCCGTCGCCGAGCACCTGGCGGTTCCGGCGGAGTAGGACTTGGTGAGGCGGTGGGCGCTGAAGAGCATGATCGTGGGAGTGGAAGTGGGCGAGCGCGCCGGCGGTCGGCGCAGGGCGTGCTCGGCCACACTGACGTCCGAACCGCAGAACGTCGGCACCACATCGCCGCCTCGTGGCGCAAACGGGCGCGCGACTGCCGGGCGGTCCCGCCCGCCCGGCATGGCGATCGATCAGCGGTCGCGGTGGCGGTGGAAGGCGTCGATCGCTGCGACGAGCGGCTCGGGGTCGAAGCGCACGGGATCCGTGGTGGGCAGGCCGGTCTCCCGTGCGGTCCGCTCGACCGCGGCAGCGGCCGCGTCGCCGGTCATATCCAGCGTATTGAGTGCCACGCCGATGACCGGTGCCGGGCGGAGCGCCACCCGCTCGTGCAGGGCGATGAAATCGGGCAACGGTGGGATGGCCATCCAGTCGTTGTAGCGGATGGCGGTGCGCGACGGCTGGGCACACATCACCTGTGCGTGCGGCAGCGCGCCGTGGAGCAAGCCGTAGGCGACGCCGGAATAGCTGGGGTGGATGATCGACCCCTGCCCCTCGACGAGCACGATGTCGGCGTCGCGTGCCGCTTCGAGCACGAGCCGTTCGGCCGCTCCGGCAATGAAATCGGCGACGACCGCATCCACGGCGATGCCCCGTCCGTCGACGAGAATGCCGGTCTGCCCCGTGCCGGCGAAGGCCACGCGGTGTCCGCGGGCGCGGAGCCCTCCGAGGAGCTGGAGGGCCGCCGTCATCTTGCCGATGTTGCAGTCCGTCCCGACGGTGAGCACGACGGTGGCGTCGACTTCCCGCACGCGGCCGCGCGCCACCTCGAGGTCGGACGGCGCACGCCGGAGATCGTGGATCGTGGCCCCGGATGCCGCGGCGTGCGCGGCGAATTCGGCGTCGTCACCCAGCATCGTGTGGAGCCCACTCCAGACATCCCGTCCGTCGTCGAGCATCCGGAGGATCGTGGCACGCCACGCGCCGGGCAGCCGGCCACCCTGCGGGGCGATGCCGATGAGCAGCGCGTCGGCCCTGTGCGCGAGCCCCTCGTCCACCGACCCCACCACGGGGATCCGCCCGCCGAACCCGAGCACCTGCTCGGCCGTCTTGCCACGCTGGGTGGAATCGAGCACCGCCGCCACGCGTTCGGGCGTGTAGCGGATACAGGCATTGGCCGTTTTGGACTGCACGGGGTTGAACGACCCCTCGGCGAGGACGAGGAAGCGCGGTGTGGGCGACATGGGGGGAGGGTCAGCCAGCGGCGGGGGGCACGTCCGGAGAGGGCAGTCGCGCGGTCGCCGGCTCCACGGTGATCCCGCCGTCGTAGATCCCGTGCACGAGGATCCGCCGCACGAGGACCATCACGACGGCCAGCATCGGCACGGCGATGAGGAGACCGAGTGGTCCGAGCAGTTCTCCGATCACCAGCACGCCGAGAATGCTGAGCACGGGGGGGAGGTCCACCTTCTCGGACATCACGAGCGGGGCGACGACGTTGCCCTCGATCAGGTGGATCACGACGCCGAGCCCGAGCACGAGCAGGGCGCGCGTACCGCCGGCGGGTCCGTTGAGGACGAACAGCGCCGGCAGGATCGTGGAGACGAGTGTGCCGAAGTACGGGACGATGGCCGCGATCCCGGAGAGCACGCCGAACGTCAGGGCGTAGGGCACGCCGAGCACGGACAGTCCGATCGCGGTGAGGATGCCAAGCACGGTCATCGTCAGCAGCTGGCCGACGATGTAGGAGCGGAGCACCTCGCCGAGCTCGCGCAGCAGGTGATGCACGAACGGCCGACGCCGCGGCGGAAACAGCGACTCCGCGATGTCGGTGTAGGTGCCGGAATCGACCGCCAGATAGATGGCCATGCCGGCCACGGCGAACACGTTGATCATCGCGTGGACACCGGCGAACAGCTTGGGCACGACGTTGTGCAGGGTGCTGGCCAGCTGCTCGTAGATGGCTACGACGATGCTGTTCTCCTTCGGCTTGACGATGGCGGCGAGCGCCGGGATGCGCGCGATCAGCGACTGGAAGGTGGTCTGCCAGAAGTCGACGTACTGGGGGAGTAGCTTGGCCAGCTCCTGGGTCTGCGTGACCACGGGCGGCACGAGGATCGAGATGATCAGGGCGACCACGGCCAGGCTCACCAGCAACCCGGCCGGAAAGGCCAGGCGACGGGGCACGCGGAGCCGGGCCCGCAGCCACGAGGCCAGCCCGTCGAGGTAGATGGCGATCAGGATGCCGAGGAAGAGGAGGATCAGGACGTCGGCGACGGACCCGACCAGCCAGAGCAGCAGGACGACCAGGACCGTCGCCGTGAGGGCCGGCGCGTACTTGAAGCGCACCGTCTCGG
>JBJKRG010000028.1:0-5419 GCA_046704805.1 Gemmatimonadaceae bacterium
GCGCAGGACGTCCAGGGGGACCGGGACGGGCGATCGCTGCGGCACACGTACGTCGCGGTGCTCGCCGATCGCCTGGGGATCGAGGCCGAAACGTTCACCCGGCCGGACGCCCTGCGCCGGGCCCTCCGCCGGTCCGGCGTTTCCGACGCCACCGCTGCCGACGCCGAGTCGTTGCTCCGCGATCTCGACTCGGCGGCGTTCTCGGCGGGCGGAACGCTCGCGGCCGACGCTCCTGCCCGCACGATGGAGATCGTCCGACGGGTGGACGAGGAAGCGCTCCCGCGCGCCGAGCTTCCGTTCCGCGGCGCCCTGCTGGCGCTGCTCGTGGCCGTCGGCATCGGCGGAACCGCCCACGCCCTCCAGAGCGTGACGCCGGAATCCGAGTTCGCCGACGGCGTGGTGGCCTATCAGGAGCACGACTACGCCGATGCGCGCGCCGCCTTCTCGCGCTTGGTGGCTGCTGAGCCGCGGGCCGCCGACGCATGGGTGAACCTCGGCACGACGGCGTGGGCCGTGCACGATACGGCCGATGCGGTGGCCGGATGGCGGCGCGGCCTCGGACTCCAGCCTCTCGCGGCGGACGCACGGACGCGGTTGGGGATGGTGCACGGCGTACGCCTGCTCTCGCCGGGATACGTCCCGCCGGTGCCGATCAATCTCGTACTCGTGATCATGGCGCTCTGCTGGTTGGCGGCCTGCGCCGCATGGCACCCCGCGCTCGGGCGACGGTATCCGTGGAGCGTCCGATGGCCGACGCCGCTCGTCGTGGCCGCCGCGGTATTCGGACTGGCCGCGATCGCGCTCGGCAGCCGCCTGTCGGGGCGCGGCATCGCGGTCGTCCAGTCGACGCTCGCCATCCGAACCGACCCCGCGCTCGGCGCCGACGAGGGCTCGATCGTGGAGAGTGGGGAGATCGTGCGCGTGCTGAATCAACAGGGGGCATGGGCTCGCGTGGAGCTGGACGGGGGACGCCAGGGGTGGGTGCCGATGCAGCGGCTCGTGGCCCTCGACGCTGCCCCGTCGCTCGATTGACGCTTCCGCAGCGATCCCCGTAGCTTGCACGCGATGTCCGCATCATCTGAACCCCGCGCACCGGACGCGCCGCGCATTGCGATCCTCCCCAGCGAGGTCGCCGACCAGATCGCGGCCGGCGAGGTCGTGGAGCGCCCGGCCTCGGTCGTGAAAGAGTTGATCGAGAATGCACTCGATGCGGGCGCGACCTCGATCGACCTCGACGTGGAGGACGGGGGTCGTCGCCGCATCCGGGTCAGCGACGACGGCACCGGGATGGGGCGCGAGGATGCCCTGCTCGCGCTCTCGCGGCATGCGACCTCGAAGATTCGCCAGGCCGGCGACCTCGTCGGAGTCTCCAGCTTCGGATTTCGCGGGGAGGCGCTGCCGGCGATCTGCTCCGTCTCGCAGCTCGAGATCGAGACCGCGGCCGCCGACGGAACCGGCACGCACGTGCGAGCCGCCGGTGGCGCCGTGGCCGAGACCCGGGCTGCGGCGCGGCGCCGCGGCACCACGGTGTCGGTGGCGCAGCTGTTCTACAACGCACCGGCGCGCCAGAAGTTCATGCGCGGCGCCCGGTCCGAATGGCGCGCGATCGCCGAGGCGGTCACCAATGTCGCGCTCACGCGTCGCGACGTGCAATTCACGGTCACGCACGACGGCCGGTCGGTCATGTCGCTTCCTCCGGCGTCGTCACTCCGCACGCGCCTGGCCGCGCTCTGGGGAGGGCGCTACGCCGAGCGGTTCCTGGAGGTGGACGACGTGCGCGGCACGACCCGCGTGTCGGGTCTCGTCGAGCGCCCCGCCGACGTCGGCACGTCGGCTCGCCGCGTGTTCATCGCCGTAAATGGACGGCCGGTCCGCGACCATGGGGTCGTCCGCGCCGCGGAGGCCGCCTACAAGTCGACCATCCCCGCTGGCGTTCGTCCGACCGTGTTCCTCGACGTCGACGTCGCGGCGGATGCCGTGGACGTCAACGTGCATCCCGCGAAGGCCGAGGTGCGGTTCCGTGACCGCTGGGGGTTGGAACGGGTGGTCGAGGAAGCCGTGCGACGTGCGCTGGGGACGCTGGACGCGGGGGCGTCCATCGGCCGGCCGCCCATTCCCTTTCCGGCGGCACCGCACTACGAGAACCCTTCCGTCGACGTGGAAGCGCTGCGCGGCACCGGCGTTCGCCCGGCCGAGGGTCTGTTCGCCGGGCCGGCCGGTGCGGCCCCGGCGAGCCCGGATCAGGCCGCCGCGGCTGGCACCGAGCGGAGGGCGGCACTGGAGGACGAGGTGGCGGCGCCGCTCCTCGTGCAACTCCGCCGCACGTACCTCATGTTCGAGGGGGACGGCGGAGTGGTGTTGATCGATCAGCACTCCGCGCACGAACGCGTGCTCTACGAGCGTTTCATGGCCGTGCTCACGGGGGGGCGGGCGCCGTCGCAGCACCTCCTGTTCCCGATGACGCTCAACCTGGGACCCGCGGAGGCCGAAGCGTTCGAAGAACACCGTACGCTCTTCGAGCAGCTCGGCTTCGAGATCGAAGGGTTCGGCGGCCACTCGCTGATCGTGCGCAGCGTTCCCATGCCACACCCCCGCTTCGAGGCGGAGCGCTGTCTGCGGGAGACTCTCGATGCGCTCACGGGCGATCGATTCGCCGCGGTGGCCCAACGGCACGAGCGCCTGGCGGCCACGGTTGCCTGCAAGGCGGCGATCAAGGCCGGGGACGAGCTGTCCCCGGCGGAGATGCGCGCGCTGTTCACGGACCTCAGCCGTACCACGCTGCCGGCGCACGACGTGCACGGGCGCTCCACCGTCGTCCAGCTGTCGTGGGATGAGCTCGAACGCCGATTTGGAAGAAAGTAGGCTGCGGGTGGTCTGCGGCCCGACGGCCGCGGGTAAATCCGCGCTCGCCATGTGGCTGGCCGAGCGACACGGCGCCGCCATCGTGAGCGCGGACTCCCGTCAGGTTTACCGGGGATTCGACATCGGCACGGCCAAGCCGACGGTGGCGGAGCGGCAGGCCGTTCTCCATTTCGGAATCGACGTGCGAGAGCCGACCGAGCGCTATTCGGCGGCTGCCTGGGCCGCGGACGCCGAGCAGTGGATCACCGCAGCGGCCGCGACCGGGCGTACGCCGCTGCTGGTCGGCGGTACCGGGTTCTACCTGCAGGCGCTCGTCCGACCCCTGTTCGAGGAACCGGCGCTGGACCCCAGCCGCCGCACGGCCCTGGCCGAATTCCTGGCCGCGATGCCGACTGGCGAACTACGGCGCTGGTGCGCGCGCCTCGACGCGCCGCGCGCACACCTGGGCCGCGCCCAGCTCATCCGCGCCGTCGAGGTGGCGCTCCTCGCGGGACGCCGGATGAGCGCGCTCCATCGGGAAGCGGAACGCCCCCGGCGCTGGTACGCGCGCTATCTTCTCGTCGATCCGGGGCCGCGCCTCGCGGGACGGATCGTCGAGCGCGTCGATGCCATGCTCGCCGCGGGTTGGGTGGACGAAGCCCGCCGGCTGGTCCGGACGGTGCCCCCCGGCGCCCCGGCCTGGAAAGCAACGGGATACGGGGCAATGCGGTCTGTAGCGATGGGGGACGAAACGCCGGCCCGCGGCCGCGACGACGCGATCACCGGCACTCGACAGTACGCGAAACGCCAGCGAACGTGGTTCCGCCACCAACTCGAGGGCGAGACGGTGACACGGCTCGATCCCGGCCGCGCCGACTGGCGCGCCGCCGTCGACCGGTGGTGGTTCGGGGAAGAGGAGGTCTGACGCGGTGAAGATCGGCATCACCTGCTATCCCACGTACGGCGGCTCCGGCGCCCTGGCGACGGAGCTCGGCATCGCGCTCGCACATCGCGGGCACGAGATCCACTTCATCACGTACCGCCAGCCGTTCCGGCTTCCTGCGTTCCTCCCCCGCGTGTTCTTCCACGAGGTGGATGTCGGCCGCTACCCGCTGTTCGAGTATCCCCCGTACGATCTGGCGCTGGCCGTGCGAATGCATGAGGTCATCCTCACCCACCAGCTCGATCTGCTCCACTGCCACTACGCGATTCCGCATGCCACCAGCGCCTGGATCGCCAAGGAGATGCTCGGGGACCAGCGCCCCGACATCAGGGTGCTCACCACGCTCCACGGTACGGACATCACCATCGTCGGACAGGATCCATCTTTCCACGCCATCACGAAGTTCTCCATCGAGAAGTCCGACGGGCTCACCGCCGTATCGCGCTACCTGCAAGCGGAAACGACGAGCGCGTTCGGGTGCACGGGAGACCGGATCGAGGTCATCCCGAACTTCGTGGATCCCACCGTCTACGACCGGGCCCGCTATCCGGGCTCCCGGGGGGCGATCGGCGATGGGCGCCCGGTGCTCATGCACATCTCCAACTTCCGCCCGGTGAAGCGCGTGGTGGACATCGTACGGACGTTCGCCCGGGTGAACGAGGAAGTGCCCTGCCTGCTAGTCATGGTGGGCGACGGCCCCGATCGGATCCTGGCCGAGCAGGAGGCGCGGCGCCTGCACGTGGAGGACGAGGTGCTCTTCCTGGGGAAGATCGAATCGGTGGCGCCGCTCCTCGCATCGGCAGACCTGTATCTCCTTCCGACGGATCGGGAGTCGTTCGGCCTCAGCGCCCTCGAAGCGCTCGCGTCGGGGACCCCCGTGATCGGTGCCAACGCGGGAGGGCTTCCCGAAGTCGTCGAGAACGGCGTGACCGGCGCGCTGCTGCCCGTCGGAGACGTCGAGGGCATGGCCGCTGCGGCGCTCGCCATCCTGCGCGATCGCGATCGCTGGACGACGATGAGCCGCGCTGCGGCCGCCGATGCGCGTCGGCGCTACTCGCTGAACGACGTCGTGGCACACTACGAACGCTTCTACGCAGAAGCTCTGGGACGGTGACTGCTCGCCGGTCGGGGCCATGACCGCCACGGCGGGCTACGACGGCGTCGCAGCGGTCGAGTTGGCGGAGCGCTTCAGCGTGCCGGCGGTCGAGGTATTCGACTCCGTCGGGTCCACTCTGGACGTCGCGCACGCGCGCGCAGCGGCTGGCGCGGCGGCCGGCACGCTGGTGCTCGCCGATCGACAGACGGCGGGGCGGGGCCGCCAGGGGCACGGCTGGGTGTCCGAGTCGGGTCGGGGTGTGTGGCTCACGCTCATCGAGCGCCCCGCCGACCCGAGCGCACTCCAGGTGCTCTCCCTGCGGCTCGGACTCCACGCCGCAGAAGCCCTGGACCCGCTCGCGCCCGAACCGGTGGGTCTGAAGTGGCCCAACGATCTCTACCTGGGCAGCCGGAAGCTCGCCGGGGTGCTGGTCGAGGCGCGGTGGCGCGAGGGGGCCCTCGACTGGATTGCCGCGGGATTCGGCGTCAATGTACTGGAGCCCCTTGGGGTGCCGTCGGCGGCAGGCCTGCGCCCGGGGG
>JBJKRG010000029.1:0-2748 GCA_046704805.1 Gemmatimonadaceae bacterium
CGCCGGGATCGCGATCGGCGTGGTGATCGGCTATCTGCTGGCACGCGGCCGCTTCGGCACCGCCGCCGCGACCGCGCAAGAGCGCGCCCGCGCCGCCGAAGACAAGGCCGCGCTTCTCGAGCGCACCACGCGGGAGAAGACCGCGCTCGCCGAGGGCCAGCTCGCACAGCGCTTCGAGGTCGAGCAGCTCGTCGGGCCGATGCGCGACACGCTGGCCCGCCTCGAGCGGCAGCTCCGCGAGTCCGACATGGCGCGCACCCAAGCGCACGCCGAGCTGGCGCAGCAGGTCGAGTTCACCCGCCGCGGCGCCGAACAGCTTCGTGAGCAGACACGGGCGCTCGTCACCGCGCTGCGCCGCCCGGAGGCGCGCGGGCGATGGGGCGAGCTGCAGCTGCGCCGGGTGGTCGAGCTGGCGGGGATGGCGGACAGGTGCGACTTCGACGAGCAGGTGGTCATCGAAGGCGGTCTGCGGCCCGACATGGTGGTGCGGCTGGCGGGCGGCAAGAACGTCGTCGTGGATTCCAAGGTGTCGCTGGCCGCCTACCTCGAAGCCGCCGAGGCGGCCGACGACGAGGTGCGCGAGGACCGGCTCGACGCCCACGCCAGGCACCTGCGGCTGCATGTCGACCAGCTCGGCGCCAAGGCGTACTGGAACGCCTTGCCGCAGACGCCGGAATTCGTGGTCCTGTTCATCCCCGGTGAGGCGTTCCTCGCGCCCGCCCTCGAGCGGGATCCCGGGCTGCTCGAACACGCGATCTCACGCCGGGTACACATCGCGACGCCGACGACACTGGTATCGATGCTGCGCACCGCGCAGTACGCGTGGCAGCAGCAGGCGCTGTCGGAGAACGCGCGAGCGGTTTTCGTCCTTGGCAGGGAACTGTACGAGCGGCTGTCCGGACTCGGGCGGCACGTGGAACGAGTCGGCAAGTCGCTCACCGCCGCGGTCGGGGCGTACAACGCCGCGGTCGGGTCGCTGGAAAGCCGGGTGCTGGTCAGCGCGCGCCGACTCGCTCAGCTCGGCATCGTAGAGGCCGACCTGCCCGGCCCCGCCGCCGTCGTGGACACGGCACGGCCGCTGTCCGCGCCAGAACTCGTCGCCGCGCCGGACCGCCAGCGGCGCGACTGCGACCCGGCTGAGCTGCTCGGCTCGATGCCGTACTCGACGCCGTAAAAGAGCATTTCGCTCGAACGATCCCGGCGGTCTGTTCCGGCCCTTGTTCCACCGCCAGCCATGGCCGGCCCGGGACGGGAGATTACTTCCTGAGCTCACGGGGAAGCTGGAAGGCCATCCGCTCCTTGATCGCCTCGACCTCTTCCACCTCGTCAAAGCCCAGCTTGTCGAGCTTTTCGAGCACGCCGATCACCAGTTCCTCCGGAACCGACGCCCCGCTGGTGACCCCGACGGTGCGCGCCCCGTCGAACCAGCGCTCATCGACCTCGCCGGCGTCGTCCACCAGATAGGCCGCGACCGCCCCGGCATCCTTGGCCACCTCCACGAGACGGACCGAGTTCGACGAATTAGGCGAACCGACGACGATCACGACGTCCGCGTCGCGGGCGATGACCTTGACGGCGGCCTGCCTGTTCTGCGTCGCGTAGCAGATGTCGTCACTCGGCGGGTCGATCAGATGGGGGAAGCGTTCCTTGAGGGCGGCGACCGTCTGCACCGTCTCGTCAACCGACAGGGTCGTCTGGGAAAGCCACACCACCTTAGCGGGGTCGCGGACCTCCACCCCCGCGGCACCCACGGGTCCGTCCACCAGGCGGACTCGTGACGGGGCCTCGCCGGTCGTGCCGACGACCTCCTCGTGGCCCTGGTGGCCGATCAGCAAGATGTCGTAGTCGCTGGCCGCGAAACGCCTCGCCTCGTTGTGCACCTTCGTGACGAGCGGGCAGGTGGCGTCGATGGCACGCAGGCCGCGCTGCTGGGCGGCCACGCGCACCTCCGGCGCGACGCCGTGGGCGGAGAACACGACGACGCCGCCCTCGGGCACCTCTTCTGTGTCCTCGACGAAGACGGCGCCGCGCTTTTCCAGTTCGTTCACCACGTGCGTGTTGTGCACGATCTGCTTGCGCACGTACACGGGCGCGCCGAACCGGCCGAGCGCGATCTCGACCGCTTGCACGGCACGGTCGACCCCTGCGCAGTAGCCTCGTGGCTTCGCCAGCAGGACACGGCGGTGGGTCTCAGACATGTCTCCCATCGTAGGCGAGAGGGCAGGCCGGTCAGCCAGAAGGCCGCCCCGTATCGGTAACGGTCGATGACGGCGTGTGCGGGCTAACTCTACATTTGCGCACGTCGCGGGAAAGCGGGAAGATACCGCCTTAACTAACGCGCAACGGCCGGGCCGTTGCTGCGGCACACTGGACTGGTACCCGTCAGGCAAGGAGAGTGTGATATGCGCGTCCCGCAGGTGAAGGAAGCCCCGACGCAGGCGCTCCGGGCGATGTTCGCGGGAATCGGCCAGCTGTTGTCCATAACCGACAAGATCCGCGGCAAGGCCCCGGCATCACCCGGTGACGAGACCGTCACCCCCGAGACCGTGGTGCCGCGGGCATCGGACCCAGATACCGTTACCCCCGCGACGGCCGCCCCGGAAACCATCGTCCCCGAGCCGGCCCCCGAGCCGGTCGCGACCGCGGCCCCCGAGACCGCGGCGCCCGCCGGAGCGGAGACCGAGGCGGCGCCGGGCGGCCACGTCAAGCTGCTGCCTTCGGACGCCGTCCCGGACGCGGACGCGGCAC
>JBJKRG010000030.1:0-3384 GCA_046704805.1 Gemmatimonadaceae bacterium
AGCCCGGCGGTCAGGCCAACGGCCGTTCCATCGGCATCGAGTCGGTGAAGGAGTACCAGGTGCTCCTGGCGCCCTATGACGTCCGCCAGGGCAACTTCGCCGGTCTCCTCATCAACGCCGTCACCAAGAGCGGCACCAATCAGCTCCACGGCAGCGCCTACTACTACGGCCGCAACCAGAGCCTGACCCGCTCGCAGGACTACATCAACGACTACTCCAAGTCGCAGTACGGATTCACGCTCAGCGGCCCGATCGTGAAGAACAAGGTCCTCTTCTTCGTCAACCCGGACTGGACGACCTACCACACACCGGCCACCGGCGTGTACGTCGGTGGTCCCAGCACCAACTTCACCTCAGCCGATGTGACCGCTGTGGAGCAGGCGCTCCAGGGCTACGGGATGAAGCCCGGCGGCGGTGGCGCCGTGACGCTGCAGAATCCCCTCACCAATCTCTTCGCCCGGCTGGACTTCCCCGACCTGCCGTGGAACAGCTCTCTCGTGCTGCGCTACAACTACGGCCGCGCGGTCGACGGAGCGCTGTCGCGGGGACTCAGCGGTACGAATCCCAACCTGGCGCTGACCTCGAACCAGTACCAGTACGCGTCCACCAAGCACGCACCGGCACTCGAGTTCCGCACCAACTTCTCCAACGGTGTCTACAACGAGCTGCTGGCCTCGTACACGCGCGTGCGTGACCCGCGGACCTCGGCCAACGGGTTGAAGCAGCCGCAGGTCAGCGTGACGATCCCGGGCGCCACGGTCATCGCCGGCACCGAGCGGTATTCGCAGGGCAATGAGGTCGATCAGGATATCTACGAGCTGACCGACAACCTCACGATCCCCCACGGCGCCCACACCATCACCCTCGGTACCCAGAACGAGTTCTTCAAGGCGCGCAATCTCTTCGCCCAGGCGTCGTACGGCGTCTGGACCTTCGATTCGCTCGACTCGCTCAAGGCCGGCACGCCGTACGAGTACATCGTCGGTGTTCCAGCGGTGGGCGACGGCTCGGTGCGCTTCCGCACGTCCACCCTGGCGGCGTACATCCAGGACCAGTGGACCGTGAACCCGAACTTCACCCTCACCTACGGCCTGCGTGCCGACCTGCCGTCGTTCGCCAACAAGCCACCGACGAATCCGCAGGTGCTGTCCGAGTACGGTCGCAACACGGCCAACATCCCTTCGGGCCACATCCAGTGGTCGCCCCGCGTCGGGTTCAACTGGGACATGACCGGCGACGAGCAGAACCAGCTTCGCGGCGGCATCGGCGCCTTCACCGGCCACCCCGCCTACGTCTGGATGAGCAACGCCTTCCAGAACTCCGGCCTGTCCGGCGTGCCGCTCCTTACCTGCCGAGGGTCCAACCCGCCCCCGCAGTTCACGGCGGGCGCCGTGTCGTCGGCGCCGCAGACCTGCGCCAACGGCGTCGGGGCCAGCGCCGGTGGTGAGATCGACCTGTTGCAGTCCAACCTGCGCATGCCCCAGACGCTCCGCGCCTCACTTGGCTACGATCGTCAACTGGGACATCACTTCATCGCCACTTTCGAGGGGCTGTACACGAAGGCGCTCTACGCACCCTTCTACTACAACCTCGCGCTCGCCGGCCCGCAGGGGACCGATGCGCACGGTCGTGTGATGTACGGTCCGCGGCCGTATTCGCCCGTGCTCAAGGGTAGCCGCAGCGTCGTCATCGACGTCGCCAACGAACACAACGATCACTACTACAACCTCACGGCCAAGCTCACCCGGCGGTTCGTCAACCACTGGGAAGGCAGCGTCGCGTACACGTACAGCCGCGGCTGGGACGTGCAGAGCCTGACGTCGAGCACCGCGTATTCCCAGTACCGCTACGGACGCATCTGGGGCGGCAACGAGATGAGCATGGCCGCCACCCGGTCGGCGTTCGAGCAGCGGCATCGCATCGTCGCGCAGGGGAGTTACACGTTCCCGTCCCTGACCACACTGTCCCTGATCTACACGGGCGGCTCGGGGATCCCCTATGCCTTCGTGTACAACAGCGACCTCAACGGCGACGGGTTCAGCTACAACGACCCGATCTACGTGCCGAAGGACGCCACGAATCCCAGTGAGATTCAGTTCGACGGCAACGCCCAGAGTCAGGCGCAGCAGGCTGCGGCGTTCAACCAGTTCATCAATGCCAACAAGTGCCTCCGCGACCAGCGCGGTCACATCATGGCCCGCAACAGCTGCACGGCGCCGTTCTCGAACATGGTGAACGTCAGCCTCCGGCAGTCCTTCCACTCGCCGAGATTCCGCAACATCTCGCTGGAGCTCGATATCAGCAACTTCCTCAACCTGCTCAACCAGCAGTGGGGCCGGCAGGCGTTCACGTACAGCGAGGTCAGCCTGCTCAGCTACAAGGGCATGACCGGCGGCACTGATCTCACCAAAGGCGCCACCCCGGTCTTCCACTTCTACTCCAACCCGTCCGTGTTCAACTACAACAACCTGGCGTCCAATTATCAGATGCAGTTTTCGATTCGATACGATTACTGAACGCCGACGTTCCGGACGATCGACGGGCCGCCCTTCGGGGCGGCCCGTTCTCTTTGCGCCCCCTCCAAATCCATCCGCTCCCATGCAATGGCATCGCACACCGTGGCGGCGCTGGGCCCCCCATATGTCGCGACGGCAGGCGTAATCAGCAAATCATGATCTGACCACGCCCGTGATGGGTCGTGCTCCAATGCATACGAGCCCATATGACGCCGGCTGCCGACTCGTGGTTCGTGCTCCCCTTCCGTTTGCCCGCGTCTTACATTGCACGCCACGCTCCGCGGCTTTCGGTGGTTCGATCTTCACTGCGGTACACCCCCGTTACAGCCCTCCCACTGCCGGAACGTGACCACCGTCATCGACATTCGGGTTCTTGTTGACGCCATCGCCCACGATGGCGAACGGTCGCGGCCCCGGCACCGTATGGGGCGCCATCTCCCATCCCAGGACGCTCATATGAAGACTCCACGTTGCGTACTCCGGCTCGCCGTGATTCTGGCGTTCGCCGCGGGAGCAACTACCCTTCCCGCACAGGTGACCACCGGCACGATCAACGGGACGGTCAGTGGCCAGCAGGGCGGTATCGAGTCCGCCCAGGTCACCGTCCGTAGCACGAGCACCGGCTTCGTCCGGACCACCGTCACCCAGGCCGACGGGCGCTATCTCGTCGCCGGCCTCGAGACCGGGAGCTATCAGGTCACGGCCCGGCGCATCGGCTTCGCGCCCCAGACCCGCACCGCCGTCGTCAACCTCGGGCAGACCACCCGCATCGACTTCACCCTCTCCTCGCAGGCCACACAGCTTGGTGCCGTGACCGTCACGGCCGCCAGCGAGACCGGCCTCATCAGTCCCACCCGGACCGGCGTCC
>JBJKRG010000031.1:0-4211 GCA_046704805.1 Gemmatimonadaceae bacterium
TGCTGGACTTCGCGGCCGCGCACGACATCCCGCACGACGTCTGCGGGAAGGTGATCGTCGCCACCTCGGATAGCGAGCTGCCCAGGCTCGCCGCGCTCCAGGAACGCGCCGCGGCGAACGGACTGCACGGGGTGATGCGCCTGGACGCCGCAGGACTGCGCCGGGTGGAGCCCGATGCCGCGGGGATCGCGGGGCTGCACGTGCCGGAGACCGGCATTATCGACTACGTGGCAGTCAGCCGCGAGCTGGTGCGCTTGGTGGAAGGCGCTGGCGGCCGCGTCGCGCTGGGGCACCAGGTGACGGGGCTGGAACACGATGACGGGCTGGTGGTCGCCGCGGGGTGGGAGCGCTATCCGGCGGGCTACTTCATCAACTGCGCCGGCCAGTACAGCGACCACATCGCCCGGCTGGACGGGCTGGCGCCCGGCCTCCGCATCGTGCCCTTCCGCGGCGAGTACTACGCCTTCCGCCCGGACGCGCCGCAACTGGTGCGGAATCTCATCTACCCGCTGCCCGATCCCGCCTTCCCCTTCCTGGGCGTGCACTTCACCCGGATGATCCACGGCGGCACGGAGTGCGGGCCCAACGCGGTGCTTGCCTTCGGACGCGAGGCCTACGGCCGGCTCTCGGTCGACTTCGGCGAGGCGTTCGTGACGATCGCCTATCCGGGCTTCCGCAGGCTCGCCCGCCGGTACTGGCGCACGGGGCTCGGCGAGATGCACCGCTCGTTCTCGAAGGCGGCGTTCGTGAAGGCGCTGCAGCGGCTGGTGCCGCGCGTGCAGAGCGGGATGCTGGAGGAGCGGCCCGCCGGGATCCGGGCCCAGGCCCTCGCCACCGACGGCTCGCTGGTAGACGACTTCGCCTTCGCCGAGGGCGACGACGGGCGCACGCTGCACGTGCTGAACGCGCCGAGCCCCGCGGCCACGGCGGCGCTGGCGATCGGGGACGAGATCGCGGAGCGGGCAGTTGCGAGGGCGAGGTGAGGGTACCGCTTACGGCAAACGGTTAACGGTTGGCGGTTGACGGCCAAGTGTTCGCGGTGCGCGGTGAGCCGTCCCTACGGCGCTCGCAGCGTCTGGAGCAACTCCACCGTCTCGGGCGAGGGCGCGGCGTCGAGGGTCTGCCTTGCCCGCCGCGCGAACTCCTCGAACAGCCGCAGCGCGCCGGTACGGTCGCCCACGCGCATGAGCATCTTCATCGCCCGGCGGAGTACGCGCTCGTCGCCTGCGGTGTAGCGCACGGCGCGGCGCGCCCAGAGCCCGGCGTCGGTGAGACGGGAATCGCTCTCGAGCTGGCAGGCCAATGCCCAGGCCGCGGCCGACGCCCGCTCCTGCGCCGCCGACCGTGCGTCCTCCAGCCAGTAGTCGAAGTCCCAGCACCCGGACACGTGGAAGCCGGGCATCAGCTCGCCGCGGTAGAGATGGAGCGCCGCGACGAGCAGGCCTCCGTCCGCTGCCTCCGCGAACCGGGCCGCGTCGGTCTCGAGTGCGTCGCGCGGCACGGCGATCTCCTCGTCGCCCCGCGAGACGACGGTGGCGGCGCCGAGTGCCGACCGCACGGCGTGCACGGCCTTGCGCAGCGCGGTGCGCGCGTGCGTCTGGTCCAGCTCCGGCCACAGCAGGGCCGCCAGCGTGTCGCGGCGCCGGAAGCGGCGCTCGGGGGCGACGGCAAGGTGCGCGAGCAGCCCCACGACCTTCGGCTGCGCGAGCAGCCTCGCCGCCGCTTCCTCGGGCGCTCCGCGCAACTCGATGCCGCCGAGCAGGAGCAGCTCGGGCGACGACCGATCGGGGGGCGGGGTCATACTCGAAAGATGAAGTGGTGCGGGGAAATGTCGAGGGGGGAGATCGGGACGATCGGTGATGCAATCGATCGGTTAGCCGTCGACAGTCGACAATCGACGGCGTGAGGGAGCGGCAGGGAACGCAGAAGGAACGGGAAAGGAACGGCGTCGGGACGATCGCGTCACGATTCCGGAACCGGCACTCCGTACCCTTGAGTCCTGAACGCCGCAGCAGACGGCGTTCGGACTCACTCCTGCCGGAGGACCCGATCATGATCCGCACTTCGATCCTGGGCCTCGCCGCCATCGCGCTGCTGAGCGCGTGCAGCGATGCGGGCCCCACCAACCCTGCCCCGCCGGTTCCGGCCGCGCCGCCGGCCGCTCAGCTCCTGCGGGGTACGATCGTCCCGAATCCCAGCCACGTGACCTATCCCGCCGTGCTGCTCCTCACGGACGACGGCGCCACCTATCAGCTCTCCGGAGCGAACACGGTCGCGCTCAAGTCGGTGATGCACGCGGTCGTCGAGGTCCAGGGCTCGCACCTCGGCCCCGCGCAGATCGACGTCCTGAGCTTCACGGTGCTGGAAGTACAGGGCCGGCCGGTGCGCGACGGCATTCTCGCCCAACAGGGGCCGGACTACGTCCTGCAGCTCGCCTCGGGTGAGCAGCTCGGGCTGGCCAACGTGCCCAGCGGCCTGGCGCTGGCACTCGGCAACCGCGTCTGGGTGGCGATCTCGGGCGACGGACAGGTGACGAGCTACGGCATCATCGCCCAGGCGCCGAGGAACGTGGCGGCATCGTGAACCGCGCGGGGGTGGGCCAGTGTCAGAACGCGTGCGAATGGCTGCGGTTTTCGGATGTCCGCATCGCGCTGCCCCTCGGCAACCGGGCCCCGGGTGGCGACCCGGCATCGGCGTGCTCGTGTCGGACGACGCGCGGCTATGCGTTCCGCGCGGGGGCCGCCCGTCACGCCAGGTGCAGCTTCTGCCGCGCCGCGCCCAGCAGCTCCCGCACCAGCTCGTCCCGGTTCCAGATCCCGGTCCGGCACACGAACGACTCCAGCCGGAGCTTCTCCCCCACCGCCAACGGCGCCCGCGCCACCGACGCGAAGTGCGCCGACAGATGCTGCCAGTGCCGCATCGAGGTTCGCCCCCGCGTCTTCGGGTCGAAGAACTCCTGCAGCATCGCGAGATCCTTCTTGTAGGCGCTCGAGGCCGTCTCGTGGAAGCGCCGGAAGAACAGATACTCCGGGATCTCGTGGAACTTGCCGTACAGCGTCAGCTCCGCGACCAGCGGAATGTCCCCGCCGGGAAAGGCGCGCAGCAGTCCGGTGCGCCGCAGCGCCCGTGCGCGGATCAGCCCGTAGATCACGTTGACGAGCCCGATGTGGTCCAGCGCCTGACGGAACCGCTCGTTCGCCGTCGCCATCCGCACGTCCAGCCGGTCGTCGTACTCCGAGATCACCGCCCCCTCCGAATCGATGAGCCGCGTCTTCGGGTATACCAGCACCACCGACGGTTCCCGGTCCAGCACCTCCACGCACCGCGCCAACCCCTCCGGCGCGAACAGGTCGTCGGCGTTCGCCCACCGGAAATATTCGCCCGACGCGCGCGCGAAGGCGCGCCGGTAGTTCGCCGAGGCGCCCAAGTTCTCCTCGTTCCGGTAGTAGCGCACCCGCGGATCCCGCTCCACGTAGCGCTCCGCGATCGCCTGCGTGCAGTCGGTCGAGGCGTTGTCGCAGATGATCAGCTCGAAATCCCCGTACGTCTGGGCCAGCAGGGAATCGAGCGTCTCCGCCAGGTACCGCGCACCGTTGTACACGGGCACGCCGATGCTGACGCGTGGCGTCGTCGCCATCCGATTCGTCATGTTCGTCCTCCGATTCCGGCCGCCCGCGCCGCACCCGGCGCGGGCCGGTCCACCCAGAGGGCACTGCGGCGCCGCGCCGCGAGCCCCACCACCGTGTCGTACTGCACCTCGAGCGCCCGCCGCTGCAACGGCAGCCGGCGCCGGATCTCCCGCTGCAGCTCCGGCAGGCGGGCATCCATCTCGAGGAACCGCTCCTGCAGCGACGCCGCGTCGAACGCCTCGATCCCCAACGCGTAGCGCCCCTGCCCCATCTGCTCCATCAACGCATTCGTCTTGCCGGCGTACGCGATCCCCAACGCCGGCGTTGCGGCCACGTACGACAGCACGACCCCGTGAAAGCGGGTGGCGACCACGACCCGCGCCGAGCACAGCAGCGCCGTCAGATCCTCGAACGTCCCGACCGGCGCACGCATCCCGCCCGCCCACGTGGCGCCGGCCGGCGCGTGCTCCCGCACGTACGCCTCGATGTCGTCGATCACCGGCGGGTCCGCCCGGAGCTGGGTCGGGAAGAAGCGCACCGCGAAGCCCACCGCGTCCAGCCAGATTGCGAAGTCGCCCAACC
>JBJKRG010000032.1:0-5722 GCA_046704805.1 Gemmatimonadaceae bacterium
GGCCGGCGAGCGTCGCGTCGCCGGCGCCGACGGTGGACCGCACGGCGATCTTGGGCGGGACGGCCTCGAGCGTTTCGTCCGGCCCCGCCAGCACTGCCCCCTCCGCTCCCAGCGACACGCACACCCACGGCACCCCGCGCTCCTGCAGCGCGCGGGCCTCACGCGCCACGTCGTCGAGCGTCGGCAGCGGTTTCCCGCACAGCGTCTCCAGCTCGAACCGATTGGGCTTGATCAGGAACGGACGGGCCGCGATCGCGTCGGCGAGAAATTCCGGCCGCGCATCCACGATCGCCCGCGCACCCTGTTCGCGTAGCCGGCGGACGAGACCGCCGTAGGTCGTCGCGGGGACGCCGGGCGGGAGCGATCCGGTGAGAACGCCGAATCCGGTGCCGGCCGCGTGCAGGAATCCGGCTTCGATCGCCGCGAGCGCCCCCGGCGTGACGGGCGCGCCGTCGGCCGTCACCTCGTACTGGATGCGCGGGTCCTGTTGGATCAGCGTGCAGTTGATCCGGGTCTCCCCCGGGATGTGCAGACAGTGCAGTCCGTCGAGCGAACGAGCCGCGATCTCCTCCACCAGCCGCCCGATCTCACCGGCCACCAGGCAATAGACGTCCGAGTGGACGCCGAGCGACGTGAGCATCCGCCCCAGATTGATGCCGTTCCCGCCCGGGTCGTACCGCGCGCGCAGGGCGTGCGTCTTCTGGTCCGGAATGAGCTGCGTGACCTCGTACGCGATGTCCAGGCTGGGGTTGAGGGCCAGGACGGAGATCGGCGCGTCTGCGCGGGGTGGCGCCTGCGTTCCGGATCGTGCAGTCGTCATACCGTCCCTCCGGCCCGTGTCGTTCAGCGGTCGCCCGCCCAGCGGATCCAGGCGGCTTCGAGCGGAACCGAGACCGCGGCGTGATCGGGCAGCACGCGCGGGGTGTAGTCGGACGCCGGGCGCGCCGCCGGTACGGTCGCCCGGAACGCGAAGCGTGCCGGAGTGCCCGGCCGCTGCTCCACGCGAGTCATAACCTGCCGGACCGTCGGGCCGCCGTCGAGCCCCTCCGCGTACAATTCCACCCGAACGAAATCGGGCGGCACACCGTTGAGATCGATCTCGACGTCGAACGCGTGGTGGTCGGCCTGCGACGCAACGTGCACGTCGTGGAAGACCACGCCGCCCCAGAAGCGCTTCAACGTGTGCTGCCATTCCGTGATGGCCCGGGCGAGTGCCCCACCGTCCGCCGTCCGCGCCCGATAGGCGGCGGCGGCCGGCAGGTAGTACTCGGCCGCGTACTCGCGCAACGCCCGGTTGCTCGAGAATCGCGGCGTGAGCCGCGCCATGCTCTCGCGCACCCGGGCGATCCACGCCTGTGGAATGTCCCCCGGACCGCGCGCGTAGAACGCCGGGACGACCTCGCGCTCCAGCAGCGTGTAGAGCGCGTCGGCTTCCGCGGCATCCCACGCCGGATCGTCGCCGTGCTCGTGCCCGTCGCCCAGCGCCCAGCCGACCTCGGGCGCGTAGGCCTCGGCCCACCACCCGTCCAACTCCGAGAGGTTCAGCCCGCCGTTGACCAGGGTCTTCATCCCGCTGGTGCCGCACGCTTCCCACGGACGCCGCGGCGTGTTGATCCATACGTCGACACCCTGCACGAGCCGCTCCGTCAACAGCATGTCGTAGTCGGCCAGGAACATCACGCGGCCGCGCGCCTCGGGGCGTCGCATGAACGTCGCCCATTCCTGCACCATCTCGCATCCGGCAACGTCGTTGGGATGGGCCTTGCCGGCCACGAGGAGTTGCGCCGGACGCTCGGCGTCGGCGAGGATCCGGAGCAGCCGGTCGGGATCGTGCAACAGCAGCGTCGGGCGCTTGTACGGCGTGAACCGCCGCGCGAACCCCAGCGTCAGCGTCCGGTCGTTCAGGGCCCGGTTCGCCGCCTCGACGTCATCGCGGCCCGCGCCGGATTCCGCGAGCTGCCGCACGAACCGCTTCCGGGCGTACGCCACGAGCGAGGCACGGGCCGTGTTGCGCATCTGCCAGAGCGTCGAAGCCGGCACGGCGCGGAGCGCATCCTCCAGACCTTCCAGCGTGCCCTTCCAGCGTTCCTTGCTGGAGGCTTCCGTCCAGAGCGCATCGGCCTCCGCCGAATCCCAGCTCGGCGTGTGGATCCCGTTCGTGACCACCCCCACCGGGACCTCGGCCTCGGGCCAGCGCGGAAACAGGGGTTGGAAGATGCGCCGGCTGACGCGGCCGTGCAGCCGGCTCACCCCGTTCACCGCGCCCGACCCGCGCAGCGCGAGATAGGCCATGTTGAAGGGTTCGCCGCCATCGTCGGGGTGCGCACGTCCCAGCGCCAGGAGGTCGCTCTTCGACAACCCCAACTCATGCTCCGCATAGCCGCCCAGGTATTCCGTGAGGAGCGCCGGCGCGAAGCGGTCGAACCCCGCCGAGACCGGCGTGTGGGTCGTGAACAGATTCCCGGCACGGGTCGCCGTGAGGGCGACGTCGAACGGCACCCCGGCATCCCGCATGAACTGCCGGGCCCGCTCCAGCACCACGAAGGCGGCATGCCCCTCGTTGAGATGACTCACGTCGGGGTGCATGCCGAGGGCTTCGAGCAGGCGCCAGCCGGCGATGCCGAGCACGAGCTCCTGCTTCAGGCGCATCTCGGGCGGCCCGCCGTACAACTCGCCGGTGATGCCGCGATGCGGCGGGTAGTTCGCCAGATCGTTGCTGTCGAGTAGATAGAGACGCTGCCGGCCGACCCGCGCCTGCCACGTCCGGAGCCAGAGCGG
Organism: Gemmatimonadaceae bacterium; assembly: GCA_046704805.1. Taxonomy (GTDB): domain Bacteria; phylum Gemmatimonadota; class Gemmatimonadetes; order Gemmatimonadales; family Gemmatimonadaceae; genus JAGWRI01. Next base: position 2,779 of record JBJKRG010000032.1, read on the forward strand.
ATACCCGGGGAGGGCGATCGAGATGCGCAGCCAGTTGCCGTCGCGCCCGCGGAGCGGGGTCACGGGGAGCTGGCCGGGATCGTTGTACGGGTAGAACGCCTGCTGCGCCCCTTTCCGGTCGATGATCTGTCGGAAGTTTCCCTGTTGATACAGCAGCCCCACGCCGGCGACCGGAACGCCCAGATCTCCGGCGGCCTTGAGCTGATCGCCGGCGACGTTCCCGAGTCCTCCGGAGTAGATCGGGAGCGCCTCGCTGAGCATGAACTCCATGCTGAAGTACGCCACCCCCGCCAGTTCCTGGGATCCGTGGTGCCGCTGGAACCAGCCGGCGGCCGTGGCCGCCGAGCGCGCTTCGTGCACCAGCTCGTCCAACCGTCGGTGGAACGTCGTGTCCGCCAGCGCAGCGCGCAGATCCGTTCGCGACACCGTCTGGAGCACGACCCAGGGGTTGTGCGTCAGCTCCCAGAGTTCCGGATCCAGCCGTTTCCAGATCTCATCGGCCTGGTGGTGCCAGGTCGAGCGCAGATCCAGGGCCAGCTCCGCGAGCTGGTCCAGATGGGCCACGTCTCGCCGCAGCGACAGGTGCCGGTTCGATCGAATGGCCATCGGCCCGCGCGCGTCAGGGTGCGGGCGCGAAGAGCGCGGTCCGCACGAGCGACTCGCCTTCTTCGAGCATGCGCTGCACGGCGGTGGGCCCCCGGAAGCTCTCGGCGTAGAGCTTCACCAGGGCCTCGGTGCCCGACGGGCGCGCGGCGAACCACCCGTCCGCCGTGATCAGCTTGAGGCCGCCGATCGGCTCGCCGTTTCCCGGCGCGACGGCGAGCTTCTCCAGAATCGGCTCGCCGGCCAGGTCCCGCGCGGCCACCGCTTCGGGCGTCAGCCGGGCCAGCCGCCGTTTCTCGGTGCTGGTCGCCGGGATCTCCACACGTTGGTACGCGGGTGCGCCGAACGCGGCCGTGAGGTCCCGATACAACTCGCCCGGGTCGCGACCCAGCCGACCCGTCATCTCTGCGGCGAGAAGGCCGGCCACGATGCCGTCCTTGTCGGTCGTCCAGACGGACCCGTCCCGGCGCAGGAACGTCGCGCCCGCGCTCTCCTCACCCGCAAAGCCGAGCGTGCCGTCGAGCAGCCCACCAACGAACCACTTGAAGCCGACGGGCACGTCGTACACGGGGCGTTCGAGCCGCGCCGCCACGCGGTCGAGAAGCGCGCTCGTGACCACGGTCTTGCCCACGCGCACGGACGTGCCCCAGGCGGGCCGGTGGTGGAACAGGTACTCCACGGCGACGGCCAGATAGTGGTTCGGCGGCAGCAGCCCATCGCCCGGCGTCACGATCCCGTGCCGATCGTGGTCGGGGTCGCAGGCCCACGCGATGTCGAAGGCGCGGGCCTGTGCGGTGAGCCGCCGCATGGCGAAGGGCGAGGACGGATCCATGCGGATCTTCCCATCGTGGTCCAGCGTCATGAAGCCGAAGGTCGGATCGACGACGTCGCTCACCAGCGTGAGATTCAGCCCGTATCGTTCGGCGACCGCATGCCAGTAGTGAATCCCCGCACCGCCCAGCGGATCGACGCCGATGTGAATCGGCGAGTCGCGCACGACGTCGAGGTCGACCACCGACCCGAGATCGGCGACGTAGCGATCCAGATAGTCGTGGTGGTGGGTCGTCGATGCGTGGCAGGCGCGCTCGAAGGGGATGCGTTTGACGTCGACGCTCTCCGGCCCGAGCATCTCGTTGGCCCGGACCTCGATCCAGCGCGTGACGTCGGGGCCGGCCGGGCCTCCGTGCGGGGGATCGTACTTGAAGCCGCCGTCTGCCGGCGGATTGTGGGACGGCGTGATCACGATCCCGTCGGCGACGTGCTCCGTCCGTCCGCGGTTGTAGGTGAGGATCGCATGCGAGACCGCAGGAGTCGGCGTGTACTCGCCCTCGGGAGCGATCATGACGTCGACCCCGTTCGCGGCCAGGACTTCGAGCGCGGTCGTGAATGCCGGAAACGACAGCGCATGCGTGTCCATGCCCAGGAACAGCGGCCCGTCGATGCCGTGGGCCTGCCGGTAGAGGCAGATCGCCTGCGTGATGGCGAGGATGTGGCGCTCGTTGAAGCTGCGTTCGAGCGAAGAACCACGATGACCGGAGGTCCCGAACGCCACGCGCTGGCCCGACTCGGCGGGATCCGGGATCAGCGTGTAATACGCCGTCACGAGCCGGGGGACGTCGACGAGCATGCCGGGGGTGGCCGGCTCACCGGCCAGCAGGTTCACGGGCTCCGGCTCCAGCAGCTGCTCGAGCAGCAGATCATCCATGGGTGAATCCCCCGCCGCGGGGCCGCCCGGCCATGGCGCCCCCTGCGCGACTCTTCCCGTATCCTACTCCATTCTATAAGGAAGAGCGTACCACGACAGCGGGCAGGGGATGAGGGGGCAGCCCCCGATTTCTGCGGGTGATTCGCCTACACGGAATGAGAAGGGGGGACGCGGCCGCCGGCGCCGTCCGGATTGCGGCCGGGCTGAGGGACGGCCCGGACGGCCTCGGACGCCGGGGCGGCCCCGGCGGGCATCCCCCCGTAGGGGCTACGGCTTCGCCTTCCCGTGGTTCACGGCCCAGATGTAGGCCGCCACGTTCTTGACCGCCGTGTCGTTGATCCCGTTCGGCCGCGCCAGCATGGCGGTGCTCGGCACGCCCTTGGTGATCACGCGGAGGATCTCGCTGTACGCCCCGTCCTTCGCGGCCTTCCACGGCTGGCCCTACTTGTTGAGCGGCGGCGCGACCGCCGAGCCCTGCATGTTCATCCCGTGGCAGGCGAAGCAGCCGCCCTGACCTCGGAATACCGCCCGGCCTGCATCGATCATGGTGGGGGTCACGGCCGGATCGTCGCTCGAATCGGGTCGGGCGGCTGCCGGCCGCACCACGGCCGCTCCGGGCTGCAGCGCCCGCGCCGG
>JBJKRG010000033.1:0-11370 GCA_046704805.1 Gemmatimonadaceae bacterium
CGCGACAGGCCACGCTGGCGTTGGCGCGGCAGCGCTACCACCAGGGGTTGATCTCGGAGCTGGACGTGAAGCAGTTCGAGGCGCAGGTCGCGGCGCCGGCCGTGACGCTGGCCCAGACCGAGCGCGAGCGGGCGCAGACCGCGCACGCGCTCGACGTGCTGCTCGGCGAGCCGCCGACGGCGATCCCCCGCGGCGGTACCCTGGCCGACGCCGTGAAGGCGCTGATCGTGCCCGACTCGGTGCCGGCGACGCTGCTCAGCCGGCGTCCCGACGTGCAGCAGGCGGAGCGCGAGTACGCCGCCGCCACGGCGCGGCTCGGCATGGCCGACGCCGCACGGATGCCGACGGTCATGCTCACGGGGTCGTACGGGAGTCAGGCGTCGAGCCTCGGCAAGCTGTTCAACCCGAATACGCACATCTACCAGATCATGGCCGGCGTTTCGATCCCGATCTTCGACGGCGGGCGGCTGTCCGACCAGGCCGCCGCGGCGCGCGCACGCGTCGAGCAGGCACGGCTGCAGTACCAGCAGACCGCGCTGAGCGCCCTGCGCGACGCCAACGACGCGCTCGTGGGCGTGCGCACGGCGCGCGACCAGGAGACCGCCGAGGCCACGCAGGTGGAGGCACTGCGCCAGGCGCTCGACCTCGCGCAGCTCCGGTATCAGTCGGGGCTGTCGAGCTACCTCGACCTCCTCGACGCGCAGCGCAGCCTGTTCAGTGCGCAGCTCGCGCTGAGCCAGGCGCAGCTCCAGCAGCTCACGGCCGCCGTGCAGCTCTACAAGGCGCTGGGCGGGGGGTGGCCGGGACAGAAGTAGTCGCCCGGCGAATCCCCGCCACGGCGCGGGAGCGCGCTAGCGCGGTTGGTGCAGGGTGAGGGCCAAGGCGAACGTCGTGGTGGGCCGCGGCAGCACGCCCGACGGCGACTGATCCGTCAGCGTTCGCATCAGGCTTCCGTCGATGGCCAGCTCCGGCGTGAGGTAGTAGCGCAGGCCCGCCGAAACGCCGTGTGTGCGCTGGCCGAAACCGAATTGCCCGACGTTGCCACTGACATACCCTCCCGTCTGCGTTCCGCCGATGTCCGTCCCGAACGCGTCGACGAACGGCCGGACGACCCAATCGGCAGGGTAGAAGACCCGCACGAGCGCCGTCGCGGAATACCTGGTGGTGGCAACCGGGAACCCGCTGCTGGCCGCCTCATGGCTGGCGGCGCCGCCGAGCCCGATCTGCAGGTACGAGGTGAGGAAGGGCTGGAAGCTTCCGCTGGCCGAATAGCTTCGTGCCGGCGAGAAGCTGGCCGCCGCGCTCGCTTCCCAGTCATACGCACCGGCGCGCTGGGGCGCCCGGTGCATGGCCGGTCCCGTCCCGAATGCGAACGTCGACGGGCTGACGGTGAATGCCGTTGCCGTGTTGCCCACGCCTGACACGCGCGTGGCGTCGAACTGGGCGACGATCGCGGTCAGCGGGCTCACGAAGTGCAGCCATCCGAGTCCCAGCAAACCGCCGGTCTGCGCCACCTGATTCTGCCCGCCGGTGGTGGACAGCATGGCCGTGACGAACGGCGCCGATCGCGGATTGCCACCGAAGAGGTAGCGCCCGCTGACGGAGAGATTGCCGGTCTCGTTTCCGAGTGGTCCGTTGGAGCCGCTGTACACGATCCCGCCGCCGAGCTGCAGGTGACGGGTCACGAACGGCTCGTACGCGGCGCCGGCGAGCCAGGCAGTTCCGCGGTACGCCGGGGCAATGCCACCTGACAGCGAGACGTTGGCCAGTCCGACGACCGACGGGGAGCCGGCCTCCTGCGCCGCGGCGGGAGCGGCCGCGAATGCAGCGGCGAGGAGCAGGGCGGTGGTGGAGTGTCTTGCGCGCATGGGGACTCTCCTTGGCGATTGGGGGCGGGCGCCACCCGGCCGGCCGCGATCGCGACCGCGAGCGTCGACGACTCCTTCTTGAAGTGCTACGGGTCCGCCCGCGGGGATGTTGCATCCATGAGCCGGGGCCACCCCCGAGCTTGCAGTTTGGAATCACCCGTGGGAGCTTTCGGGCCAGCCCTTCCTTCCCACAGGTGAATCTCCAGATGCAACGACATGGCTCGCGCCGCCGGCTGGTGGGCGCGTTGGGCGCACTCCTCGTGGCGGTCGCCCCGGCGGCCTGCCACCGCGGCGCCTCGCAGACGAGCAAGGCCACGAAGACGATCGGGGTCACGCTGCTCACCCGCGAGGACGAATTCTACCACCAGCTCGAGGCCGGTCTGCGCGCGGCCGCCACGGCGCACGGGTTCACCCTCGTCCTCAATTCCGGGGGGCGCGATCTCGCGAAGCAGCAGTCGCAGATCGACGACTTCATCGTCCGGCACGTCGACGCCATCATCGTCTGCCCCGTGGATTCCAAGGGCATCGGACCGGCCATCCAGCGCGCCAATCAGGCCAAGATCCCGGTGTTCACGGCCGACATCGCTGCCGACGGCGGGCAGGTGGTCTCCCACGTCGCCTCCGACAACGTCGCCGGTGGGAAGCTCGCCGGCGACTACATCGCCAAGCTGCTCGGGGGGAAGGGGACGGTGGGCCTCATCGGCGAGCCCGACGTGCAGTCGACTATCGATCGTGAGACGGGGTTCAAGCAAGCGCTCGCGGCCTATCCGAACATCCACCTCGTCGCGAACCTCAACGGGTTCGGCACGCGCGACCATGCGCTCCGGGCCGCGGACGACATGCTGCAGGCCCACCCGCATCTCGACGCGATCTTCGCGATCAACGACGAGTCCGCCCTCGGCGCGCTGTCCAGCGCCCAGTCGCACCACGCCGACAAGCTGATCATCGTCGGCTACGACGCGGGCGCCGAAGCGCGCCGGGACATCGCCGCCGGCACACAGCTCAAGGCCGACGTGGCGCAGCAGCCCCGCGAGATCGGGAAGGAGACCATCGATGCCATCGCCGAGTACTTCGCCGGCAAGACGCCGCCGGCGCGCATCTCGGTGCCCGTCCGCATCGTGAACGCCGACTCGGTGAAGGCCATGGCCGCGGCCGCCAAACCCTGATCGCGTGAACCTCGCGGCGGAGCAGCTGGTCAAACGGTATCCCGGAGTCCTGGCGCTGGACGGCGTCAGCATCGACGTGCACGGCGGTGAGGTGCACGCCGTGGCCGGGGAAAACGGGGCCGGCAAGTCGACCCTGATGAAGGTGCTGTCCGGCGCCACGCGCCCGGACGCCGGCACGCTGCGCGTCGACGGCCGGCCGGTGCGGTTCGCCACGCCGCACGACGCGCACGCGGTGGGCATCCGGATGATCCACCAGGAACTCAGCCTCGTGCCCGAGCTCTCCGTCGCCGAGAACATCTTCCTCGGCGCCGAGCCGAACCGCCGCGGGGTCGTCGACCGCGCCCGACAGACGCGCCAGGCGCGCACCGTGCTCGACCGCCTCGGGCAGCCGCAGCTCGCCCCCGGCGCCCGGGTGGCCGATCTGCCGCTCGCCGCGCGGCAGATGACCGAGATCGCGAAGGCCGTCGCGGCGCACGCGCACCTGCTGATCATGGACGAACCCACGGCGATCCTGGCGCAGGAGGAAACGGACGCGCTGTTCCGCGTGATCGCGCAGCTCCGCGACGAGGGCGTGGCGATCGTGTACATCTCCCACCGCATCGACGAGATCTTCCGGGTCGCCGACCGCCTCACGATCCTGCGCGACGGCCGGCTGGTGACGACGGCGCCGCTGGCCGAGCTGTCGCGCGCCGAAATCGTCCGGCTGATGGTCGGTCGCGAGCTGGCCGCCGGGTATCCGCGCGGATCCGGAACGCCGGGCGCCGAGATCCTGCGGCTGGAGAGCGTGATCTCGGGGCCGGTGCGCGACGCGTCCCTCGCGCTGCGCCGCGGCGAGATCGTCGGGCTCGTGGGACTCGTCGGGGCGGGGCGCTCCGAGCTGGCGAGCGCCATCTTCGGGGCGGCGCCGATTCGCGGCGGCCGCATGCTCCTGGATGGGGTGCCGTTCGCGCCGCGCACGCCGCGCGAAGCGATCGAGGCCGGCGTGGCGTTGCTCCCCGAGGATCGCAAGCGGCAGGGCCTGGTGCTCATGGCGGCGATCCGCGAGAACGTCACCCTGCCGTCGCTGCCCGCGCTGGCACCGCACGGTGTGGTCGACCGGGGGCGCGAGCGGGCCGACGTGCGGCGGTGGCTGGAGACGTTGGCCGTCCGCACGCCATCGATCGACCGTCCGGTGCGGCAGCTCTCCGGTGGCAATCAGCAGAAGGTGGTTCTCGCCCGCTGGATGCTGCTCCATTCCCGCGTGCTGCTCTTCGACGAGCCCACGCGCGGGATCGACGTCGGCGCGAAGGCCGAGATCTATGCGCTGATGCGGCGCCTGGCCGACGAGGGGGCGGCCATCCTCATGATCTCCTCCGACCTGCCCGAGGCCATCGGCATGGCCGACCGGCTGATCGCCATGCGCGGCGGCCGCATCGTCGGCGAGCTGACGCACGAAGCGGCCACCCAGGACGCCGTCGCGTCGCTCATCCTCGGCGAGAGCGCGGCCGCATGACGGCGCCGGCATCGGAAGCCGTCCGCGGCAGGCACTGGCAGCGCCTGGCCGACTCGATGCTCGTCGTCGCGACGGTGGTCGAGGCCGCGGTGTTCGCCACCATCGCGCCGGGGTTCTTCTCGCTCGCCAACGCGGTGAACGTGTTGCTGAGCGTCGCCGTCACGGGCATTCTCGCCGTGGGGATGACGGCCGTGATCCTCACCGCGGGCATCGACCTGTCGGTCGGCTCGGTGGTGGCGCTCACCGGGGTGACCGGCGCCATGGCGGCCACGCACGGCTTCATGCCGGCGACCATGGCGCTCCTCGTCGCCGTGCTCGTGGGCACCCTCACGGGTGTGGTAAACGGCACGCTCACGGCCTATCTGGACGTGCCGGCCTTCGTGTCGACGCTGGCCATGCTCACCATCGCCCGGGGATTGGCGTTCATCGTGTCGGGCGGCCGGAGCATCGGGAACCTGCCGTCGTCGTTCGGCGCACTGGGCCGGTCGGTGATTCTGGGCATTCCGGCGCCGGTGCTCGTCATGGCGGTGGTCATGCTGGTCGGCGCGTTCGTGCTGCGCCGCACCGTGTTCGGGCGGCACATCTACGCCATCGGCGGCAACACCGAGGCGGCATGGCTGGCCGGCGTGAATACGAAGCGCGTGATCTGGTGGGTGTACGTGTTGAACGGCGCGCTGGCCGGCATCGGCGGGCTGACACTGGCGTCGCGGCTCGGCGCCGGCGTACCGAACGCCGGGGAACAGTACGAGCTGGACGTGATCGCCGCGGTGGTCGTGGGCGGCGCATCGCTGTTCGGCGGCCGCGGGACCATCGCCGGCACGCTCTGGGGCACCGTGTTCATCGGCGTTCTCACGAACGGCCTCAACATGGCCAACGTCGATCCCTATGTGCAGAAGATCGCGCTGGGCGTGGTGATCGTGCTCGCGGTGGTCGGCGACGAATTCAGCCGCCGGCGGCGGGTGGCGGGGTAGGGGGCGGGGGAGCGGCACCGCCTAGTGCGGGCGGCGGAACGACGGGGGCGGGTACTGGATAGCCGCGTTCACGATCGCGCTCGCGGACAGCACCGGCTCTCCCAGGATCAGCTTCCACGAGCCGCCGACACGGCGGAGATGCACCAGCGTACGCTGCGTAGCCGGCGGTGTGTAGAGTCCCCCGACGTAGCCCGTCCGGTACACGACGTGTGCGAGCGAGTCCCCCTCGGTCACATACCCGATGAAAATGGGGACGGTCATGTTGCCGTAGTCACCGTATGTCGAGGCGAGCATCCGGGCAACGAGCGTGTCCGGCGGCAAATGCGCGAGAGCTCCGATGGTCGTCGAATCGTGCGCGGTGATCACGGAAACCGTATCGTAGCGCGGGAGGAGCGCGGTGTCCCGCGCCGCCCCCCAGCCGATTCCGAGACGCGAGCCGGCGGCGCGCTCCTTGGCGAACGTCGGGGATCCCTTCATTGCCCACCCCACCAGGTTCCGAAGGACGAGCAACCGGAATTGGCCAGCATCTGGCAAGTCCATGAGTGCCGCGGCCCGGGTCCACTCGCGCTGCCGGAGATCGTCGTAGAACGCCCGCGCGACGTCTTCGGGCGTCATCAGGGTCCGCGAGCCCTGAGCGTTCGTGGGCCGCGCCGCCGTCCCCGCTCCCGGTTCCCCGTAGATGCCCACCCGACAGTGCCGGGCCGCGTCGCGGGCGTGCTGCGCGGGGTTGTCCAGCAACTGGAGGTGCTGCACCGCCACGGTGGACACCACCATCGACCGCGCGGGCTCTCCGCCGCCCCGCTGCACCAGGAATCCGTTGTCCGTCACGTAATCCAGTGAGATCGTCGTGACGCGCGTCGCGCGCTGTGCCCTCGCCAGCGCGCTGTCCAGCCCGGCTCTCGTCGTGTCGCCCTTCGGCGGCCGGAAGCGGATCACGCCGTGCGTCTCGCTGGAGTGGATGATGTGGCCGGTCGAGTCCAGCGTGAGGGCGATCAGCACCCCGGCGTGCTCGAGGTTCGGGTAGTACACGGATTCATACTCGGCTCCCGTCGGCGTGACCCGCACCGGGCGGCATTCGCCCCCCTCGGCGCTCCACGGCGCGATGGCGAAGTCCCGGATGTTTCGACTCGATTGGACCGGCCCAACCGGCACGAAGACGTCCCGGCGGACGACGCCCACTCGGGGCGTCGCCGACGTGGGTGCCGGCGTCGCCGCCGGAGAGTGTTGTGACGCACACCCGGCCAGCAGCACGACGGGAAGCAGGGCGCCGAGCGCGCCGCGGAGCCCGGAGCCGCCGGACGCAAACGCCGCTCGGCGCGAGCGCCGGGAGAAGGAAGCCGGGGAAGGGGAGCGCGCGATCATGAAGGGGCTCTCAACCATATACGTTCGTACATGGATCCTCGACGGCGCGCAGTGCGCGACCGTCACCCCAATCTGTGGCGCGCCGCGCCGGCGCGCCAGACCAGAAATCGTATCAGGTCGTCGCGCCGCCACTCGGGCGGGGGCGCAGCACCCGCCGCACCAGCCATACCACCAGCACGATGGGGAGCACGACCAGCACCAGGAACTTGAGGGCGAGGATCGTGAACAGGCCCACGGCGATGAGGACGATGACCGGGATGCCGAGAATCGCGATCGTCAGGAATGGGCGCAGCGCAAACAGGCGAAGCAGGGCCTCGATCATGGAATCCGGACTCCTATCGGGGTGATGCGAACACTACGGGCCGTCCCCCGGCGCGGGTTTCGGACGGCCCCGGCCGGCGGACCACCGCCAACGGTCAACTGCCAACTGGACACGCTCGGATCCTTCCGATCACCTCCCCCGGCCCCCCTCACGACCCCGTGATATCGATCCGGCCTTCCACCACGGCTTCCCAGGCGTTGCCGTGCTTCACCACCTTGTACTCCCGCTCGAACCGGAGCCGCCCGATCCCGACGCTCGACGGCGTGGAATACCGCTGCACGTACAGGTAGACGGCCATCGTATCGCCCCGCATGCGGAACACGTTGGAGAACCGCACCAGGTAGCCGGCCATCGGGGCCCGGCAGTGGGGAATCTTCGGCTCCCGCTCGATCGGCGGCTCGCACGTCCCCTGCACGATGTGGCTGTGCAGGAGCACGTTCTGCATGGCGGTGCCAACGGCCTGGCCATCCGTGTACCCGGCCGTCCGCGGCAGCAACCGGGGATCGAGCAGGAGGTAGAGCGAGGGGTCGCCCACGGTGAAGGACCCCCCGATCGCTTCCTTATAGATGGCCGCCTGGTCCTGGAGTGTCAGGTCGGCGACCTTGAGCCCCCGCCCCCGCACGTACGAATCCTCGGGGTTGGGGCCGCACGCCACCGCCAGCAGTGCCGTCGCGGCCGCCAGCACCACGAGCGTGGTCGAACGAAGGGGTGTGGGCGGGCGGTGCATCGGAGACGGGGGTTCGGACGTGTGGGAGGCCGGTAACCGCTTGCGGGACTTTGCAATGTAACCCCCCGTGCCGCGGCCTGTCAGACGCCGCAGTGGTCCGGCGACGGGCATGGTCCCGCGCGCGTCATCGACACCGAGCGGCGCCGATCCCGGCGCGCCCGCCCCGAAAGCAAACCGCCCGGAGCCCTTGCGGGCTCCGGGCGGTGCGTGCCGCAGGGCGGAGATCGCCGGATTACTCCACGGTCTGCGTGCTCATCATCCCGTGCATGAAATGCGGCTTGCCGTCCTTGGCGTCCGGGACGAAGCAGATGGACAGGTAGTTCCCCGGGGTGATGTCGGCCGAGAAATAGGCCGTGCGTCCCGGCACTTCCATCGCCGTGCCGCCCATGGGGAGACCCGGCGGAGGGCCGACGGGCTTCTGGAGCCACGCGAGGAGGTCCTTGGCCGTCTTGCCGGGTGCGAGCTTCACCAGCTCGAGCTCGTGCGGCTGTGTGCCTTGGTTGGTGACCTTGAAGACGTGGTGCCCCGACGTCAGCGGTGCGGCGTACTGGAAGGCGTAGTCCACGAGGGTCACGTCGACGTCCGCGGTGGGGGCGGCGGCGGCCGTCGTGTCGACCACCGTGAATCCGTGGAACATTCCCTTCATGAAATGCGGGATGCCTCCCGGCACGTCCACGAAGCACACCAGCGCGTAGTTGCCCGGGGCGAGGTCCACCGTGGCGTTGGACGTATCACCCGGTGCCGGCGCATTCGGCCCGCCGACCGGGACCACCCAGCGCGGCGGGTTGCCGCCCTTCTTCAACGCCGCCATCAGATCGCTCACCGTCTTGCCGCTGTCGATGCGAATGATCGTCGCATGATGCAGGCTAGGCCCGTGGTTGATGAGCCGGAACGTCACGAACCCGCCGGGCACGGTATCGGGCGCGATGTACGAGAAGTCCTGCGCCTGAATGGTCACCACGGGTGGGGCGGGCGGCGGTGACGGCGGGGCCGCCTTCGGTGCCGGCTTGGCGCAGCCGGCGGCGACCAGGAGGACAGCAGCAGAGACATGCGTGATGCGGGCGCGCATGAACGGATCCTCGAGTGTGGAGGTGGGGTGGCGCGAAGGGATGTGCTGGGAAGCGTGGACAATGCGTCCAATAGGATGCCGCGTCAATGGGTGCGTGTTTCGGAACATCAGTTCTCGCCCACGCGCGGAGGTCGTTGAACGCCGCGCCGTCCCTCGACACGCCGCCCCGGTTCACGGTAAGTTGATCTCTCCTACCCTCAGCCCCTCCCCACCATGATCAAGAAACTCGCTGCCGCGCTCTCGCTCGCGGCCGGGGCGACGCTCGTGCTGTCGCCTCTCCCGGTGCGTGCCCAGCAGGAGCAGATGGATCCCGCCATGATCGCGAAGATCCGCGACATCGGGCTGAATCACTCGCAGGTCATGCATCACGTGATGTGGCTGGCCGACGTGTACGGCCCGCGGCTCGAAGGCAGTCCCGGCACCGAGCAGGCCGGCCAGTGGGCGATGAAGACCCTGCGAAGCTGGGGGCTCACGAACGTGCATGAGGAACGATTCCCGTTCGGCAAGGGCTGGTCGCTCGAACACTTCTACGCAGAGATGGTCTCCCCGCGCGAACAGCCGATCATCGCGATGCCGAAGGCGTGGACACCCGGGACCGACGGCCCCGTGGAGGCGGACGTCGTCCGTCCGATCATCAACAGCGAGGCGGACTTCGCGAAGTACCACGGGAAGCTCCGCGGCAAGATCGTGCTCACGCAGCCGGTGCGGAGAGTCCGCATGCTCACCGGCCCCATCATCCTCGAGTACACGCCGGCCATCATCAAGGAGATGATGACACCCCTGCCCCCGGGATGGACGCCGCCGCGCCGCCGCCGCGGTCCGGAGCTGGCGTTCCGGCGGAAGCTGTTCGCGTTCTACAAGCGCGAAGGCGTCGTGGCGCTGCTCGATCGGGGGATGGACGCCGACACCGTCACCGGGGGGAGCGACCTGTCGTGGTTCGCCCAGCACACCGACGGCGGCACGTTCATGGTTCAGGCCGGCGGACCGCACGACTCCACGGCCGGCGAGGGCCTTCCGCAAATCACCCTCGCCGTGGAGCACTACAACCGGATGGTGCGTATCCTCGACCTCGGCGTTCCCGTCCGCATGCGGCTCGACGTGGAGGTGAAATTCTACGACCAGACGACCCCGCGCGGGTTCAACATCATCGGAGACATCCCGGGCACCGATCCCGCGCTGAAGAACCAGATCGTGATGATCGGGGCGCACTTCGACTCGTGGCACGGCGGCACGGGCGCCACCGACAACGGCGCCGGCGACGCGGCGATGATGGAGGCCATGCGCATCCTCGAGGTCGCGCACGCGCACCCGCGCCGCACCATCCGGATCGCGTTGTGGGGTGGGGAGGAGGAGGGGCTGCTCGGCTCGAAGGCCTACGTGCGGGCGCACATCGGGGATGCCGCCACCGGGAAGCTCGAGCCCGGCTACAAGACCCTCGACGCCTACTACAATCTCGACAACGGCTCGGGACGGATTCGCGGCGTGTGGATGGAGGACAACGCCGGTGTTGCCCCGATCTTCAAGGCGTTCCTCGCGCCCTTCCGCGACCTGGGCGTCGACCTCTTCAGTCCGCGTCCCGTTCGGTCCACCGACCACGTGTCGTTCGGAGTCCTCGGCCTGCCGTCCTTCCAGTTCGTGCAGGATCGCCTGGAGTACGCCGCGCGGACACACCACACCAACATGGACGTCGTCGACCGGATCCAGCCCGGCGACCTCGAGCAGGCTGCCACCGTCGTGGCCGCCATGGCGTATCTGACGGCGCAGCGCGATTCCATGCTGCCCCGCAAGCCGCTGCCGGCTCCCACCGCGGGAACCCGCGGGGCCCGGTCGGGGTCCCAGTGAACGACGCGACCCGGAGGTTCGTTCATCCACCGCGAACGGAGTGACCCGTGATGCCCGTCGAGAGCCGGCGTTCGGTGTGGATGGCGTGGGCAACGGTCCTGGTCCTCGCCGCCGTTCCGGCGCCGGTGGCGGCACAGAAGGAGGCTTCCCCGCCGGTCCCCCGGTTGGCGGTGGCCTCCCGTCCGGTAGCCCCATCGCACACGGCCACCGTCCGTGTCCACCGGCAGCCACTGTTCTCTCGGCGGGATGCGTGGTGGGCGCTGGGGTTCACCGCCGCCACGGCGGCGGCGCTCCCGATCGATCAGATGGTCGCGCACAACCTACAGCTGCCGCAGAACCAGAACGAGCCGGGGCTGATCCGCGCCTCGGCCGACTTTCGGGACCTCGCCGATCCCGGGACGATCTACATCAGCGGGGGCATGTACCTCGCCGGCCGCCTGTTCGACAACGGCACGCTGATCGACATGGGCCTCCACACGAGCGAGGCGCTCGTGTACGCCTCGGCGGTCGGCTTCGTGCTGAAGGGTGCCTTCGGGCGGCCGCTCCCCCGA
>JBJKRG010000034.1:0-8998 GCA_046704805.1 Gemmatimonadaceae bacterium
GTTCGTTCTGCTTCACCTTGCCCCTTGAGTCCCATGGGCAAGGAGCCAACGATGACCGAAACGCAGGTTCAGATCCCCACCCCCGACGGCGTTGCCGACGCCTACCTCTACACCCTCGACGACGGCAAGCCGCATCCCGGCGTCGTTCACCTCACGGACATCCACGGCATCCGGCCGGCCACGCGCGACATGGCCCGGCGGCTGGCCGCCGAGGGCTACACGGTCCTGCTGCCCAACGTCTTCTACCGCACCCGGAAGCCGCCGATGTTCGACTTCCCCATGGTCTGGGGCGAGGAGCGGACGATGAAGCGGTTCGCGGATCTCACCCAGCCGTTGACCCCCGACGCCATGGCACGGGATGCCGAGGCGTACGTCTCCTTCCTCAAGAACCATGCAGCGACCACCGACGGCGCGATGGGCGCCGTGGGCTACTGCTTCACGGGGCAGGAGGCCCTGCGCATCGCGGCCGCCCGGCCCGACGTGATCCGCGCAACGGCATCGTTTCATGGCGGCGGTCTCTGGACGGACGCGCCGACCAGCCCGCATCTCGTGCTGCCCCGGGTGAAGGGGGAGCTGCACGTCGGCCATGCGGCGCAGGACCGGAGCATGCCCCCCGAGGCCATCGCCAAATTCGACGATGCGCTTGCCGCGTGGGGCGGGCCGTACGAGAGTATCGTATATGACGATGCCCGCCACGGCTGGACGGTGCCCGGCGGCGCGGCGTACGACGAGGCGCAGGCCGAGCGGGCCTACGCGAATCTGACCTCCCTTCTGGCAAGGAATCTCTCATGACGGCGAATTCCCCCCTTCGCTTCACCTGGACTCGCACGGCGGCGCTGGCCGCGGCGGGTTCTCTGCTCCTCGCCGGCCCGCTGCTCGCCCAGCGGGGCCGCGGGCGCGGTCCGGCCGGCCCGGCGCGCGAGGCGGCCCAGCTCGACCTGGCCGGCGATATCGCGCCGGCCCGCGTCATGTGGCAGGCCCTGATCGATTCCGCCACGACACCGGCGGCGAAGGCCGACGCCGAGCGGTCGATGGCCATGTCCTATGCCTTCGCCGGGGACTGCGCCAACACGCTCAGGTACGAGCAGATGGGCATCGACTACTGGAAGACGCGGGAGCAGGCCGACCCGCAGAATGCGTTCTACCAGGAGGGCGAGTTGGCCGACGAGGGCGCGCGCGTGTGCATCGACGTCGGCGACCTGAACGCCGCCGAGAAGTGGTACCGGATGGGCTACGAGCTGGGCAACAAGGAGCCGGAGCCGCGCACCCACCCGAAGAGCCTGTGGGACTTCCGGCTGGCCCACGCTCTGGGACGCATCGCCGCTCGTCGTGGCGACGTGGCCGAAGCGAAGCGGCAGATCGCGGCGGCGCGGAAGGCGCTCGACTCCGATTCGGCGATGGCCGCTCAGCAGGAACGGTTCTTCCCGTATCTCGTGGGCTACGTCGCCCTCTACACAGGCGATCTCAAGACGGCGGAAGCCGAGTTGTCCAGGGCCGTGGGGATACGCGGCAACCAGAACGACCCGTTCATGAACTGCCTGCTCGCCATGACCTACGAGAAAATGGGAGAAGCCGCGAAGGCCGATTCGCTGTACCGGAAAGCGTACGAGCTGGCGCGCGCACACAACCCCCCGGCCGCGTTCGTGCGTCCCTTCGTGCGGAAGAAGCTGGGGCTGGCGCCGGGAACCTGACCGGACAGCCAGGCGTGCGTCGTGTCGGGAGCCGGAGTCATCAAAGAGTCGTGAAGACGGTTGATTGCATCCGGCTCCGCGAGCATGGTGCAGGAGTCGTTCGACTGCGCGGCGACCGGCGCCGCGCTCCACCAGTGCCAGGAGCCCGCACCATGTCCGCGTCCGATTCCTCTGCCGCCTCCTCGAAGCTCCACGCCGACCTCGAGGAGGAGCTGGCGACCACGCGCCGCTTCCTCGCCCGCTACCCCGACGACAAGGGGAGCTGGCGTCCGCATGCCAAGTCGCGCACGCTCGGCGAGCTGGCCACGCACCTGTCGGCGATCCCGGGGCGCGGCACGAACATCGTCGAGACCGACGGCACCACGGTGGGGGCTCGCCAGGCGCCGCCATCGCTCGACTCGGCCGCCGAGTTGCTGGCGAAGTTCGACGCCGAAGTGGAGGGACTGCGCCGCGCGCTGGGGTCGGTGGCCGAGGCCGACCTGGAAGGCGAGTGGAGCCTCCGCGCCGGCGACCGGGTGATCGTCCATGCGCCGAAGCGCATTCTGCTGCGCCGCATGGTGCTGAGCCACATGATCCACCACCGCGCCCAGCTGGGCGTCTACTACCGGCTGCTCGACGTTCCCGTGCCGTCGTCGTACGGGCCCACGGCCGACGAACCGGTCGCGTGAGGCCGCGCCGCCGGCACGTGTGAGCGTGATTCGCGGCGCTCTCCGCGCGCCGCTATGATAGGACCGTCGGCGACGGACCGACGGCTCCGACCGCGTCGCTCCGGGTGCCGGCAGTCACCCACCACCGGCCACGCTCATGAGAGCTCCACTCACCCGGCGCGATTTCGTCGGCGCTGCCGCGGCGGCGATCTCCCTCCCGCTCCTCCCCGATCTGGCGCAGGCCGAGCACACGCTCCGCGCCGTCGTGGCCGCGGCCGACGCGCTGCCGCGGGGCATCGACGACGATCTCATGGCAGTCACGATCGCGCGTCTGCATGCGCTGTACGCGCAGCGAAAGTACACGACCACCGTCGTCACCCACTGGTATCTCGCGCGGATCGCGCGGTACAACGGGGTGTACCGGGCCCTCTCGCATGTGGACGCCACCGGTGCACTGGCCACCGCGGCGGCGCTCGACGCCGGCGCGAAGCGACGCCGCCTCGACTTCACGGCGCAGCCGCTGTGGGGCGTCCCCATCGTCATCAAGGCGAACACGAGCGTCCACGGACTCGTCACCAGCGCCGGCTGGTGGGGATACGTCCTGCCCGGCGAAGAGCTGGTCGCCCCGGAGGACGCGACGGTCGTCGCCAGGCTCCGCAGGGCCGGCGCGATCATCCTCGGCCAGACGAACATGCCCGACTTCGCGGCCAGCGATACGACGTTCAGCACCGCGTACGGGCGCACCGGAAACGCCTACAACGTCCGCTGCAGCCCCGGCGGATCGTCGGGCGGCACGGTCACCGCCGTGACGGCGGACCTGTGCGTGCTCGGCACGGGCACGGACACGGGCAATTCCATCCGCATGCCGGCGGCCACGAGCTCGTTGGTGGGGGTGCTGCCCACGCGGGGACTCACGAGCATTGCGGGGATCCAACCCCTCGACTGGCTGCGCGACAACACCGGCCCCATCGCCCGCGACGTGACCGACGCCGTGACGGCGCTGGACGTGATGGCCGGCCCGGATCCGCGGGACGCGCGCACGGAGGAATCGCGCACACGCGCGCAGGCGGGACCCTATACGAAGTACCTCTCGGCGCACGCCCTGGCGGGGAAGCGCTTCGGCGTGCCCGCCTTCATCGTGCGGCAGGGGACGCCCGACGCGTCCGACCGCATGGATCCGATCCTGCATCCGGACACCCGCGCACTCTTCATGAAGAGCCTCGACGGCATCCGCGCGGCTGGCGGGACGGTCGTCATCGACAATGCTCTGCTCCCGATGAGCTTCCCGGACCTCGTGCGGCAGATCGACACCGGCGCGTATCGCGGAGAAGGGACCGAGCACTTTCTGCGCGACTACGGTCCGGCGGCCTGGCATTCCACCGCCGAGTACGCCCAGGTGGTCGGCACGATGCTGCCGGCGTACATCCGCGGCGTCATGCCATCGAGTCCGGGGCAGCCGTCGACGGCGCCTGCCGCGGCCCCGCAGCTCGAGACCGATCCCGACGCGAATTCGCGATACTACGAACCGCGGCAGCGGGCCCTCGCGGCATTCGAGAACGCGTTGGCGACGTTCCATCTCGACGGCCTGGTCTATCCGGCCATCCAGATGCCCCCGAACGACGAGTTGCAGGACCTGGCGGAGGGACGGCAGAGCGCCGGTCCCCACAGCGCGACCGCGTGGGTGAACCCCATCGGCGTGCCCGCCGTGGTGGTACCGGGCGGATTCTACGACGACGGGCTGCCCTTCGGCCTCGAGTTCTGCACCAGCCGGTGGCGGGACGGCAATCTGCTCGGGTGGGCGTTCGCCTACGAGCAGGTGACCAAGTACCGTCGGACGCCGAAGCTGGTCACGCGCCGATAGCCGCCCGGACGGCCTGGCGGCTCACCTTGCCGGCCGGATTCCGCGGGAGCCCGTCGACGAACCAGATCCGCTTCGGGGCCTTCACCGACCCCAGCTGCCCCTTCACGAAGTCGATCAGTGCCAGCGCCTCCACGGTGGTGCCGGCGCGGCGCACCACGGCGGCGTGCACGGCCTCGCCCCATTTCGGATCGTCCGTCCCGAACACGGCGCACTCGGCAACGGCGGGGTGGCGCGCGAGCACATCCTCAACCTCGGCGGGATAGACCTTGAAGCCGCCGCTGTTGATGACCTCGCGTAGGCGGCCGCGAATGAACAGATAGCCGCGATCGTCGATCGTCCCGAGATCACCGGTGTGGAGCCAGCCGTCCACGATCACACGCGCGGTCTCGGCCGGGCGATCGAGATAGCCGCTCATGAGGAGCGGTCCCGCCACGACGATCTCGCCGATCTCGCCCGGCGGGAGGAGCGTGCCACCCGGATCCATGATGCCGACGGTGGCCACCGAGGACGGGCGTCCCACGGAGGTGAGGTTCTCCTCGCGCAGCAGCTCGTCGGCCCGCATCGCCGAAATGATCTGCGGGGCCTCGACCTGTCCGTAGGCGGTCTCGACGACCGGGCCGAGCGTGCGCTGGCAATCGCGGATGCGCTCGGGCGGCATCGGGGCCGCCGAGTAGATCACGTGGCGGAGCGACCGTAGGTCGGCGCGGCCGGCTCCGGCGCGCTCGATCAGTCCGTAGAGCAGCGTGGGCGGCGCGTACATCGTCGTGACGCCGTACGCGCCGATCGCCTCGAGCACCGCCTGCGGCTTCGGGTCCGCAACCAGCACGTGGCGTCCGCCCG
The DNA here is from genome assembly GCA_046704805.1 of Gemmatimonadaceae bacterium. Classification (GTDB taxonomy): domain Bacteria; phylum Gemmatimonadota; class Gemmatimonadetes; order Gemmatimonadales; family Gemmatimonadaceae; genus JAGWRI01. The sequence continues at coordinate 5,040 of JBJKRG010000034.1, forward strand.
CTTCGAGAATCGGCAGCACGAAGCATGACGCGCCGTGGGTGAGCGGCGCCGCGATCAGATTCACCTCGTCGTCAGTGAAACCGAAGAACTCGCCGATACCCTCCGCCTGCGCGTTCACGCAGCGCACGGACTGCACCACCGGTTTGGGAGTCCCCGTGCTGCCGCCGCTGAACTTGATGATCAGGGGATCTTCCGGGCGGCGGTCGATGGCGGCCGGCTTGCGGCCGGCGTGCTCGGCGATCAGGCGGCGAACGGTGCGTGCCCCGCGGACGTCCGTTGCCGTGTCGGTCGCCGCCATGACGAGGGGAGCGGCGGGCGGCGTGAACCGGTCGACGGAGAATGCGTCGGCGACCATGATCGACGGCCTCGTGGCGGCAATCATGGTGTCCAACTCGGCACGCCCGTTCCGCGGGTTGAGGGGCACCCACACCTTGCCGGCCGCGTGGGTGGCCAAGAGCGCTAGCAGATGCTCGGTCGTGTTCCGCGCGCAGAGGCCGACGCGGCTCCCCGGCGTCGCGTCAACGTTCTGGAACGCCGCAGCCAGCGCGTCCACTGCGGCGGCCAGCGCCCCGTACGTCATGTCGCCGGCCGAGGGGTCGACGACGGCCACTGCCTGCGGACTCCGCGCGGCACGTGCGTAGAAGCGGTCGATCGGCTGCGTGGCTTGCTCCGGTGTACGGGATTGGCTAGTCTCGCGTATTCAGGGCGCGCCGGCAACGCGCGCGCCGCATCCGGACTCCGCGCATGAGCTTTCCCGTTCTCGGCCTGCACCACGTGACCGCCACCGTCGACGACGCACAGGCCGATCTCGACTTCGCGCTCGGCGCGCTCGGGCGGCGCCTCGTGAAGAAGACCGTGAACTTCGACAACCGCGGCGTCTACCACTTCTACTACGGCGACGAGCGCGGGACGCCGGGCACGCTGTGGACGACGTTCCCGTACGCGGCGCGGGGCGTGCCCGTGGGCACCAAGGGCGCCGGACAGGTGACCGTGACGTCGTTCTCCGTTCCCGCCGGATCGCTCGACGGGTGGAAGGCCCGCCTCCGCGGGGCCGGGTTCAGCGTGACCGACGAGCCGCCCCGGTTCGGCGAGCAGTCGGTCATGGTCGCCGACCCCTCCGGGCTCCGCATCGAGCTCGTCGCCACCGACCGTGACACACGTCGGCCGTGGCTCGCCGGCCAGGTCGAGGCGTCGTCCGCGATTCGCGGCATCCACAGCGTCACGCTCACGGTCGAGCACCCGGAGCCGACGCTGGCGTTCATGCGCGAATGGTTCGGATTCGAGGTCACCGACGAGATGGAAGGCCGCCACCGGGTGGGCGTGAACGGCGCCGGCCCGGGGCGCTCGGTGGACGTGCTGGCCTCCCCCGAAGGAGTGCGCGCCAAGAACGGCCTCGGAACGGTTCACCACGTGGCGTTCGCGATCGGCGACGCGAGCCAGCAGCTCGAGGTTCGCGAGGCGCTGATCCGGGACGGCATCCAGGTGACGCCGGTGATGGACCGCTCGTACTTCCAGTCGATCTACTTCCGCGAGCCGGGCGGCGTGCTGTTCGAAATCGCGACCGTGGCGCCCGGGTTCGACGTCGACGAGCCGGTAGGGGAGCTGGGGCGCGGCCTCAAACTCCCGCCGTGGGAGGAGGCCAGACGTGCCGAGATCGAGGCCGCGCTCCCGCCCATTCATTACTGATCGCGTCCCGGCGCGTCGGTGGAGCCTGCCCCGCACGAGCCGATCAACCCCATGGTGCTGATGGAACCTCACGCCAACCAGCCGGTCGTGCGCGGCGGTCCGCCCGTCGATCGAGCCGACGGCGCCCTGATCATGGTGCACGGCCGGAACGCCGGGCCTGAGAACATTCTCGATCTGGCGGATCGGATCGACCGGCCGCGCTTTGCCCGCATCGCTCCTTCGGCGGCGGGGCGCACCTGGTATCCGAAGAGCTTCCTCGCGCCGCGCGCGGAGAACGAGCCGGGGCTGAGCTCCGGGCTCGCGGTGATCGAGTCCCTGGTGGTGGACCTGATCGGGCACGGCCTCCCGGCACACCGCATCGCGCTGCTCGGATTCTCGCAGGGGGCGTGTCTCACGTCGGAGTTCGTGATCCGCCACCCGCGCCGGTACGGGGGCGTGCTCGTGCTGAGCGGAGGGCTGATCGGCCCGCCCGGCACGTCGTGGGACGACGTGTCCGCCTCCCTCGACGGCATGCCGGTCTTCCTCGGGTGCAGCGACGTCGACGGTCACGTGCCGAAGGATCGGGTGATCGAGAGCGCCGCGGCGTTCGAGCGCCTCGGCGCGCGCGTCACGCGGACGCTCTATCCCGGCATGGGGCATCTGGTGAACGACGATGAGATCGCGCACGTGCGCGCGGTACTCGACGAGGTGGCGGGATCAGCGTGAGGAACGGCGCGAGCGACCTGGCCGATCACGACGGCCTGTCACCGGCCAGATTCAACGGCGAGCTGCCCGGAGGGACACGCGTCGTGTTCGGTCCCGGGGCCGCCGGCGAGCTGCCGTTGCAGCTCCGGCGCCTGGGGCTGCGGCGCGCGTTCCTCGTGACAACCGGTGGACGATCGGCCGCGCTCGTGCCCGGGCGGGAGCTGCTCGGCGGCTTCCTCGTGGGCGCGTTCGAAGAGGCGCGCGAGCACGTACCCGTGGCCACCGTGATGACGGCCATGGAGCGGTTCGGCGCTGCACGGGCCGAAGCCTGTGTGGCCGTCGGTGGCGGTTCGGCGATCGGACTCGGCAAGGCGATCGCGCGTGCCACGAGCGTGCCGCTCGTGGCCGTGCCGACCACGTATTCCGGCTCCGAGATGACGTCCATCTGGGGGGAGACCGACGCCGGCGGCAAGCGCACCGGACGCGATCCGCACGCCAGGCCTCGGCTCGTCATCTACGACGTCACGCTGACCTTCGGACTCCCCGGCGCGCTCAGCGCCGCGAGCGGCATGAACGCGATGGCCCACGCCGTCGAAGCCCTGTATGCCGCCAACGCGACGCCCGACACGCGGGCGATCGCCGAGGAGGCCGCCGGGCTGCTGGCGCGCAGCCTCCCGCAACTCCTCGCGGATGGCACCAACGTTTCGGCGCGGACGGAAGCCCTGGCCGGCGCGCACCTGGCGGGCCGCGCGCTCGAGGAAGCGTCAATGGGACTTCACCACCGGATCTGCCACGTGCTCGGCGGATCGTTCGGAATGCCGCACGCGCGCACCCACGCCGTCGTGCTTCCCCACGTGGCGGCCTTCAACGTCCCGGCGGCGCCGGACGCCATGGCGCGGCTGGCGCGGGCGCTCCGATGCGAGGACGCGGCGGAGGGGCTCGGATCGCTCGACCGCACGCTGGGCATCACCATGGGGCTCCGCGATCTGGGGCTCCGCGACGACGACGTGGAGCGGGCCGCCGAAGAGGTGACGTCGAAACCGTATCCGAACCCGCGGCCGGCGACGCGCGAGGACGTCCGGGATCTGTTGATCGCCGCGTTGTGATCGACGCGCCCGACCCGGCGGGCGGTCGCCGCTAGACTGGTCGGAGTCGTCTCAGCAGGAGATCCCGCGCCCAGGCCCACTGCATGCGGCGCCACTCGCGGGGCGGAAGCGTGGCGTCGTCCCCGCGCCGCCGGCGCAGGAAGTCGAGCAGCGTTCCCACCGGCACGTACCAACCCGGCCGCCGTGCGAGGTCCTCGCAGACGGCGCGGAATCCGGGGTGCAGGACGCCGCCCGGGGCGAAGCCCTTTCCCAGGTGGGTCGCCATGATGCATACGCCGCCTTCGGCCTCCAGGCGATCGAGACGCTCCGTGGTGCAGCGCGCCGAGAACGCTGGCCCGCCCTCAGCATCCGCCGCTGAGAACCACCAGCGCACGTACGGCCGCGACGGATCGTGGTACGGCATGGAGGGATTGTGCCGCAGGACGTTGAGGTCGTTGAAGGTCAGATTCCGCACGTAGTCATGGTGTTCGCGGCACGCATCCC
>JBJKRG010000035.1:0-9370 GCA_046704805.1 Gemmatimonadaceae bacterium
CGTCGAGCGACGCGACGTTGATGCGGACGTTGTAGGCGGCACCGCGACAGGCGGCCTCGCCCAGCAGGGCCGCCACTCCCGCATCGGACACGGCATTCGCGTTCCCGTGCTCGGCGACGGCCGCGGCAATCTCGCAGACGCCGACGCAGGCGCGGGCGGTCTCGAGCGGTACGTCGCTGGCGGCGAGGAGCGCAGCGGTAATCGCCGCGCCGCGGTCCGCGGCTTCGGCTTCGGTTCCCCGCGGCAGCTTGTACGCTTCGCTCACGGCCGCATACGAGGCTGCGTCGCGGTCGACGAGGATCGAGAGTTCGCGCGCCAGCGCGGCCGCGCGGAGGGACAACTCGCGCATCTCGGCGTCCACGGCCGCGTACTTCTTCCGACCGATGGTGAGCCCGGCGACCATCTGTCCGAGAGCGGCGCCGAGCGCCCCGACGTGCGCGGCTACGCTGCCGCCACCCGGCACGGGCGCGGAGGACGCGACCGCGCCGACGAATCCTGAGAGCGAGATCCCGCCGGCCACGGCATCCCGCACCTTCCGCTCGAGCACGAGCTCGGGGGTGAAGCCGCGCAGGCGGAGATGGTGTGCCGCCGTGTCGTACAGGGCACGCTCCGGCACCAGCCCGACGATCTCGCTCCAAGTGGGCGAGACCCCTCGGGCCTCAGCTTCCATCTTCACCATGTCGAACGCCCGGTGGACCGGCGTCTTCTCGGTGTCGACGAGATTCATCGAGACCTGGGCCTGGCCGTCCACCTCGAGGCCGAGGCCCTTCACGTAGCGGAGCCCGCCGGACGAACCGCGCACGGCCCGGGCCACGCTCTTGGCCACAGGGAGATTCTCGGCGGGGCCGAGGTAGACGTTGTAGGCGACGAGGAACGGCCGTGCACCCACGGCGGTCACGCCGGCGGTGGGATGGACCCGCGCCGGACCGAAATCCGGGGCCCGGGCCGGCACCGTGCCGATCTCGTCGCGAATGCCCTCGAACTGGCCGCGGCGCACGTCGGCGAGGTTCTCCCGGTCGGGGCGGGTGGCGGCGCGCTCATAGAGGTAGATGGGGATCTCCAGTTCGGCGGCCGCCCGCTCGCCGAGGTGCCGGGCCAGGGCGATGCACTGGTCCATGCTCGTGCCCTCGAGCGGGATGAAGGGCACGACGTCGGTGGCGCCCATCCGCGGGTGCTCGCCGGTGTGCTTCGTCAGGTCGATGCGGTCGCGAGCCGTGCGCATGCCGGCGAACGCCGCCTCGACCGCGCGCTCGATGGGGGCGACGAAGGTGATCACGCTGCGATTGTGCGATTCGTCGGACGAGACGTCGAGAATCGTGGCGCCGTCGACGCCGGCGATCGCGTCGCGGATCGCGGCGATCACTTCGGGCCGGCGACCCTCGGAGAAGTTGGGGACACACTCGACAAGGCGCATGGTGGATGTCGGGAGAAGGAGGAGTTCGGTTCAGGCCCGCGCAAGCTGCGCGAGCAGCCACGCGTGCATGGCGGGATTTCCGGCGACGATGGGCCCGAACGCCACGGGAGCGGGACGGCCCTCGAGGTCGGTGACGACGCCCCCCGCCTCGCGCACGAGCAGCAGTCCGGCGGCCACGTCCCAGGGTGCCAGACTGAGCTCCCAGAAGGCATCGAAGCGGCCGCACGCGACGTCGGCCAGATCGAGGGCGGCCGCCCCCGCCCGACGGACGCCGGCCGTGCCGCGCATGATGTCGCCGAAGCGCTCCAGGTAGGGGGCCACCAGGTCGCGCTGCTTGAAGGGAAACCCCGTGCCGAGGAGTGCCCGGAGCGGGTCCGTTTCGGTCGACACGGCGATGGGTTCGCCTCCGCGGCGCGCGCCGCCACCCGCCGTGGCCGTGAACAGCTCGCCCGTGGGCACGTTCACGATCGCGCCGGCGACCGGCCGTCCGTCGACGACCGCGGCGACCGATACGGCATACCAGGGATAGCCGTGCAGAAAGTTCGTGGTGCCGTCGAGCGGGTCCGCGACGAACGCGAGCCCCGACAGATCCGCGGCGGCGTCCGGCGTCATCTCTTCCCCCACGATGCGCGCCTCGGGATGGCGGTCCCGCAGGATCGCGGCGATCGCCCGTTCCGACTCCCGGTCGACGTCGCTGACGAAGTCGGCCGGCGTCTTGACCTCCCAGGTGAGGCGGCCGAGATCGCCCGCGCCGGCGCGCACGATTTCAGCGCCGCGGACGGCGGCGGCCACGCACGTGGCGAGCAGCGGCCTCCACTCCGCACGCCCCGCGTTCGGCGCGCCCGCAGTTGCTTGCGACGGTTCCGACGCACTCATAGGTTCACGCCATGTCTCGCATTTTCAGTGGCATTCAGCCCTCAGGAGAACTGCACCTCGGCAACTATCTGGGGGCCGTCAAGAACTGGGTTCAGCTGCAGCACGAGCACCCGACGATCATCTGCATCGTCGACTACCACGCCATCACCGTGGCGTACGACCCCGAGCTGCTGCGCGTGCGACGGCGCGACATGGCGCTGTCGCTGCTGGCCGCCGGTGTGGACCCGGATGTGGCGACGCTGTTCGTCCAGTCGGCCGTTCCGGAACATACCGAGCTGCAGTGGATCTTCAACACCATCACCCCCCTGGGCGAGCTGGAGCGACAGACGCAGTTCAAGGACAAATCCAGCCGGCAGGAGAGCGTGAATGCCGGACTGCTCATGTATCCGGTGCTGCAGGCGGCGGACATCCTCCTCTACCGCGCCGACCTCGTCCCGGTGGGCGAGGACCAGGTGCAGCACCTGGAGCTATCGCGGGTGATCGCGCGTCGGTGGAACGCCGCATTCGGGCGCGGTGAGGATTACTTCCCCGAACCGCAGGCGATGCTGACCCCGACGCGGCGGATCATGGGGCTCGACGGCCAGGCGAAGATGTCGAAGTCCATGGGCAATACGATCGCCCTGCTGGAGTCGACGGACGAGATCTGGGCCAAGCTGCGCCCCGCGGTGACCGACCCGGCACGCGTGCGCCGGACCGACCCGGGGCATCCCGACGTCTGCAACATCTACCAGTTGCACAAGGCGTTCAGCACACCGGACACCGTGAAGCACGTGTACGAGCAGTGCACGACGGCGGGGTGGGGGTGCATCGACTGCAAGAAGGTCCTCCTCGAATCGATGGAGCAGGAACTCGTGCCGATCCGGCGTCGTGCCGAAGCGCTGCAGGCGGATCCGGGCCGGGTGGACGAGGTCCTGGCGGCGGGCGCCGCGGCGTGCCGCACCATCGCCGGGGAGACGATGCGCGACGTCCGGGAGCATATGGGGCTCGACTGATGGCCGATTCGCCGCCGGCCGCCGCCGGGCGGCTGCTCGTCGTCAACCTCGCCTCGACGTCGCGCAACTGGGCACTGAAGGCCGAAGGCGAGACGGCAATCCGGGACGCCGCCCCACCGGGCTGGCACGTGCGGTTCGTTCAGGCGGCCACGACGTCGGACGGGGATGGCGCGCGGACGCCGAGCGCCGAAGCCCTCGACGCGATCGCCGATGCCGAAGCGTATTTCGGGTTCGGCATTCCCCGGGCTCTGTTCGCGGCCGGGCAGCGGCTGCGCTGGGTGCACTCGGCCACGGCGGGCATGGGCGGCCTGCTCTACCCCGAGATGATCGAGCGGGACGTGCTGCTCACGAATTCGGCCGGAATTCACGGGCCGCCAATTGCCGAATCGGTGCTCGCTGGGGTGCTGCACTTTCTGCGCGGGCTGGACGTGGCCGTCGACCAGCAGCGGGAGGGCCTCTGGCGAAAGTCGTTCTTCGTGTCCGGAGACTCGCCGCTGCGTGAAGTGGCGGACTGCCGAGTGCTCGTGATCGGGGCCGGCGGAATCGGGGCAGAAGTGGCCACCCGTTTCCAGGCCCTGGGGGCGAGGTGCGTGGGCATCCGGCGACGGCCGGACCTGGGTGTTCCGCCCGGGTTCTCGCGGGTCGTGGGCCCGGGAGCGCTGGACGCCGAGCTGCCGGGCGCCGACGTGCTGGTGGTGGCGGCCCCGCTGACCGGCCAGACGGCGGGGTTGCTGAGCGCCGCGCGGCTGGACCGGCTGCCCCGGCACGCGATCGTGGTCAACGTGGCCCGCGGCGATCTGGTGGACGAGACGGCGCTGGCCGCCCGGCTGGCCGATGGAAGGTTGCGCGGAGCCGTCCTCGACGTCTTTAGGGATGAACCGCTGGCGCCGTCGAGCCCGCTGTGGCAGCTCCGGTCGGCGCTCCTGACTCCCCACATCTCAGCCGTCTCCCCCCTGAGGTTCTGGCCCCGCCAGCTGACACTGTTCATCGACAACTGGGTCCGCTACGACCGGGGCGCGCCGCTGCGCAACCTCGTGGACAAGCACGCTGGGTACTGAGCACCGAGCATGGAAAAGATCATCAAGGCAGCTGTCGACCGCGGCGCATCCGATCTGCACATCAAGGCAGGCGACGTATTCCGGGCCCGGATCAATGGGAAGCTGGTCGCGCTCTCGAAGCAGAAGCTCACTGCCGAGCAGACACGCGCCATCGCCCTGCGCCTGTTGCCGAGCGAGAGCGATCGCGCGCGGATCGACCAGCTCACGGATCACGACTGTTCGTGGGTGGCGCCGGACATCGGCCGCTTCCGGGTGAACATTCTGAAGCAGCGTGGGTCGTTCATGGTCGTGATGCGCGCCATCCCCTTCGACGTTCCGACGTTCGAAACGCTGCGCCTGCCGCCGGTGCTGGAGAAAGTGGCGCAGGCGGAGCGGGGCATGGTGCTGGTGACCGGAGTGACCGGTTCCGGGAAGTCGAGCACGATGGCGGCGCTGGTCAACCACATCAACCACCAGGAACACCGGCACATCCTCACGCTCGAGAATCCGATCGAATTCATCCATCGGGACATCAATTCGTCGGTCACCCAGCGCGAGATCGGCGCGGACACGTCGGACTTCAAGATGGGGCTGCGCGCTGCCCTGCGGCAGGATCCGGACGTGATCATGATCGGGGAGCTGCGCGATGCGGAGACGATCGACACGGCGATGAAGGCGGCCGAGACCGGCCACCTGTTGATCTCCACCCTGCACACGCCCGACGCACAGAGTACGATCCTGCGCATCATGGCGATGTTCCCGCCCAAGGAGCAGGAGGTCGTTCGCATCCGCCTGGCCGAGTCCCTGCACGCCGTGGTGTCGCAGCGGCTGCTCAAGCGCGCCGACGGCAACGGGCGAACCGTGGCCGCCGAGGTTCTGATCGTCACCCCGGCGGTGCGGGATATGATCGCCGACGGACGCCGGATCCACGAGATCCGCGATTACATCGAGGGGGCGCGCGAGCAGTACCGCATGCAGACCTTCGACCAGCACCTGGCTGATCTCGTGCACGCGAAGGAGGTCACCTTCGAGACCGCGATGGCGGCGTCCAGCAACCCGTCCGATTTCGAGCTCAAGCTGCGGATGTTCGGCCGGATGTCGGGGGGCGTGCGCGAGAGCGAGGTGCCGTCGGACGAGGACCTGAAGAAGGCCGGTGCACCGGAGGGCCCGTCGCTGGACGGCATCCAGCCGGGCGGTCTCGACTTCTTCGGGCAATGAGCGTGATGCTGCGCGGCGTTCTGGGCCCCGTGGTCTCGACGTTCGACCCGGCATCCGGCGAGCTGGATCTCCCCGCCTTCCGCGCGAACGTCCAGGCGCATCTGACCGCCGGACTGCACGGCATCGTCGTGTGCGGATCGACCGGCGAAGCGGTGCTGCTGGACGAGCGGGAACGGGAAGCGTTGGCGGACGCGGCACGCGACGCGACACCGCGCGACCGGCTGCTGATCGTGGGGGCGGGCGCCGAATCGACGCGCACCACGCTGGCCCGCACCCGGCACGCCGGCAGCATTGGCGCCGATGCGGTGCTGGTCATCCCGCCGCACTACTATCAATCGTCCATGACCCGCGAGGCGCTGCTCGCCTATTTCCGGCGTGTCGCCGACGAGAGCCCGATCCCGGTCATGCTCTACAACATCCCGAAGTACGTCGGGATCCCGATCCCGCCGGAGGTGGTGGACGAACTGGCCGCGCACCCGAACATCATCGGCCTCAAGGACAGCTCGGGGGACCGGAACCTGGTGACCCTGTATGCAAAGGCACAGCATGAGGGCTTTTCCATGCTCACCGGGAGCGGCACGCTGTTTCAGACGTCACTGGCCGTGGGTGCACCCGGGGCGATCCTCGCCGTGGCGCTGTTCGCACCGGAGCTGTCGCTCCGGGTGTACGAGGCGTTCCAGCGGGGGGACACCGCGCAGGCGACGACCGCCCAGCAGCAGCTGGCACCCCTGGCCTCGACCATCGTCGGGACGCTCGGCGTGGCCGGCGTGAAGGCAGCAATGGATCTCGTGGGTCTGCACGGCGGCCCCGTGCGCTCCCCCCTGCTGCCGCTGGGCGAGCCGGAGTTGGCGCAGGTCCGCACCCTGCTCGGCGTGGGGGCGGCGGTGTCGAGGAGGTGAGCCGGTGACGGGCGCCGAGGTCCCGGAGCTGCTGCGGGCAATCGCTGCCCAGGGGCGGTTCACGGGGACGCCGGCGCTGGACCGGGCGCGCGATCTGTGTGCGGCCAGACTGCGAGCGCTGGGGTTCACGGTGCACGAACGGCCGTTCCGGTATTCGACGCTCCCGGCGCGATTCGGGATGCCGGCGGTGGGGGTGGCATCGGCGGGGGTGCTCGTGGCCGTGGCGGCGTTGGCGGCGCACCACGTTCCGGCCGGAGCCGCTCTGGTCGCCGGCGCCGGGCTGCTGATCGTCGCCCTCCTCGCACGCTGGCTGTCGTCGGCGGCGGCGTCGGGACTGCCCTGGGCGCAGGCATCCGGGACCAACCTGGAGGCCGTGCGCACGCCCGAGGCGGCCGTCTGGCTCGTGGCGCACCTCGACTCGAAGTCGCAGCGCTATCCGCTGGCCCTGCGTGTGGCCGGGGCGCTGCTGACGCTCGGGGCGTGGGGCATCGCGCTGGCCACGGTGCTCGCACGCCTCCCGCAGTACGCTTGGTGGCACGCCTGGTTTCTCTGGCTGCCCGCCGTGGCAGGCGGCGGGCTGCTCACGTTCGCGTCGTCGGGGAACGAGTCCCCCGGGGCCGTGGACAACGCATCGGGCGTCGCCGCCGTGTTGGCGGCCGCGGAGTGGCTGCCGCCGACGGCGCCGGTGGGCGTGCTGATCACGGACGCCGAGGAGATGGGGCTCGCCGGAGCGCACGCGTGGGCACGTGGGCGCGTGCCGGGCGTGGCGCTCAACTGCGACACCGTCGACGACCGGGGCCCGTTGCTCCTGCTCACGGCGGGACGGCGGCCCGGGAGGATCACGGCGGCGCTCGCCGCGGCTGCGGAAGCGGCCGCCATCGACTATCTGGTGCGACCCGTCCCGCCGGGCGTCCTGACCGATGGCGTGGCACTCAGCCGCGCCGGATGGGAGTGCGCCACGCTGGGGCGCGCGACCCCCGGCACCCTGTTCCGAATCCACACCCCGCGGGATTCCGTAGAGCATCTGGAGGGGCGCAGCGTCGCGGATGCCGCGGCGCTCCTCGCGGCTCTGATCGAGGAGTTGGTGTGATCGGCATCGTCATTCTGATCGTCGTGCTCGTCGCGTCGCTGCTGCTGGTGCCGCTCGGCCTCCCCGGCACCTGGCTGATGGTGGGGGCGGCGCTCGTCTACCACCTGGCCGTGCGCGGCGCCATCGGCATCGGGACCGTTGCCGGGACGGCGGTACTCGCCTTCATCGGCGAGCTGCTCGAGTTCTCCCTCGCCGGCAGATTCTCGCGGAAGTACGGCGGATCGCGTCGTGCTGCGTGGGGTGCGATTCTGGGCGGCTTTGCCGGGGCACTGATCGGCGTGCCGGTGCCCATCGTCGGTCCCGTGATCGGCGCATTCCTCGGAGCGTTCCTGGGCGCCCTGGCTGCCGAGCTGACCGTACGCGGCGACGGTCGGGCGGCGACGCGAGCGGCCACCGGGGCGCTGTTCGGACGCATCACGGCTGCGGCGCTGAAGATTGCGATCGGCGCGGTGATCGCGGTGTGGATCGTCACGGCGGCGGTGATATCCTGATGACGGCCGTCGGGCGGTTGGCTGTTCTCTGTTGACCGTCGACCGTGTGCGGTGACGGCGGACCGACGACCGCGAACCGCGAACACCAGGGCTCCGGCGGGGCACCCTGACACGCGCCGAACGTTGACAGTCCCGCCCCTGGCCGTAAATTGACTCAACGCCTCGGGCACCCCGGGGCGTTTTTTCTTGCCTCCACGTTCCGCCGCCAGGGTCCACATGTTCACTGAGAATCGCCGCACCATCGTCGTCGTGGGTGCCCAGTGGGGAGACGAGGGGAAGGGAAAGCTGGTGGACGTGCTCGCCGAGCGGGCCCAGTGGGTGGTCCGCTACCAGGGCGGGGCCAACGCCGGCCACACCGTCGATCTCGGCGATTCCCACTACGTGCTCCACCAGATCCCGAGCGGCATCTTGCACGAAGGGGTGCGGTGCGCCATCGGGAACGGTGTGGTGCTCGATCCCGACACGCTGTTCACGGAGATCGACGGACTGGTGCGCGACGGGATCGACGTCGAGGGCCGGCTGTACGTGAGCGACCGGGCGCACCTCGTGCTTCCCTATCACAAGCTGGTGGACGGCGAGAGCCACGCGAGCCAGGCCATCGGCACCACGGGGCGCGGCATCGGGCCGGCGTACGAGGACAAGATCGCCCGCCGGGGGGTGCGCGTCGTCGATCTGCGCCATCGCGACCGCCTGCAGGGACTGGTGGAGCAGGGTGTCAGTCATGCCAACGCGCAGCTCCAGCGCTTCGGCAGTGCCAAGCGCGTGACGTGCGACGAGACAATGGCGCTGCTCGACCGGCTGGCCGAGCGGCTGCTACCCCTCGCCGAGGACGTCGGCCTGATGATCCACCGGGCGTCCGACGCCGGTGCCGCGGTGCTGCTGGAGGGCGCGCAGGGATCGCTGCTCGACGTCGACCACGGGACCTATCCGTTCGTAACGTCGAGCAACACGACGTCCGGCGGTGCGGCCGTGGGGGCGGGCATCTCGCCGATGGCGATCGACGCCGTGCTCGGCGTCGTGAAGGCGTACACCACGCGCGTCGGCAACGGGCCTCTCCCCACCGAACTGGAGGCCGCCGAGGGCGACCGGATGCGCGAACTCGGTAACGAGTTCGGTGCGACGACCGGACGCCCGCGCCGCTGCGGCTGGTTCGACAGCGTCGTGGTGCGCTACGCCGCGCGGGTCAACGGGCTCACGGATCTCGCGGTCACGAAGCTGGACGTGCTCGACACGTTCGAACGGCTGGCCATCTGCACCGGATACGAATTCGAGGGCGAGATGCACACCGAGTTCCCGGCCGACGTCGCGGCGCTGGCGGAGATCACCCCCCGCTACGAGTGGTTGGACGGATGG
>JBJKRG010000036.1:0-13143 GCA_046704805.1 Gemmatimonadaceae bacterium
GTGCCGGGCGATCTCGCCGCGCTCACCGCCGGGGACGCCCTCGTCGCCGTCGCCGCGCGCCAGGGCACGGCCTGGCACCCCAAGGTCGTGCTCCAGGATGCCTGACGACTCGTCGCTCCCCCCGCACGTGCGCGGCACGGTCGTCACCGTCGGCACCTTCGACGGCGTCCACCGCGGCCACCAGCACGTGCTCGAGCATCTCCGCACGCGGGGCGCCGCGCTCGGGCTGCCCACGCTCGTCGTCACCTTCGAGCCGCACCCGCTCGAGATCGTGCATCCGGAAACGGCGCCCGGGCGCCTCACCGTGCGCGAGGAGCGGCGGCTCGCCATCGCCTCGTGTGGCGTGGACTATCTGGCCGAGATCGCCTTCACCCCCGAGTTCCGGAAGCTCTCGGCCGAGGCGTTCATCACCGACGTGTTGCTCGCGCGCTATCGCATGAAGGCGCTGCTCCTCGGCTACGATCACGGCTTCGGCCGCGGCCGCGAGGGCGACGCCGCGTTGGTGCGCGACATCGCCGCGGGGGACGGTTTCACCTTCGAGATCGTGGACGCCGTGTCGCTCCCCACGGGGGCGCGCGTCTCGTCCACCGTGCTGCGCGAGGCGGTGGCGACGGGTGATCTCGACCGCGCGGCGCGCATGCTCGGCCGCCGCTACGAGGCGGTGGGGCGGGTCACCACCGGGGGCGGGCGGGGGCGGCGCCTGGGGTTTCCCACGATCAACCTCGCGCTGCCGTCGTCGCGCAAGCTGCTCCCGCCGATCGGCGTCTACGCCGTGCGCGTGACGAGCGCCCTGGGCACCTTCGGCGGCATGATGAACCTCGGCCCGCGGCCGACCTTCGGGGACGACCGGGTCACGCTCGAGGTCCATCTCTTCGGCGCCGAGGGCGACTGGTATGGCCGTCCCGTCGGCGTGGAGTTCGTGGCGCGGCTACGCGACACGATGAAATTCAGCGGCCCCGACGCCCTCGCGGCGCAGCTCGAAAAGGACGCCGAAAATGCCCGCCGCGCGTTGACGGAACTCTTCGCGCCGGATACCGTTAAGGGTTCCACGTAAATCCATTTCTCCCACCTCCGTCGCATGTCGAACCTGAAGTATCGCCTGCTGACCATCGCCGCCTCGATCGTGGTCGCCATCTGGTTTCTGGTGCCCCGCAACCAGGTGGTGAAGTACCGTGCCAACGGCGTGCTGCACGACACCACCGAGCGCCACGTCCCCCTGCGCCGGGGGCTCGACCTCCAGGGTGGCATCCACCTGACGCTCGAAGTTGACACGTCCAAGCAGGCCATTCCCGCCGACAAGATCCCCGACGCCATTGACCGCGCGCTCAAGACGGTCCGCACCCGTATCGAGGGCTTCGGCGTTTCCGAGTCCGTGGTCCAGAAGCAGGGCAACGACCGCATCGTCGTCGAGATCCCCGGCTACGACGACCCGCAGCGCGCCGAGAACCTCGTCGAGCAGCAGGCCTACCTCGAGTTCCTGATCGACGACAAGACGCACGCGCTGGACAAGGTGCTCGGCCGGTTCGACCAGATCCTGCGCCAGCAGGGCAAGACCGTGGCGGGCGCGACCGCGCCCAAGCCCGGCGCCGCCCAGCAGCCGGCGGCCGGCGCCGCGGGGCTGCAGAACCTGCTCACCGGCGGCGACACCGGGAAGGCCAAGGGCAAGGCCGTGGCCGCCAAGCGCGACACCAGCAAGGTGGACTCGCTCACCGCCCAATCCGGCGGTCCGTTCGAGAGCGACATCACCGCCGGCGGCATCGACGGGCAGTACTTCGTGCCGTTCAGCGACGTGGCCACGATCGAGACCGCGCTCCAGATGCCGGCCATCCAGGACGCCGTCCCGCCCGGCAAGCGCATTCTGTGGGGCACCGACTCGGCGCAGATCGGCGCGCAGTGGTACCGCGCGCTCTACGTGACCGACTCCAAGCCGATCATCACCGGCGAGTACATCAACGACGCCCGTCCCTCGCAGAGCCCCACCGACGGCACCGTGGTCGAGTTCACGCTCAACAACGAGGGCGGCCGCCGCTTCCGCTCCGAAACCGCCAAGAACATCGGCAACTACATGGCGATCGTGCTCGACGGCCGCGTGATGGGCACGCCGCCCGTCATCCAGAGCGCCATCGGTACCCGCGGGCAGATCACGATGGGCGGCAAGGATCTCTCGGCCGCCCAGGACCTCTCCCTCGTGCTCCGCGCCGGCGCGCTTCCCGTGCCGCTCAAGGTCGCCGAGGCGGTGGTCATCGGCCCGCGCCTGGGCAAGGACTCGATCAACCAGGGATTCCGGGCGGGCGTCATCGCCCTCATCCTCATCGTGATCATCATGACGGGGTACTACCGGTTCTCCGGCTTCCTCGCCGTCTGCGGCCTCTCGATTTACGTCCTCTACACGCTGGCCGCCCTGGCCGGCTTCGACGCCGTGCTCACCCTCCCGGGCCTCGCCGGCCTCGTGCTGTCCATCGGCATCGCCGTGGACGCCAACGTGCTCGTCTTCGAGCGCATGCGCGAGGAGCTCGACCGCGGCAAGACCGTCCGGACGGCGATCGACGAAGGGTTCCACCACGCCATGCCGGCCATCGTGGACTCCAACGTGTCCACGATCCTCACGGCGTCGGTGCTCTACCAGTGGGGCAGCGGCCCCGTGCGTGGGTTCGCCGTGACGCTCATCGCGGGCGTCGTGGCCTCCATGGTCGCCGCCATCTTCGTCGTCCGCACCTTCTTCCTCCTGTGGCTGAGCCGCTCGCGCGGCGCCCAGACGCTGAGCATCTAGATGCTGCGCATCTTCCACAACACCAGCTACGACTTCATCAAGTACTGGCGGCGCGCCGCCGTGCTCACGATCGTCTTCATTCTCGTCGGGCTCACCGCGCTCGTCATCCGCGGCGCGCGCTACAGCATCGAGTTCACGGGCGGCACCACGATGCAGGTGGAGTTCGCCAAGGCGCCGAATCCCGACGTCATCCGCTCCACGGTGGACGGGGCCGGGTTCAGCGGCTCTACGATCCAGCAGTTCGGGTCGCCCACCGCGTACACGATCAACGCCCAGCCCAAGAGCGGCGCCTCCGCCGCGACCGCCGCGGCCACCGACAGCACGGCCAAGCAGATCGAGGCCGCGCTCCATGCGCAGTTCGGAGACACCTCGCAGGTCCGCGTGCTCTCCTCGCAGTACGTCGGGCCGCAGGTCGGCCAGGAACTGCGTCGCAACGCCATGATCGCCGTCGCCATCTCGTTCCTCGTGACGCTGATCTACCTCGCCATCCGGTTCGAATGGCGATTCGGCGTGGCCGCCGTCGTCGCCACGGCGCACGACGTCTTCACCACGCTCGCCTTCCTCTCCATGCTGCGCCTGGAGATCTCGCTCACGGTCGTGGCCGCGATCCTCACCGTGATCGGGTATTCGCTCAACGACACGATCATCATCTTCGACCGCGTCCGTGAGGACCTGCGCAAGCAGCGCAAGGAACCCTTCCGCGACACGGTCAACCGCGGCATCAACGAGACGCTGCCCCGGTCGGTGCTGACCCACGTCACCACCCTCACGGCCACCCTCGCGCTGCTCTTCTTCGCGGGCGTGGTGATCCGGCCGTTCGCCTGGATCATGGCGTTCGGCATCTTCACCGGTACGTTCAGCTCGATCTACGTCGCCGGCGCGCTCCTCATCTGGATCGAGGCCAAGTGGCCACCGTCGGTGGAAGGGCGGGGGGCCGCCGCGGCCCCGGTGGTGGCTCGCCTTGCCATGGCCGTCTTCGTCGACAGTCACGCCCACCTCGCCGACCCGGCCTTCGACGCCGACCGCGAGGAGGTCGTCGAGCGCGCCCGTCTGACCGGCGCCAGGGCCGTGGTGTGCATCGGCGAATCGCTGGCGGCGGCGGCGCGCGCCCGCGCGCTCGCATCCCGCCACCCGGGGTTCCTGTCCTTCACCGCCGGCATCCATCCCCACGATGCGGCCGGGTTCGATCCGCTGACCGACCCCCCGCGCATCGCCGAGGAGTGCGCGCTCGGGGCGGTCGCGATCGGCGAGTGCGGTCTCGACTACCACTACGACCATGCGCCACCCGCCGAGCAGCGCCGCGCCTTCGCGGCCCAGCTCGCCCTCGCCCGCGACCTCCGGCGGCCCGTGGTCGTCCACACGCGTGAGGCGGAGGCCGACACCCACGCGATGGTCACCGAAGCGGGGGCCGGCGGCGTGCGTGGCGTACTGCACTGCTACACCGGGTCCCACGACCTGGCCGAAGAGGCACTGGCCGTCGGTTGGTACGTCTCGTTCAGCGGAATCGTCACCTTCCGCAAATGGGACGGTGACGCGCTTCTCCGCCTCGTCCCGGACGACCGACTCCTCGTGGAGTCCGACGCTCCGTACCTCGCCCCCGTGCCGCATCGCGGCAAGCGGAACGAGCCGGCGTGGGTCAGCCTCACGCTGCACCGCGTGGCCGAAGCCCGCGGGGTCGACGCCGGCGCCCTCGGCCCGGTGGTCGTGCGGAATGCCGCCAGACTCTTCGGTCTGGCGATCCCGGACGCCCCATGACTACGTTCCCGCGGTCCGCATATCATTCGACACGATTGCGCGCAGCCGGCCCCGCGCCGGCCGCATTTCGGAGAGACTCCTGATGCCCAATACGCTCCACACCGACAAGGCGCCGGCGGCCATCGGCCCGTATTCGCAGGCGGTGGTGCACAACGGTTTCGTCTTCACGGCGGGGCAGATCGCCATCGACCCCGCGACCGGGCAGATCGTGTCCGGCGACGCCGTGGCACAGACCGAGCGCGTGCTGGCGAACCTCGCGGCCGTCCTCGCGGCCGCGGGGGCCAGCTGGAACGATGTTGTCAAGACGACGGTATTTCTGCACGACATGAGCGACTTCCCCAGGGTCAACGAGGCGTATGCCCGGGCACTCGGGGACGCGCGTCCCGCTCGCTCGACCGTTCAGGTTTCGGCGCTCCCGCGCAACGTGCTCGTCGAGATCGAAGCGATCGCCGCCGTCCGGTAACCGCATGAGCGCCGCCCTCCCCGACCACGAGTTGCTCCGGCTGACCGGGTTCGCCCGCTGTGCCGGCTGTGCGGCCAAGTTGGGCCTCGGGGATCTGTCCGAAGCGCTCAGGGGCGTGCCGCACCAACGCGATCCCCGGCTCCTCGTCGGGCGAGAAACGTTCGACGACGCGGGCGTGTTCGTCCTCGGGCCCGATCTCGCGCTGGTCCAGACGGTCGACTTCTTCGCACCGATCGTCGACGATCCGTACCTGTTCGGCCAGATCGCCGCGGCGAACGCGCTCTCCGATGTCTATGCCATGGGGGGCGAGCCGCTCACCGCCCTCAACGTCGTCGGCTTCCCATCTGGGAAGCTCCCGCTCGACGTGCTGGGCCGGATCCTCCAGGGCGGGCAGGACAAGGTACACGAGGCCGGCGCCCTCGTCGTGGGCGGCCACACGATTATTGACGAGGAGTTGAAGTTCGGGGTCGCCGTGACCGGCCGGGTCCACCCCGATCGGCTCCTCACCAACGCCGCCGCGAAGCCCGGCGACCGCCTCGTCCTGACCAAGCCGGTCGGCACCGGGCTGCTCGCGACGGCGGAGAAACAGGGAGAGTTGGGGACCGCCGAGGCCGAGGCACTCCATCGGTCCATGCAGACACTCAACGCTGAGGCGAGCCGGGCGGCGGTGGCGCTCGATGTGCGCTGCGCGACGGATGTGACGGGGTTCGCGGTCCTCGGCCACGCGTCACACATCGCGCGTGCCAGTGGCGTCACCCTCGTCATCGAGGCCGATGCCGTCCCGACCCTGCCCGGCGCGGTCGAAGCGTGGGAGCGCGGCATGCGCACGGGCGGCGCCGAGCGGAACCTCGCCTTCCTCGCCGACAAGGTGGAATGGCGGGCCACGAGCGAAGCACGGCGGGCCATCCTGCTCGATCCGCAGACCTCGGGCGGCCTGCTCGTGTGCGTTCCCGCGGATCGCTGCGCGGCGTACCTTTCGCGCGTTCCCGGTGCCGCCGAGATCGGCCAGGTGCGCCCGGCCGGCGCGCACCCGTTGGTGGTCGCGTGAGCGGGGGAGTGCAGGGGGCCTGGTGGCTCTCGCAGTCTTCAAAACTGTTGCGACCTGACGACGTCGGGTTGGGTGGGTTCGATTCCCATGCACTCCCGCCAGCGCCTCACCAGGCGGCGCGGCGCGGTCGCGCGCACCGGGTTCGCTGGACGGAGTGGGCGTTCGTCCTGCTTGCCGTGACGCTCGGTGCGGCATCCCCTGCCCGCGCCCAGGGCCGCGATACGACGGTCCGTGCCGTGGCCATCCCGCGAACGGTCACGGATACGTCGCTGGCCGACACCACCCGCGGCCCCAGGCCGGCCCTGAAGCCGCCGCTCTCGCCGGGCCGCGCATTCCTGTACTCGTTCGTGCTCCCGGGGTACTCGCAGACCGTGCTCGGCCGGCCGAAGGCGTCGGCGCTCTTCATCGCCTTCGAGGCCGTCTGTGTGACCATGTTGCGCCAGGCACAGTTCGACCTGCGCCAGGCCCGCAACGCGGGGGCGGACAGCGTCGTCACCTCGTACTGGAACCCGGCCACGGGGCAGAAAATCCGTACGGTCGCACCGTCCCCATACAACTCCCAGCTCATCCGGAGCCGGGAAGCCCACGTCGAGGACTGGATCGCCGTGCTGGTCACCAACCACCTGATGAGCGGGCTCGAAGCCTACGTTTCGGCCAATCTCTGGGACGTGCCTGCCGAGCTCGCCGTACACCCCACGGCATCGGGCGCGAACGTCGGCATCCAACTGCGCGTGCCATGACCGATCCCGCTCCGATCGGTGTCTTCGACTCCGGCATCGGTGGCCTCACGGTCGTGCACGAACTCATGAGACAGCTCCCCCACGAGAGCCTCCTGTACTTTGGCGATACGGCACGCGTCCCCTACGGGAACAAGGGGCCGGAAACGGTCCAGCGCTACAGCCGTGAGATCGCGGACTTCCTCGAGTCGCGCGGCGTCAAGGCCATCGTCGTCGCGTGCAATACCGCAACGGCGCACGCGTTGCCGCTGCTGCAGGCGGAGCGGAGCGTCCCGGTCGTCGGGGTGATCGAGCCGGGCGCCCGCGCCGCGGTCGGCGCCACGGAAAGCGGTGCCATCGGTGTGATCGGCACGGTGGGCACGGTGCGGTCGGGCGCGTACGACCGGGCCATCCATGCGCTGCGCTCCGACGTGCGCGTCGAGGGGCGGCCGTGCCCGCTCTTCGTCCCGCTCGTGGAGGAGGGGTGGACGGATCGGGAGGCGACGCGCCTCATCGCCCGGGAGTATCTCGCGCCGCTCACCCGGGACCACGTCGATACGCTCGTGCTCGGGTGTACGCATTATCCGCTCCTGAAGCCCCTGCTGCAGGACCTGCTGGGCGCGAGGGTCCGCCTCATCGACAGTGCCGAGGAAACCGCTGCCGAGACCGGCCGCGTGCTCCGGGAGCGCGGTCTCGAGGCGCCCGCGGACGCGGTGCCGCGATATCAGTTCGTCTGTTCCGACGAGCCGACCCGGTTCCTGGCTCTAGGTCAGCGCTTTCTCGGGCGCGCGATCGACACGGTCGAGAGTCACCCCCTCGGCTGATCCGTCCCAACGGCGCAGCTCCACGCGCTCGGGTGTGATCCGCAGGTACGTCGGCGCTTCGAGCCAGGATCCGGCGTTGGCGTAGACGCCCCCGGATGGCATCCGCTCCAGGGCCGCGACGTGCGAATGCCCGAATATGAGGAGCTCGGTCGATGGATCGGCGATCAACCGTTGCTCGGCGACGCGTCGGAGCCCGCGACCCTCGTCCCGCGCCCCGTAGGATCGGCTGGCGTGCGAGCTGCCGCCGGCGATCGGCGTAGCCACGTCCGGGTGGATCCACCGAAACGCGCGAATCGCCCACGGGTTGCGGAGGATCGTGCGCAGCATGCGGTAGCGCCGGTCCTCGCGATCCCGGAGTCCGTCACCGTGTTCGAGGCATGCCCGCCACCCGGCCAACTCGCCGCGCCAGGGCCCGACGTGAAAGTCCACACCGACGTCGTCGCGCAGGAAGCTGCCGCCCCAGCAATCGTGGTTCCCGGCGATCATGAGAATCGGGACGCCCGCCTCGCGCAGATCGGCCAGGTCCGCCAGCACACGATACGCCCGGCGCGGAATCACATGCCGCCACTCGAACCAGAACTCGAACAGGTCACCGTTGATGACCAGCGACCCGGCCCGCTCGCGTAGCGACCGCAGGAAGGTGCGCACCGACCGCTCCACGGGGGCCGGCGCGTATCCGAGATGCGCGTCCGAGAAGACGTAGCACGGCGAGGGGAGCACGCGCTGATTCTAGCGTCCCTGCCGCGTCTTTACAAACCGCAGCGCCGCTCTATTCTTCGCGCCAGATGCCTCATCCGTGCTCCGCCCGCCTCCACCGCGCCGGCCGTTCATGAGCCACCTTCAGGTGAGTGAACTGAGGGTCCGCTACGCCGAATCCGATCAGATGGGCGTGGTCTACCATGCGAATTACCTCGTATGGTGCGAGATCGGTCGCACCGATTTCATTCGAGCCTTCGGCGTGAGCTACGCCGAGATGGAGCGCCGCGGCGTGTCCCTCGCGGTCGCCGAGGCGTCGTTGCGGTACCACGCGGCCGCGCGATACGACGATCGGATCCGCGTGGAGACTCGGCTGGCCGAGGTTCGCTCGCGTGCCGTCACCTTCGAGTACACAATCTTCAACGCCGGGAGTGGCGAACGGCTGGTGTCGGCGCGGACCGTGCTGGTGTCACTCGATCCGAACGGCCGGCCGGCCGCGCTGCCGAGCGATTTTCGTGCACGGTTGCAGGACGCGTTGTAGCCGGGCGGCCGTCGCGGCGCTCGCCCTGGCGGCTGCGGCCTGTGCTCCACGCCTGGGTCCCCTTCGCGGTGCCCCCGTCCCGGCCCGACTGCCGGCCACGTCCCTCGGGGACGCGCATCAGCGGATCGTGTTCAAGTGGGAGCTCGACGAACCGAGTCTGGTGGCCCGTGGAGAGGGCGCGGCTCGGGTGGCGCCTCCGGACAGCGTCCGGCTCGACTTCTTCCTGGCCGGTGGTACCGGGAGCGGGGCGGTGGTCGTCATCGGCGACCAGGTCCGGCTGCCGCAGGAGGTGCCCGACCCGGGGTTGATCCCCCCGCCGGCGCTGCTGTGGGCGGCGCTCGGGCGGTTTGCCGTTCCAGCAACCCGGGATACCGTGGCGCGACTCAGCGGCTCGATCCTGCGGGCGGATCTGGGCCGCCCGGTGCGATGGCGGGTTACTTTTGACGGGGGGGCCCTCCGCCGGCTCGAACGTGTCGACGGCGGCCGGGTACGTGCCTGGGTCACACGGTCCGCCGACGGCCGCGTACGGTACCGCGACGAAAGTGACCGTCGCACCCTCGATCTCGTCATCACTACGTCGGCCGATACCGGACCCTTCGATGCTTCGCTCTGGACGTTTCCTTAGCGCGCTGTTGCTCGTCGCCCTCGGCGCGTGTGGGGTGCACTACGGCTTTTCTCAGGGGGCGTTTCCCCCGAACATCAGGACCATGGCCGTGCTACCCTTCGACAACAACACCGCGTCCCCTGACGTGCAGAGCGAACTCTACAAGGCCATGGACGACCAGCTCGACAGGCGACTCGGGGTGCGGGACGCGCCGGAGGGGCAGGCCGACGCCGTCGTTCGCGGTACCATCACGTCCTACGATGCCGACGTCCCCGTATCCTTCAGCGCCAATCCGAACCAATCCACTTCGGCCCGGCGCAAGCTGCAGATCACGATCAACGTCGAGATCGTCGACCAGAAATCGGGCAAGACCCTCTGGAAGAAGGACGGCCTGACCGCGTCGGGCGAGTATGACGAGCGCGCGGAGGCGGCGGGCCGGAAGGAGGCCATCCAGCACATCGTCGACGACATCGTGACGGGGGCGCAGTCCCAGTGGTGAAGGGGCGACCGGGGAAGAGCTCGTTGGGGTGTCTGTTCACCCTCCTCATCGTCACGGCGGTGGTGTACTTCGGCTTGAATATCGGGGGCGCATACTGGCGCTACTACGAGTACACCGACGACATGAAGCAGGAACTGCGGTTCAACAGCCTCCGCCCGGACTCCGTGATGCGCGAGCACCTGTGGGCCGACGCGGATTCCCTGGGCCTTCCGGAGGACGCGAAGGAGATCTCGATCCAGCGCTATCCCGCCACGAGGACCATCCGGATGTCCGCCGACTACACGGAGATGATCGAGCTCCCGTTGACCGTTCGGGCCTTCTCGTTCCACCCGCACGCCGAGGATTCGTATTGAGCGATGCGGCGCCGCCGGCGGCGCGGGTTCTGTCGTGGGACGAGGCCCGGGCGTGGCGCACCCACACCTCGGGCCGCGTGGTGTTCACGAACGGCGTGTTCGATCTGCTGCACCCGGGCCATGTGGATCTGCTGCTCGCCGCCCGCCGCCTCGGAGATGCCCTTGTCGTCGGGGTGAACACCGACGCCTCCGTCCGTCGGCTCAAGGGACCGCGGCGCCCCGTGCGGACGGAGGCGGACCGGGCCTACGTGCTGGCGGCCCTGGCGATGGTCGACGTCGTGGTGCTCTTCAACGAGGACACGCCGCTCCAGCTCATCCGGGCGCTCGAGCCCGATGTGCTCGTCAAGGGCGGAGACTACACCGAGGCCACGATCGTCGGCGCGCCTGAAGTGCGCGCACGGGGCGGGGACGTGGTCGTGGTGCCCCTGACCCCGGGGCACTCCACCACCTCCCTCATCGAGAAGCTCCGTGGCTGAACCATCCACTCCCCCCCGCGTCGCCAGAGCGCCGGACGCTCTACGCCCCGTCTCGCTCGCCCGCCGCGCCTCGGCGTATGCGGAGGGGTCCTGTCTCGCCACCTTCGGCAACACCCGGGTCCTCTGCACGGCGTCCGTGGAAGACGGGGTTCCGGCCTGGCGGAAGGGGAGCGGCCAGGGATGGATCACGGCCGAATATGCGATGCTTCCCCGGGCCACGCACACGCGAACACCGCGCGAGCGCGCGCAACTGGGCGGGCGCACCCAGGAGATCCAGCGGCTCATCGGGCGGAGCATGCGAGCCATGCTCGACGGCTTCGCGTTCGGTGAGTTCACCGTCCGCGTGGACTGCGATGTCCTGCAGGCAGACGGCGGGACCCGGACCGCAGCCATCACGGGGGCCAGCGTGGCCGTGGTCGATGCGTTCGCGTGGATGGTGTCGTCGGGCCGCCTGGCCGTCTCACCGGTGGAACGCCGGGTGGCTGCGGTCAGCGTGGGCCTCCTGGGCGGCCAACCGCGCCTCGATCTCGAATATGCGGAGGACGTCGTCGCCGCAGTGGACATGAACGTCGTGATGAGCAGCCAGGGCCACTTCGTGGAGGTGCAGGGTACCGGCGAGCACGGCACGTTCACCCGCGGGCAGCTCGACGAGTTGCTCGCGCTGGCGGAACGCGGCATCCGGATGCTCGATGAGGTCCAGCAGCAGGCGCTCGCCCATTGAGTCCCCGGGTGGTGCTGCTCGCCACGCGCAGCCGCGGGAAGCTGCGCGAGCTGCGCCCGATGTTTGCCGCGGCAGGGTGGCAGGTGACGGATCCGGCCGAGGCGGGGATAGCAGCGACGCCGGACGAGGATGCCGTGGAGGCGTACGCCACCTTCGAGGAAAACGCTCGTGCGAAGGCGCGCTACTTCTTCGACCGGTCGGGCGGACTGCCGGTGGTGGCGGAAGACTCGGGACTGGAGGTCCGGGCGCTGGACGGCGCCCCGGGCGTGTACAGCAAGCGGTGGAGCGCTCGCCCCGACCTTCGGGGCGTCGCGCTCGACGAGGCGAACAACGCCCTGCTGCTGGAGCGGTTGGCCGGCGCGGCGGATCGCGGGGCCCGGTATGTCTGCGTGGCGGTGTACTGGGACGGGACACACGCGGTGACCGCCCGCGGGGAGACGGCGGGCCACATCGCCGAGGCGCGACACGGAGGGACGGCGGGATTCGGATACGATCCGTACTTCGTGAGCGACGAACTGGGGTGCGCGTTCTCGGAGGCGACGCGGGAAGCGAAGGCGGCGGTGAGTCATCGGGGACGAGCGATCCGGCGACTGCTAAGCGCTGTGGCGGAACGCGGTTGACTGTGGTCGATCGCCCGGGTAGAATTACGGGCTCGCGGGGCGTAGCGTAGCCTGGTATCGCGCCTGCTTTGGGAGCAGGAGGTCCCCGGTTCAAATCCGGGCGCCCCGACCTAGCGGAGGGCCGGGCTGCCGCGAGGCGGCCGGGTGCGCTCCGGTGCGGACGAAGCGCCAGTAGCTCAGTTGGATAGAGCAACAGCCTTCTAAGCTGTGGGTCGGGGGTTCGATTCCCTCCTGGCGCACCACGCGGGTAGAGCGGCACGAAGCGCCGTTAGCTCAATTGGCAGAGCAAGCGACTCTTAATCGCTAGGTTGTAGGTTCGATTCCTACACGGCGCATGGGAGCGGGGTGGGGTCGAGCGCAGGGTGAGGGCGGGTGGCGGAATTGGGGGGACGAGCGCTTGACTGGCCGCGCACGTCACAGTTATTATTAAAGGCTGTCACTGACTGGTGACACTCACGTTGATTGACAACTGAATCGGGAAGATGGATGTGCGAGGCGAACTCGGTGAGCCGGTGCCCGTTCGGGGGTGCCGGGGAGAGTTCAGACCTGAACATTCTGTGATTCGGACACGCTGTCCAACGCGACAGCGTGGGCAGCGTTTTCGAGGAGCTATTTCGAACTCATTGGAGAGTTTGATCCTGGCTCAGGACGAACGCTGGCGGCGTGCTTAACACATGCAAGTCACGGGGGCCCGCAAGGGCAACCGGCGAACGGGTGCGTAACACGTGAGCAACCTGCCGCGCTCTGGGGGATAGCCGGCCCAACGGCCGGGTAATACCGCATACGCTCTCTGGTCGGCATCGACCGGAGAGGAAACCTCCGGGGGAGCGCGAGGGGCTCGCGGCCTATCAGCTTGTTGGCGGGGTCATGGCCCACCAAGGCAACGACGGGTAGCTGGTCTGAGAGGATGGCCAGCCACATTGGGACTGAGATACGGCCCAGACTCCTACGGGAGGCAGCAGTGGGGAATCTTGCGCAATGGCCGAAAGGCTGACGCAGCGACGCCGCGTGTGGGAGGAAGCTCTTCGGGGTGTAAACCACTGTTGCCCGGGACGAA
>JBJKRG010000037.1:0-2989 GCA_046704805.1 Gemmatimonadaceae bacterium
CCTCACGAACATCGGCACGCTGTTCGCGTTCGTGCTCGTGTCGGCGGGGGTGATCTTCCTGCGCCGCATCGAGCCGGACCGGGTACGGCCGTTCCGCGTCCCGTGGGTGCCGGTGACGCCGATGATCTCGATCCTCGCCTGCTTCTACCTGATGTACAAGCTGCCCACCATCACGTGGATCCGGTTCGCGGTCTGGCTGGTCATCGGGCTCGTGCTGTACTTCTCCTACGGCTCCAAACACTCGGTGCTCCGGCGGCAGTTGGCGTCGGCGGAGGAGAAGGCATGACCCCGCCGGGCGAAGCCCCGGCGCGACGGCGCGGCTTCCTGCGGCGAATCAGCCTGTCGCAGTGGATCATCATCTCGATGGTGGTGGGGATCCTCGTCGGGTGGGCATTCCCGGAGACCGCCCGTGCCGCGCACGGCGGGTGGGCAGCCCCCGATCTCAAGATCTGGGCGACGCTCTTCCTGCGCATGATCAAGTCGCTCATCGTGCCCCTCATCTTCGGCACGCTGGTGATCGGCATCGCCGGGCACGGCGACGACATGAAGCGGGTGGGGAAGCTGGCGCTCCGCGCCATCATCTATTTTGAGGTGATCACGACGCTGGCCCTGGTGATCGGCCTGGCCATCGTGAACATCGTGAAGCCGGGTGTGGGGGTGGACTTGGGCGGCGCCGACGTTGCCCAGACGACGGGGCTGGCGGCCACGCATGCCACGTTCAGCAGCGTCCTGATCCACACCGTGCCGCAGAGCTTCTTCGAGGCGGCCGCGAACAACGAGGTGCTGCAGATCGTCTTCTTCGCGATCATCTTCGCGGTGGCCCTCTCGCAGGTGCCGGCCGGCACGGCGAAGAGCACGATGCTCTCGTTCTGCGAAGGCCTCTCGCAAGTGATGTTCAAGTTCACCGGCATCGTCATGTGGTTCGCGCCCATTGGAATCGGCGCAGCGATCGCGGTGACCGTCGGAACGAGCGGGATGGACGTGCTGCGCAAGCTCGCCGTGCTCGTGCTCTCACTCTACGCGGCCCTCGTGTTGTTCGCCCTGCTCGTTCTGCTCCCGGTGGCAGTGGTGTTCAAGGTGCCGATCCGGCGCTTCGTGTCGGCGATCAAGGAGCCGTGGCTGATCGCGTTCACCACGGCGTCGTCGGAGGCGGCGCTGCCGCTGGCCATGGAGCGGATGGAGGAGATGGGGGTGCCGCGCCGCATCGTCGCCTTCGTGATCCCCACCGGCTACTCGTTCAACCTCGACGGCACGACGCTGTATCTGGCCCTCGCGTCCGTGTTCGTGGCCCAGGCGGCGGGGCTGCACATGTCGCTGGGCACGCAGGTGTTCATGATGCTCACGCTGATGCTCACCAGCAAAGGCGTGGCCGGGGTGCCGCGAGCGGCATTGGTGATTCTCGCTGGGGCGCTGGGGCAGTTCAACCTCCCGCTCGACGGTGTGGCGATCCTGCTCGGCGTCGACGCGTTCATGGACATGGCGCGCACCTCGATCAACGTGCTCGGCAACTGCCTGGCGTCGGCGGTGATGGCGCGAATCGAGGGAGAGCTTCCGGCGGCGGTGCCCGCCGAGCAAGCAGCGGCCTGAGGGACCCGGCGGGCCCACCCGCAGACCGGAGCGGGTTCAGCTCGTAGCTTGCAGAGCCGTCGGGGGGTATCTTCGCGCTCGTGAAGCCCGCCAGGGACGGTTGCATGAACAGAATGACGCGCGCAGTCCTTCTGGCACTTGGCGCTCTCACCGGCATTGCCGTGATGGCGACGAGTGCGGGAGGGCAAGTCGCGCGGGTCGGGCACGTCATCAATGCCGCTACGGGCCACCCGATTTCCGGTGCCGAGGTGACATACGGAGTGTTGCACACGACCTCCGATAGCACCGGCACCTTCCGGATCCACCTGACTCCTCCCACCGACCTGGTTCTGAGTGTCCGAAAGCTCGGCTTTCAGCCGGTTGACCTTCGGCGGCACGTGATCGCAGGTGATACGGCCACGCTCTTCGTCGTCATGAGCCCCGTAGCCACTTCATTGAGTCCCGTTCTCACGGTGGCGGATTCGCTCGTTCCTCCGGAGTATCGCGTCTTCCACCGGTATGACGACTTCTTTCTTCACCGGGCGGAGAGCATTGGCGGGTATTTCTTCACGCGAGAGTAGATGGACGCCCACGGTGGATTTGGCGAGGCGATCGAAGCAACCGTGCCCGGCGTCCGCGTGTCGGTCCAGGGCGACTCTCACTTCAGCGTTCGTATGGTGCGATGCCCCCGGCCCTCCAAGCCGGCGGTGGTGGTGAATGGCGCGCTCTCGAGTTGGGATGCGCTCAACACCATACCAACGTGTGACATCGTACTGATGGAGGTCTATACCGGCGTCGCGACCATGCCGGACCTGACGCTTGGGAATGCGTGCGGGGCGCTGGTGATCTACATGAAGTAGCCGGGGTGGGGATTACCGACGCGGCTTCGAGATCGAGGCGCCGCGGCGAACCAGACCGCCCGGCACTCTAGATACTGTCGCCCAGGAAGTGGAGGGCGGAGCGCACGGCGCCGCGCGCGGGCACGACGTCGTCCTGGCTCACCTGGGCACCCGGCACGGCGGCCTTCAGCCGGCGCGCGAGGCGGTTGCGCAGCCCACCGCCGCGCACGAGCAGCCCGCCCGACAGGGCGATCGGGATCGCCGCCCGCTCGTCGGCGAAGAGCTTACGCGATAGCGCCCGGGCGTGAAGGGCCAACTCCTCGGTGGCCAGGTCGAGCAGCGAGTTGGCGCGGAGATCGCCGGCCTCGGCCACCTGGAACACCAGGCGCGCCAGCGCGGCCAGGTCGGCGGGCGAGGCGTCGGCCGACCACGCCACCAGGTCGCTCGTCTCCTTCGACTCGGTGGCGGTGAGGATGGCGCCGCTGAGCGCCGTTTCCGGCTCCCGCCCGTCGGCGGCGGCCGCCACGACGGACAACGCCCGCCGCCCGATCCAGGCTCCGCCGCCCTCGTCGCCGAAATCCGGT
>JBJKRG010000038.1:0-5783 GCA_046704805.1 Gemmatimonadaceae bacterium
GATCGAGCACCACGCGCTCGATCCGCCGCGGGCCGAAGTCGAACGTGGCGTTGAACGTGCGGCTGCCGTTCCACCACACGCTCACCGGGTAGGTGATGGTGGCCGTGGAGTCGTCGAGGATCTTCGCGTTCGGCACGTGTCGCAGCGCCGGCCCCGTGGGGGCGAAGTGCACGTTGAGCACCACCGGCGACGGCATCTGGCCCGCCTGGTGCACCGTGACCGTCGTGCGGCCGTGCATCGCGCTCACGTGCTGGATCGAGCCGTCCACCGCATCGGTCGTGAACAACCAGTAGTACCAGAACCAGCCCAGGTCCCGGTGGAGTGCGTGGCTCATGAAGAACATGTAGTCCCATGGCGACGGATGCTTGAACCGCCAGGCGTGGGCGTACTCGCTCATCGCGTGCCAGACGGCACTATCCCCGACGATGCCGCCGAGCATCGACAGCATCATCGGCGCCTTGCTGTACGCCTGGAACTGGTACATCGGGCCGCCGTAGTTGGCGTCCCACATCATCGGCGCTTCACGCTCGTTCCCGCTCGTGCGGCCGTACATCTGGCCCCGCCCGTCGAGGTCGGGAACCTGGCCGGCGCGGTCGGCGGCCGAGAGGATGTTCATGTACTGATTGAACCCCTCGTCCATGAACGGATACCAGGTCTCGTTGGTGCCGAGCGTCATCGGCCACCATTCGTGCCCGGTCTCGTGGTCCGAGGCGCGCACGCTCGACATGATGAACATCGGATATTCCATGCCCAGCTCGGGGCCGTCCACCATCGTCATCGTCGGGAAGGAGAAGGGCATCCAGAGCTTCGAATAGAACTGCAGGGCGTGGCGCACCGTCGGGCCCGCGTCGGCGTAGGCCTGCTCGTGACCGGGCAGGTACATGATGTTGATGGGGACGTTCTTGCCGGTCCCGGGGATGACGGCATGGTCGCCGTCCCAGACGAACTGGTTCGACGTCGCCCAGGCCACGTCGCCCGCCGTGTCGGCCACGAAGTGCCAGACCAGGCGGTCACCCGCGGCCGTCGCCTTGCCCGGCCCGAAGTCGTTCGGACTCAGGATGCGCACCGTCGAATCGGCGGTAAGCGCACGCTGCAGGCCCGCCCGCTCGGCGGCCGTGAGCACCTGGTCCGGGTTCTGCAGGATGCCCGTCGCCCCCACCAGCCACCCGGCCGGGACGTCGAGCTTCAGATCGAAGTGGCCGAAGTTGTTGTAGAACTCCGATGGGCCCAGGTAGGGCTCCGTGTCCCAACCGCCCTGACGCAGGTCGTCGAACACGGTGACGCGCGGATACCACTGGCCCACCTGATACAGGGAATCGCCCCACGCGCCCATACGGATGCCGCGGGTGGGCGCGATCACCTTGGGCACCGTGAAGTGCCAGTTGGCTTCGAGGGTGAAGCTGCCGTGCGCCGGCACCGGCCGGGGCAGGGTGATGGTCGCGACGGTCTGCGACAGGTCGTACGCCGCCAGTTCCACGGGGGGCGGCGCGGCGCCGCGTCCGCCCCGGCCGCGGCCGAATCGCCGCGGGGCCGGCCCTTCGTGGAGCGCCACCGACTGCCCGTCCACGCTGAGGCTCGTCACCGTCATGCCGCCGGTGATATCGGTGACCACCTCGGCCCGCGGCACGTTGGGCGCGAAGAGGTTCTGGTCGAGCCGGAGCACGATCTCGTGCATCTCGTTCGGCCCGTTGTTGTGCACCACGACGTGCTCGTGGCCGGTGACGAGGCCGGGGCCGGGGTCGAATCGCGCCTCGATCGTATAATCGGTCCAGAGTTGCCAGTAGTTCGGGCCGGGCGTCCCGAGGCTGTCGCGGGTCCCGGCGGCGAAGGCGCGCTGGATCATGTCGGTCATCGGGATGTCGTGCTGGATGGCACGGGCGGGGTACGGCGGAACCGCCTGAGCGCGTGCGGCGGCGGGCAGCGCAGCGAGCGCGCCCAACGCCGTGAGGGCGGCGAGGGTTCGTGAGCGCATCGATACTCCTGATGGGGGTCCGTCAAGAGCCGGCCGTCCAGCGGCCGGGCCCACCAGAAATACCATGCGGTACTACATATTGAAAGGGACGCCACCCCCCGGAGGATCCCCATGAGTGCGCTGCAGCGCCACCAGGAACGCCACCGCACCGAACGCATCGGATGGCTGCGCGCCGCCGTCCTCGGCGCCAACGATGGGATCGTCTCCACGGCGAGCCTGGTCGTGGGCGTCGCCGCGGCGAACACCGGCCGCGGAGCGATCATCATCGCGGGGACGGCGGGGCTGGTCGCGGGCGCGATGTCGATGGCCGCCGGCGAATACGTGTCGGTCAAGTCGCAGGCCGAGACCGAGCAGGCCGATCTGGCGCGCGAGCGCCGCGAGCTGGCCCGCGCTCCCGACGCGGAGCACGCAGAGCTGGCCTCGATCTACGAAGCACGCGGAGTGGAGCCCGCGCTGGCGCGCCGCGTGGCCGACCAGTTGATGGCACACGATGCGCTCGCCGCCCATGCGCGCGACGAGCTGGGGATCTCGGAGGTCGTCGCGGCCCGTCCGATCCAGGCGGCGTTGGCTTCAGCCGCGAGCTTTGCCGTCGGCGCCATTCTGCCGCTCGGGACCGGCGTGCTGGTGCCGGTCTCGCAGATCATTCCGTGCGTGGTCGGCGGGTCGCTGGTGTTCCTGGCCGTATTGGGCGCCGTGGCGGCACGCACCGGCGGCGCCCCGGTCGTGCGCGGCGCAGTCCGTGTCACCTTCTGGGGCGCACTGGCGATGGCGATCACCGCCGGAGTCGGACGCGCGTTCGGCGCCGTCTCCTGACCGGGCCGTCGGCCGGCCCTCCGGTCACCCCGGAGGGCTCTGAATCTCCGCGAGCGCTTCCCGGAGCTGGTCGGGCGAGGCCGGCTTGGCGAGGAAGGCCGCAGCGCCGGCATCGAGCGCCGTCTGCCGCGCATTCGGATCGGTCGTCCCACTGAGCACGATCACGGGGATCATCGCGGTCTTGTTCGACGCCTGCAGCTTCTCGAGCACGCCGAACCCCGTGCCACCGGGCATGCTCAGATCGAGGACGATCGCCTCGGGCTGCGGGAGCCGCATGGCGAGCATCACGGTCTGCATGGCGTCGAAGGCCGCGGCGGGCTCGTGGCCCATGCCGCGCACCTGCGCGCACACGAGTCGGGACGTGACGGGGTCGTCGTCGGCAACGAGAATGCGCACGGCCGTTCTCCCGGAGTCGCGGCGGCCCGGTTGCCGCCGTTCGTGCTCAAGGTTGGCCCGCGATCGTGTGTTTCGCCAGGGCCGCCCACACCGACGGATCCTCAGTGCCCAGCACCCACACCGAGTAGCCGCGCAGGTGGTATTTCGAGACGAGCGCCACGCGGTCCATGAAGGCGCGGACGTTGTCCTCCCAGAGGTATTGGAAGACGCCGTGTTCGCTCCACACCGCGCGCGCGGCCCGTTGCACGCTGTCCCACGGGGCGGTCAGGCCGTTCGCCGCGAGCAGGCTCTCGGCGCGGACGTACGGGATGTCGCGCCCCTGCATGCGGGCGCCGCCCTTCTTCGTGTAGGACGGGAACCACCAGTCGGAGTACGACGGAATGCCGAGCGAGATCTTCGACGGCGGCACGCCGAGCGCCAGCAGGTGGCGCAGGCACTGCTCGATCCATGGGAAGCCCGCCACGGGACCGGGCGTCGAGGCGCCGGTGTGCTCGGCGTAGGTCATGTACGAGATGAAGTCGAGCGTGTCGGCGAGGGCCTTGTAGTCGTACACGCCCTGCCAGTTGGCGTAGATCCACCGGTCGTACGCATTGGGGCCGGGCGTGTCGCTGAGACGAGGCACGACCGCGGCGGAGAGCGTACAGCCGGCGCGGTGCACGGCGGGCACGGCTGCACGCACGAACGCCGTGAACCGCTGCCGATCGGCGATGTTCACGTTCTCGAGGTCGAACTGGATGCCGTCCAGGTGCTGGTCCCGGCAGAGCGCCGCCAGACTGCGCAACGCACGCCGCCAGGCCGACCGCGTCCCGAGCACGTGATGGATGGTGGCCTGGTTGAACCCGGAGTTCACTACCAGCGGCACCAGCTTCACGTGGTGTTCGTGCGCCCCCGCGACGAGACGTGGATCGAGGTGGCCGGTGATGCGGCCATTGGCCCGGAGCTGGAACACCTGGGGCGACACCAGGTCGATCTGCCCGGCGTGCGCCAGGAAATGTTCGGTACTGGAATCGCTGCCGGTCGCATACCAGAGCGACTCGACGTGCTGGGCGGCGGCGCCCGCCGGCAGGAGGCAGGCGGCAATCAGGACGGCGGCGACGGTGCGCATTCCGGTCTCGGCAACGGGAGACGGTGAACAGTGAACAGTGAACGGTGAACCGTGAGCGATGCGCGATGCGCAGGGAAGGTTACGGGAAATGTTCGGGTGCGCTTGCTGCAGCCGACCGGCGTGGCCATGATTCGGGCCCGCCCGTTGCCGGAATTCTCCGATCGAGGAAGCACATGCCCACCAGCCGCCGCATCGACAATCGTGTCAGAGTTCGCCGGGAAATCTGGGTGGACCCCGAAGTACTGGAATCGGCGCAGCGGCATCTGGGCACGACCACGGAAACCGAGACCGTCGAGGTGGCGCTCGATCTCGTGGTGTCTCGGGGCCAGCGGAAGCGCCGCGCCTACCGCAGTCGCCCCGCCCGCGCAGACGGCGGCGCCGACTGATTTCCGCGCCGCGCCGGCGCCGGACGCCGCGCGCTCATGAACGGTCCCCGTCCTCTCGTTCCCGAGCGGATCAGTGCGACCGGTCGTCGGGATGCAGCTCGTCGAGGATCGCGTGATCGAGTCCGGCCAGGGTCGGATGCTCCGGGCGCAGCAGATCGAAGACGAACACCTCGTTCCTGCCGCGGTGTAGCCACGGGCCCGGCACGTACAGCGTCTGCTGCGGGCCGATTCCCCAGAACCGGCCGAGCTGGTGGCCGTTCACCCAGACGGTGCCCTTTCCCCAACCGCGCATGTCCAGGAACGTGTCGCCGGTGGCATCGAGCGTGAACGTTCCGGCGTAGTAGGCCGGGCCGTCGAGCTGCCCGATCGGGGGCATCGGCTCCGGCATGCCGCGGGCCGCCATGCAGCGCACCGCGAAATCCGGTGGGCAGCTCCCGGCCGGCGCCGACGCCATCGGAAGCGTGTACACGTCCCATCCGGTCAGCTCCCGTCCCGCCAGCGTGACGGAATGGGTGATGCCCTTCTCTTCATGGCGTAGTGGCAGGGCGAAGTTCACGCGCCCGGAGTTCTCGACGAGGATGTCCAGCCGCGCGTTCTCCGGCACGGCGAGCGGCATGCTGTCTTCGGCCAGGCGGCGGTCGAGCGTTCCCTGCAGCGTGCCGTTCACGTACACCTGCGCGTAATCGCGCACGTCGCGGATCACCAACTCTCCCTGTGCCGCATCGCGGACGTTCGTCCGGTACAGGATGTAGCCGTACGACTGGCCGAAGGTCTCCATGCCGCGCGGTCGCTGGACGTGCACCGGATCGGGCAGGTAGTCGGTGAGCCGCGCCACCCGCCGAAGCGGGAAGGCCGGGACCGCGATCGGCGGCGGGGTTGCGGGCACCGGCGGGGGCTTCACCCCGGTCGCCTTCGCGATGGCGTCGCGGAACATGTAGTACTTCGGCGTGGGACGTCCCGACTCGTCGAGCGCCGCATCGTAGTCGTAGCTGGTGGTCTGCGGGTGATAGTGGCCGTTGTCGATGTTGGCGCCGTTCATGAATCCCCACGTCGTGCCGCCGTGGAACATGTAGATGTTCACGGAATAGCCCCGGTCGAGCATCCAGGTCAG
>JBJKRG010000039.1:0-5816 GCA_046704805.1 Gemmatimonadaceae bacterium
GTGCGACTTCCGGGCGTTCAGATACCCATGTCCCGCATCCTCACATGTCGCTGCTTTCGCTGGAGCGCGTGACCAAGCGCTTTGACGGTATCACCGCGGTGGACAGCGTTTCGTTCGACGTCGACCGTGGGCAGGTGGTGGGATTCCTCGGACCGAACGGCGCGGGGAAATCCACGACCATGCGGATGATCACGCAGATCTTCGAGCCCGATGAGGGCTCGATCCGTTTCGACGGCGTTCCGCTCGCCGAAGCGGGGCGCGATGCCAAACGCCGCATCGGATTCCTGCCCGAAAACAATCCGCTCTACGGCGAGATGCTGGTCGCCGACTACCTCGAGTTCATGGGGCGGCTGCGCGAGCTCAGCACCGCGGATCGCGCCCGCGCGATCGACGAATCGGTGGAGGCGACCGCCATCGAGCCGGTGTTCAACCGTCCGATCGGCGAGCTCTCCAAGGGCTACAAGCAGCGGGTCGGCCTGGCGACGGCGATCCTCCACCGGCCCGATCTGCTCATCCTCGACGAGCCGACGGAGGGCCTCGATCCGAATCAGCGCGTCGAGATCCGCCACCTGATCGAGCGTCTGGGGCGGGAGCGGACGGTGATGCTGTCCACGCACGTGCTCCCCGAGGTCCAGCACACCTGCTCGCGGCTGCTGATCATCAATCGCGGCAGGCTGGTGGCCGACGGCTCGGTGGACTCGCTGGTCACGCGAGCGACTGCCGGCGTGCGGATCGAGGTGGAGGTGGCCGGGGCCGGCGTGGAGGAGAAGCTGGCCTCGCTGGGCGGCGTTCGCGACGTCGAGACGCAGGAGAGCGACGGTGGGCGCGTACACGCCAGCGTGGCGGCGTCCGACGGGGCGGACCTGCGCCCGCACATCTTCGAGATGGCGAAGACGGAGGGGTGGACGTTGTACGAGCTGCATCAGGAGACGGGGAGCCTGGAGGATCTGTTCCGCCAGCTCACGGCGACGGAGCCGGCGCCGTCCGGGGCCGCGCCCTCCACGGAGGAGGCCGCATGATCGGACGCATCTGGACCATCGCGCGCCGCGAGGTCAAGGCGATGTTCGACCACCCGACGGGGTACGTGCTGCTCGTCGTCTTCGTGGCCGTGAACGCCTTCATGTACTTCCGTCAGGCGTTCCTGATCGGCGAGGCGTCGCTGCGCCCGATGCTCAGCCTGCTGCCGTGGGTGTTCCTGTTCTTCGTCCCGGCGGTGGCCATGCGGACGCTGGCCGAGGACAACCGGAGCGGCGTGCTCGAACTCGTGCTCGCGCAGCCGGTGACCGAGTTCGAGTTGCTGCTCGGCAAGTTCGTGGGCGCGGTGTGCTTCCTGTGGATCGGCCTGGCCCTCACGCTGCCGATTCCGCTGGGGCTGACGCTGGGCGCGAAGCTGTACTGGGGTCCGATCATCGCGCAGTATGCCGGCGCCGCGATGCTGGCGCTGGGGCTGGCCGGGGTGGGGGTGTGGGCGTCGAGTCTCACGCGCAGTCAGATCACCGCCTTCATCCTGGCGGTGGCGGTGATGTTCGTGCTGATCCTGGTGGGCCTCGACCCGCTGATCGTCGGCCTGCCGCCCACGCTGGGCGCGATCGCCGCGCGGCTGGGCGTGCTGTCGCACTTCGAGAACATCGCGCGCGGCGTCATCGACCTCCGCGACGCGATCTACTTCTTCTCGCTGGCCGGCGTGTTCCTGTCCCTGGCCTACGGTGCGCTGCTCGGCCGGAAGCTGTCGCGCAACGGGGCGGCGCGCGGCCGCCTGCGCCTCGGTGTATTGCTCACCGCGGCCATCCTCGTGGTCGTGAACCTCCTCGGCAACTACATCAACGGCCGGCTCGATCTCACGCCGGGGCATGCGTACACGCTGTCGTCGGGGACCAAGGAGATCGTCGGCCGCCTGCCGGATCTCGTGACGATCACGGAGTTCGCGTCGAACCAGCTGCCCACCAGCGCGGCGCTGCTCAAGCAGGACGTGAACGATCTGCTGCGGGACCTGCAGTCGGCGAGCCACGGCAAGCTGCGCGTGCTCTACCGCGATCCCACGAACAACCCGGCGGCGCGGAACGATGCCCAGTCACTCGGGATCGAGCCCGTGCAGTTCAATGTCGTCGGGAACGCGTCGCTGCAGGTGAAGGACGGTTATCTCGGGCTCGCCATCCAGTACCAGGGCAAGTCGCAGACGATTCCGTTCGTCAGCCAGACGAGCGACCTCGAGTACCGGCTGGCCTCGGCCATCCAGTCACTGACGCGCACGAGCAAACCGACCATCGCGCTGTTCGATGGTGAGTCGGGACCGACGGCGTCGATCGAGGCCTTTCAGAAGCAGCTGAACAAGTCGTACACGGTGAAGTCGTTCACGCTCACGGACAGCACCGTACCGTCGCCGAAGACGCGAACGATGGTCCTGATCGGGGCGCCGGATTCGCTGCCGGCGGCCGCGGCCAAACGGTTCGCGGCGTTCTTCAACCGGGGCGGGAGCGCGCTGGTGCTCGCCAGCGGGATGCAGCCGAACTCGCAGATGCCCTACGCGATGCCGCGGCCGGTGGGCTGGAACAGCATGCTGGCGCCGTTCGGAGTGTCGATCCCGAGCAACATGGTCTACGACCTCGCCTCGAACGAGATCATTCCGGTGCCGTCGTCGATGGGCCAGGTGCTGACGCGCTATCCATTCTTCATGCACGCGCAGAGCACGGGCCAGTCGGTGGTGAACCAGCAGGTGGACAACGTGCTGCTCACCTGGGCGAGCAGCGTCGACACCACGAAGAAGGCGGGCTACGCGATCACGCCGCTGCTCATCTCGAGCCGCGGCGGTGGAACGCTCACCGGCGAGGCGTCGATCAACCCGACGCGGTCGTACCCGCAGACGAACCTCGGGACGCAGCTGCTGGCCGTGCAGGTGGCGCCCGCGGCGTCGAAGCACGCGACGGTCCGTGGGCGCGTGATCGTGGTGGGGAACAACGACTTCGTGACCGATCGCATCGCGCAGCACGCGCCGGAGAACCTGGACTTCGCGCTGAATGCCGTCGACTGGCTGACGCAGAACGAGGCGTTGATCTCGATCCGGTCGAAGAACCCGAACCCGCCGGCCCTGGCGTTCACCAGTGCGGGGACCCGCGACGCGGTGAAGTACTTCAACGTGATCGGCGTGCCGGTGCTGCTGGTGCTGGCCGGCCTGATGGTGCTGGCCCGGCGCCGGCGGAAGACCCGTGAACCCTATCGCCCGGTCGCGGCGGGAGGCGTGGCGTGAGCAGCAAGCAACTGATCCGGCTGGCCGGCGTGCTGGTCGTGGCGCTGGTGCTGTGGGGGGTGTTCGCCTTTGCCCGCCACCAGGGCACCGACCGCGCCGAGGGGTTCGCGATGCCGAAGATCGACACCGCGGCCGTGGACACGATGGCCTTCATCAAGGGGAAGGATTCGTCGGTCGTGGTGCGCGAGGCCGACGGGCAGTGGCGCGTCGACGGGTACCCGGCGGCGCCGTCCATGGTCAACCAGGTGCTGCGGGCGCTCGTCGACACGACCAACTGGAGCGAGCTGGCCGCCCAGCGCACCGCGTCGCAGGCGGCGATGGGCGTGACGGCCGACAGCGGGCGGCTCGTCCGCGTGGTCGCGCGGACGGGCCCCGGCCTCGATCTGATCGCCGGCCACAACACGAGCGACTTCGTGGGCGTGTTCGTGCGACCGGTGAAGGACAGCGACGTCTACGCGCTGCACGGGCCGCTCACGCAGACGTTCGATCACACGCTCACCGACTGGCGCAACAAGACGGTCGCCAGCGTGGTGCCCGACAGCGTGTCGCGCGTGGAGGTGCGCCGCGGCCGCCGCTCCTATGCTCTGATCCGCTCGGGCAAACAGTGGCGTCTGGCGTCGGGCGCGAAGGGCGACTCGACGTCCGTGGGCACGCTGCTCACGCACTTTCACCCGTTGTCGGCCATCGGCTTCGCCGATGCCGGCCAGCTGGATTCGCTGCACTTCGACCGCCCGACGGCCACGGTGCGGATCTATACGGCCGGGCCGAAACCGCTGGTCAGCCTTCTCATGGACTCGACGAACTCCGGGGTCTGGGTGCGACCGGATACGGGGAAGACGGTCTACCTGCTCGATGACTGGGTGCTGGCCGAGTTGGCGCCCAAGGAGAAGACGCTGCTGGCGTCGACGCCGAAGCCGCGGTAGCACGCCCGCGCCCGGCACGTCCTCTTCCGCGGGGGAACCGGGCGCGGCATCTTGTCCGTACACGCCCCGCCGCGGGGGCCACCGCCCTCCGCCATAGCACGGCCGCGATGCCTCGACGAGCCGATACCGAAAATCATATGCGCCGTGCGCTCCTCACCCGGATGGTGGAGAGCGGCGGCGCGTCGGAAGCGTCCCACCTCGTGGCGGCGGCGCTCGTGTGGGCCATGCTGTGGGACACGCTCCCCGCCGCGTGGCTGGGCGTCTGGCTCGGTGGCGTCGCCGCGGTGACGGTGCTCCGGGTGTTCGTGCGCTACCGCGTGGGCCGGGTGTCCGCCACGCTCGCGCACACGCCGAGCGTCCTGCGGTTCTCGATCGTCGCGGTCGCGCTCGCGTGGGGCATCGGCGCGTTCGTGGTCGCACCGGCGCTCGACGCGCCCAAGCTGTTCCTGCTCGTGGCCGTCTTCTGCGGGATCGCCGCCGGCGCGACGGCCTCCCTGCTCGGAGACCAGGCGGCGTTCTACGGCTACCTGGCGGGACTGCTCGTGCCGCTGGCCGGCGGATTCCTGCGCGCCGCGATCACCCGCGACCACCTGATCGTCGTCGCCCTGATCGCGCTCTACGCGGTGGTGCTCGTGGCCCTGTACCGTCGCCTGCACCGCGTGCTCGTCGAATCGCTCACGGCGGCCCGGAACCTGGCGGTGAGCCAGGCGCAGGCGGAGCGCGAACGCCGCTTCCTGGATGCGCTGGTGGCCGCCGCCCCCACTCCGATCGTCGTCATCGACGCGCGTCGGCGGGTCAAGCGGATCAACCCCGCGTTCGAGCACACGTTCGGGTACGCCGCCGATGCTGCGGTGGGCCGGGAGATCGACGATCTCGTCGTGCCGCCGACCCAGCGCGGCTCGGCCGGAGACCTGAGCGCCCGGGTGGCCGCCGGCGGCGTCGTGACCGTCGACGGCGAGCGGTGCCGCAAGGACGGCTCGGTGGTGTACGTGCGCATCTCCGCCGCTCTCGTGCCCGGGGGTGACGGTGACATCCTCGCCGTCTACGACGACGTCAGCGAAGCCAAACTGGCCGAGATCCGCGTCCGCGAGAGCGAGCAACGGTGGTTCCAGATGCTCGAGGGACTGCCGGTCGGCATCCTCGTGGCCGACCGCACCGGGGCCCCGATGTTCGCGAACCCGATGGCCAGAGCGCTGCTGGGCGACGTCGTGGCGACGGCGCCCGTCGACGACGGCCTCTCCGCGGCCTATCACGCCTACGTCGCGGGCTCACCGCGATCGTACCCGGCCGATCGGCTGCCGGTGGCGCGCGCCCTGCGCGGCGAGCGGGCGCACGTGGACGACGTGGAGATTCGCCGGGGCGACGACACGATCAATCTCGAAGTGATCGGCTCTCCGATCACCGACGGCTCGGGCGCGGTCGTCTACGGCGTTGCCGCCTTCCACGACATCACGGATCGCTACCGGCGGGTGGAGCGCGTGCGAGCGCGCAGCGCGGTGGCCCGCGTGCTCGCGGAGGCCGGCCCGGAGGACGCGCTCCCGCTCGCGGTCCTGGGCGCCATGGGTGGAGGATTCGGCTGGGATGCCGGGGCGTTCTGGCAGGCGGACGCCGCCGGCGGCGCGCTGCGGCTCACTGCGTTCTGGCACCGG
>JBJKRG010000040.1:0-19446 GCA_046704805.1 Gemmatimonadaceae bacterium
CTGTAAGGGTATATTTCAGACTGGCGTAAATGAACCGACTGGTGTTAATGAACCGGCCGAGGCCGTGCGCTCAGCCTGCCGGGCCAGGTGCCGGCCCCTGCGGGGCCCGGCCGGGGTTGTCGCCCGTGCCGGGCCACCTTCCACTGAAAAGAGGCTTCGATGCAGGCCAAACCCCCCGATGACCTGGTCTTCTACGGCTTCGCCGACGGCTAGGACGGTAGGCGGACACCGCCCTCCGGGTAGGCGGCGAGGCTCTCCTCGCCGTACGGGCCGTCGCCGGAGTCGATGTGCCGCAGCACGCCGAGGCCCGGGTCATTGGACAGCACCCGGGCGATCTTCGCCGCCGCGAGCGGGGTGCCGTCCGCCACGCACACCTGCCCGGCGTGCAGCGACCGGCCGATGCCGACGCCGCCGCCGTGGTGGAACGACACCCACGAGGCGCCGCTCGCCACGTTCAGCATCGCATTCAGGATCGGCCAGTCGGCGATGGCGTCGCTGCCGTCCTTCATCTTCTCGGTTTCGCGGAAGGGCGACGCCACGCTCCCGGTGTCGAGATGATCCCGTCCGATCACGATCGGCGCGGAGATCTCGCCGCGGGCCACCAGATCGTTGAGGGCGACGCCGAACCGCGCGCGTTCGCCCTGCCCCAACCAGCAGATGCGCGCCGGCAGCCCCTGGAACTTCACGCGCTCGCGGGCCAGCGTGATCCAGCGGCGCAGGTGCTCGTCTTCGGGGAACAGGTCGAGGATGAGCCGATCAGT
Source organism: Gemmatimonadaceae bacterium (assembly GCA_046704805.1). Taxonomy (GTDB): domain Bacteria; phylum Gemmatimonadota; class Gemmatimonadetes; order Gemmatimonadales; family Gemmatimonadaceae; genus JAGWRI01. Next base: position 762 of record JBJKRG010000040.1, read on the forward strand.
GCGGTACAGATCCGCTTCGTCACCAGAAAGCGCGACCCAGCGGAACGGTCCCTTCCCCTCGCAGAAGAGAGGCCGCACGTACTCGGGGACGAACCCCGGGATGTCGAATGCGTTCTGCACTCCCGCATCGAACGCCACCGTCCGGATGTTGTTGCCGTAGTCGAACGTCACGGCGCCTCGCCGCTGGAGCTCCAGCATGGCGCGGACATGGGTGGCGATGGACTGCTCCGCGAGCTGCACGTAGCGCGCCGGATCCCGGGCCCGCAGCTCGGCGGCCGCGGCGAGGGTGTGTCCCGCCGGCACGTAGCCGTTGAGCGTGTCGTGGGCGCTCGTCTGGTCGGTGAGCGCATCGGGCACGCGTCCGCGGGCTACGATCTCGGGCAGCACCTCGGCGGCGTTGCCGACCAGGCCCACCGAGAGCGGGCGCTTCGCGGCGACGGCTTCGTCGATCAGTGCCAGCGCCTCGTCGAGCGTGTGTGCCTTGCGGTCGCAGTACCCGGTGGTCAGGCGCTTGTCGATCCGCGCCTCGTCCACCTCGACGCCCAGGATCGCCGCGCCGTGCATGGTCGCGGCGAGCGGCTGGGCGCCCCCCATCCCGCCGAGTCCCGCGGTGAGCACGAACCGGCCGGCCAGCGAGCCGCCGAAGTGCCGCCGTGCCATCGCCCCGAACGTCTCGTAGGTGCCCTGCAGAATCCCCTGCGACCCGATGTAGATCCACGAGCCGGCGGTCATCTGGCCGAACATGATCAGTCCGGCGCGTTCGAGCTCCCGGAAGTGCTCCCACGTAGCCCAGCGTCCCACGAGGTTCGCATTCGCGATCAGAACCCGGGGCGCGGACCGGTGCGTGCGGAACACGCCCACCGGCTTTCCACTCTGGATCAGCAGGGTCTCGTCGGCCTCGAGTCCTCGCAGCGTCCGCACGATCGCGTCGAACGCCGCCCAGCTGCGTGCCGCGCGACCGGTCCCGCCGTAGACCACGAGATCGTCGGGACGCTCGGCCACGTCGGGATCGAGGTTGTTCATCAACATCCGCATCGCTGCTTCCTGCTGCCAGCCCTTGCAGGACAGCGTGGTGCCCCGGGGGGCGTGGACCGGCCGCGGACCGGCAGCCGACTTGGCATGGATCGAGCTGGCGCTCATGATGCCCTCGCCGTTGCAGTCGTGAATTGATCGTCCGAGATCGCCTGCGCGATGCGGGTGATGTCGCCCGACAACACCCGATCCCGCGTGAGCGTCGGCACCAGCCGGCGCACGACCCGGTGCACGGCGGCGGCGCCGCGGCCCGGCCGGAGCGGGGCCCGGTAATCGAGCCCCTGGGCGGCACACAGCAACTCGATCGCCAGGATGTGTCGCACGTTGTGTGCGATGCGGCGCAGCTTCAGGGCTGCCGTCATCGCCATCGGCACCACATCCTCCTTGTTGCCGTCGGTGGGAATGGTGTCCACGCTCGCCGGATGCGCCAGCACCTTGCATTCGCTGGCCAGCGAGGCCGCCGTCACCTGCGCCATCATGAAGCCCGAGTTCACACCGGCGTCGCTCGACAGGAACGGGGGCAGCCCCTGGTTCAGGTCGGGATGCACCAGGCGGTCGATCCGCCGCTCCGACATCGTGCCGAGGTTGGTGAGCGCAATCGCCAGGACGTCGAGGGCCAGTGCCACGGCCTGCCCGTGGAAGTTCCCCCCGCTCAGCAGCGTCCCATCGTCGAACACGAGCGGGTTGTCGGTGGCGGCGTTCAACTCCCGGGCCACCAGCCCCTCGGCGAACCGGATCGCGTCGAGCACCGGCCCGTGCACCTGCGGCATGCAGCGGAGGGCGTAGGCGTCCTGCACCCGTGGATCGCCCACCCGGTGCGACTCGCGGATCTCGCTGTCGGCGAGCAGCGTCCGCAGGAGTCGGGCCGATTCGATCTGGCCCTCCTGCCCCCGCACCGCCTGAATGCGCTCGTCGAATGCGACGGGGGTTCCGAGTAGCGCCTCGACGGCCATCGCTCCTGCTCCATGCGCCACCTGCCACAGACGGTGCGCCTCCACGAGCGAGAGGGCGGCGATCGCCGTGTGGGCCTGGGTCCCGTTGATGAGCGTGAGCCCCTCCTTGGGGCCGAGCACGACCGGGCGGAGCCCCGCCGCGGCCAGCAAAGCAGCGGCGGCGCCCCGTTCCTCACCGCGACACAGGTCGCCCTCGCCGATCATCGCGAGCGCCAGGTGCGCCAACGCCGCCAGGTCGCCGCTGGCCCCCACGCTCCCCTGCTCCGGCACCGGCGGGAACAGCCCGGCGTTGAGCATCTCGATCAGGAGATCCGCGAGATCGGCGCGCGCGCCGGAATGGCCCTTCGCGATCACGTTCGTGCGCAGCAGCATCATGCCCCGCACCTCGGGCTCGCTGAGCAGGGGCCCGACCCCGGCGGAGTGGCTGCGGACGAGATTCACCTGCAGCTCGGCCAGCCGCTCGTGCGGGATGGCCACGTCGGACAGTTTGCCGAAGCCGGTCGTGACGCCGTAGACCACGGCGTTCCGCTCCACGAGCGCGGCGACCACGGCCTGGGCGCGCGCAATGCGCTCCCGGGCCGCCGGGGCGAGCGCCACCGGCGCGTGCTGCACCGCCACCGCCGCCACGTCGCCGATGGTGAGCGAGTGGCCGTCGAGGGTCACGGGAGTCGACATGGGCGGAACTTCTCCGGGCGTACGGGACAATTCAAGGCCCGCGCGGGGCGGCCGCTACGGCGTCCCGATACTTCGATACGTGCCGCGGTTGTAGTCGAATTTCAGGTCCGGCTCGGCCTTCAGTGCGATCTGGAAGGCGAACGAGAAGTTCCCGTTCGGCGACTGCATGAACGAAAAGATGGCCCGCCAGTCGTGCAGCTCCCGAACGAGTTGCACGTCCTGGCTCGAGAACTGGTGTTGCTCGAAGTTGTACGTGGTGCGCCAGCCCGCCGACCAATTGGCGGTGAGCGGAAACTGGATGTTGCTGCCCAGCGAAGCCGTCGCCGGGTTGACGTAGGTCGGGCCGCCCGCCGCGGTGTTCTGGGGCGGGGCGTCGTTCGTCGGCGAGGTCTGCTGCTGCTGCAGGCAGAAGTCGTAGGCCGGCGGGTTGTAGGACGGACTGCTCGGATCCTTGTACGGCGCGCAGTACTGCGTCGGATCGCTGTAATAGACCGTCCCGCCCACCGGTGGCCGGCTGCGCGCCGAGCTGAAGTTGAAGCTGGCCGACCAGGAGCGTGAAGCCGCCGGGGCGAGATAGAGCGAGCTCCGCGCTCCCATGCCCGCCACGGGCCGCTGGGCAATCTGATTGACGAACTGCTGATCGGGAGTCGGTCCCGAGGGTGCGGGCCCCACGGCCGGCGTCGTGTCGTGCGAGATCCCGAGCAGTCGGAACAGGAAGCCGAACGGGTTGTGGTCCCGGCTCAGCGTGAAGTTCGCCGACATCGAGGTCCGGTAGGGTTTGAACACGGAGGTGTCGCTGAGCGGGTCGCCCTGGAAGAGCGAGTATCCCACGTTCACCGAAAGCCCCGGCAGCAGGTCCGAGCGCAGGCTGTACGAGAACGAGGACGTGCTGATCCCCGAAAGGGCGCGGTGCGTCTTGGCGGCCCGCTCGAAGTCGTAGGTCAGCGTCGACAGGTTGATCGAGAGGAGCTGGATCGGCTGGCTCTCCCGGGCGCCGCCGCCGTTCAGCGTATCGCCGTGCGTCTTGAGCTTGGCCTCGAACGTCTGGTTCAGCCCCAGCGAGATCGTCTTCTGGGCGTACGCCCCCAGATACCCCTGCCGGGTGTGGTTGGACGCCTCCAGGTAGGCGTCGCTCACCGAGGCCGGCGGCGAGTAGTTGAACGAGATCTGGGGGCTGATCGTGTGCCGGAATCGGGCGAACGGGCCGAACCCCGGGAACAGGCCGTAGATCGTGGGCGACATGCTCAACCCGAAGGTAGGCCGCTTGGACTGGTGGACGAACTGCCCCCCCGTGAACTGGCTCCGCACCCAGAAGGGGCCCGGGTCGACGTTGTTGAACGCGAGCGTCGGGGAGAGGTGCAGCACGTTCTGCCCGAGCTGCGGCAGGGTGAAGCTCGGCGTCCAGTCCACGGTCGTGCGGTAGGTCGTGGAGAAGATCCGATCGTAGTGAACCGACGTGTCCGCAGTGGGATAGACGACGTACTTCTGCGGGAACCCGTTCTCCTGCTGATTGATCGTGAACGAGTTGTTCAGCTTCCACCCGAAGATCTCGATCGGCGTATTGAACGACATCTGGCCCGTGTAGCTGCTGGGCTTCACCGTCGTCGAGTCCAGCACGCCGCCGGGGCCGATCCCGTAGCGCTGCCAGGCCATCCCCGGCTGGTCCATGTGGAGGCTCTGGGTGGCGGAGTAGGTGAAGCTGGGAGTCCAATTGAGCCACTTGGTCAGCTCGATCGGGCTCGTGGTCAGGCTGACCGTCGGGAAGGTCTGGTCGATCTGGTCGCGCCCGGGGTACTGCTTGCGGGTTCCACCGAGACTGATCTGCGCCGGACCGATCTTCTGCTGGTAATTGATCGAGGATGAGATGGTCTGCAGGGCGGCATACGGATTGAAGGTGTTCTGCCGCTGCAGCTGTGTGCTCGTCACGTAGTTCATGTTCGCGGTGAGCGTACTGTTCCGCGAGAACTGCTCGGTGTGCGACCAGCTCACGGCGAGGTTCGTCAAGCCGTTGCGTTCCCGCGTGTAGGCCGACGCGATCTGGCCGCTCAGGAACCGGTCTCGCCAGTTGTAGCGCCACTGTCCGTTGAATCGCACCCAGCCCGGGTCACCGGCCGACGAGCCGCCCGTGCTGCTCCGCCAATCCATCCACAGCGACGCATCCATGTAGTCGTTGAGGGCCCAGTACCACCCGATGTTCTCGATGTCGCGGCGGTAGGTGGGGCTGTTGCGGATGATGTCGGCCACCCCGAACCGGGGCGTGAGCATGCCGCTGTGCCGCCCGCTGCGAATGTCCTGGAAGAAGAACGGCAGCCACATGACCGGCACGTCCCCGATGTAGAGCACCGCCGGCCGGCCGACCATGAGGTTCTTGGTGCGCTTCACCTCGCCCACCTCGAAGTGGTAGTCTGGGGCGATGGTGTCGTCGCACGAGGTGATGCTGGCGGTGGTGCCGTAGAGGCGGGCCGGAATGTTCTTCGCGGAGTCGCCCGCTTCGACCTTCACGATCTGAGGCCGGACGAACCAGGTGTTGCCGTTGTTGTTCACCGCGACCGACGCGTCGTTGATGCGGCCCGATCGCTCGGTGAGGTTGTACGTGGCCGTCGTCCGCCCGGCGATCGGGGCCTGGCCGCCCCCCGGCACGATCACGTACCCGGCGCCCGCCGTGTCACGGCTCACCACCGTCACGAACCGGTTCTGGCTGTTGTATCGGATGGTCGAATCCGTGATCACGGTCTGGTCGCCCCGCTCGACCGCGGCCTTGCGCGCCTCGCTCGCGGCGATCTGGAGGGCCTGCGTCACCGCATTGAAGCTGAGGATCCCGCCCTCGTAGCGCGTGATCGTGTATCCCTTGCGGTTCATCAGGGCCTGCATCACCGAGTCGGGGGTCGGCCAGTGGACCGTGCCGAGGCTGTCGCGCGCCGTGCTGTCGGCGGCGCCGCGCCCCGTGTCCGGCCTGGAGAGGTGCAGACCCGCGCGGACGGGGAGGCCCTGCGCCTGAGCGAGCGCGGGCAGGGCGAGGAGGAGCGCCACTGCCGCCCATCGCCCTCTCATGCCGGTTCTCCGTCCTCGCCGGCCAGCACGGCGGCGTGGCGCTTCTCGCGCCGCCGGTAGATGATGTACGACAGCGCGACGCTGATCTCGTAGAGCAGGTACAGCGGGATGGCCAGCGCGAACGTCGTGCCGAGGAAATCCCCCGGGGTGATGATCGCGGCGATCGCCCAGCAGGCCACGATCGCGTGCCGGCGGTACTTGCTCAGGAACTGCGGTTTGATCAGCCCGAGCGCGGTGAGTCCGGTGATCGCGAGCGGCAGCTCGAACACGGCGCCGAACGCCACGCACAGCGTCGTCACGAATCCGAAGTACTCCGACGCCATGATCACGGGGGTGAGGGCGTCCGACTCCAACGTCATGAGGTACGCCAGCGCCAGCGGGAGCACGAAGAAATACGCCAGCGTCACGCCGCAGATGAAGAGCAGGGTTCCCGCGAAGATCGACGGGATGATCACCTTCTTCTCCTTCTTGTAGAGCGCCGGCGAGAGGAAGGCCCAGAGCTGGTAGAGAACCATCGGCAGGGCGATGATCCCGCCGATGGCCAGCGAGGCTGACATCAGCACGGTGAAAGAGTCGGCCGGATGCGTGATCGCCAGCTTCTGCCCGCGCAGATACGGGAGGATCGGCTTCTCGAGAAAGAGAATGACGTTGTACTTGAGGACGATGAACACGCCGATGGCGACACCGACGGCCAGGGCACCGATGGACCAGACCAGGCGCCAGCGCAATTCCTCGAGGTGATCGAGGAAGGGCATCTCGTCGGACTTCTTGGCGGCCATCGGACCCTCGAGCGGATGAAGAGGCTACTTGCCCGGAAGCGCCTTGAGCCGGCTGGGCACCAGCTGCGCCTCGTCACTGGTCGGGTAGTCGTGCAGCACCCGCTCCCAGGCCTTGCGTGCCGCCACGACGTTGCCCTGCTTGGCCTGCGACGCTCCATACTTGAAGAGGGCCGTGGGCGCGTCGGGGCTCTTGGGATACTGCGTGAACACGACCTGGTAGGTCGAATCCGCCACCGCCGGCTGGTTCAGGGCATCGTAGCACTCGCCCATCGCCAGGACGACCTGGGAGGCGTTGGAGTAGGCCGGGTACGTGTGCAACAGCTCCTGGAAGGCCGAGAGGGCGGCGTTGTAGCCGCCGTTCTCGTACTGCTGCCGCCCGAGCTGGTACATCGAGGCCGGACCCGGGAGGCCCGGCGGTGCGCCCGGCTTGCCCTGGCCCTGCCCCGTCGAATCGGCCCCGACCGTAGGCTGCGATTCCTGCTGGGCCACCAGCGCCTGGATCTGCTGCTGGCTCACGCCGACGCGGTTCTGCAGCGCCGTCAACTGGAGGCCGACCTCGCGCATCGATTCGCTCGCGTTGGCCTGATAGGTCATGAACCGCCCGCTCAGGGCCTGAAGCGAGTCGTTGAGGACCGTGAGCGCGTGGATCGCCGAATCGACGCGGACGCGCGTCACCGAATCCGCCCGCGCCCGCGCCTCCGCCTGGGCCCGCACCTGCTGGCTCGACTGCGCGCGCATCGAGGCGATGTCGTCCTGCACCAGCCGGATGTCTCCCTTGGTGGCGAGACATCCGGCCGTCAGCGTGCAGGCCAGCGGTGCGAGAAGTGCACGGATCCGCATCTACATGCTCGGCTTCTTGAGCGGGCCGTTGGCGCCGCCCGTGATCGTGAACTCGTCCCGGCGGTTCTGGGCCCACGCGGTCTCGTCGTGCCCCTGGGCGATCGGCCGCTCCTCCCCGTAACTGATCGTCTCGATCCGCGCGGCGGCCACCCCGTGATCCACGAGGTACTGCTTCGCACTTGCGGCCCGGCGCTGGCCGAGCGCCAGGTTGTACTCCGTCGACCCCCGCTCATCGGTGTTGCCGGCGATCTGGATCGTCACGTCGGGATTGGCGAGCAGGATCGGCAGCTTGGCGTCGAGGATCGCCTGGGCGTCGGCACGCAGATCGGACTTGTTGAAATCGAAGTGGATCATCTGGGTCAGCGAGGCGCGCATCGCGTCCTGGGCGCGCGCGTTGGCCGCCTGCATGCTGTCGGCGCGCGCCTTGGCGATCGAGTCCTGCTGCGCCTGTTCGGCCGCGCGCACCCGGGCCAGAGAATCCCGGACGTGCTGCGCGCGCAGGGCACTCGTGTCGACCGGGGCGGGCGCCGGCGTCGGCGCCACCTGCGGGGTCTTGTGGCAGGCCACGAGGGTGACGGCGGCAAGCGCGAGGACTGCCGGCAGGCTTCGGGAAGCGCGCATTTTCATGTCTCCTGAACTCGGGGTTGGAAGGCGGGAAATTCGGGGCACTGCTCGCACCGTGACCAGCTAGGCACGCCTACTGCGTCAGCCGCGGCGACCACGCGCTCAGCCGCGACGACGCCGTCCCGTGCGTGAGCTGCCGCATTTGTCCGGACTGGGAATCAACGATCCACAACTGCTTCGTCCCGCTCCGGGTCGACGTGAACACCACATGCCGGGAGTCCGGCGCCCAACTCGGGTCCTCATTCTCCGCTACACTCGTCAATTGGTGGGGCATCCGGTCACTCAACGACATCGTCACGATCTGGAAGATCCCGGAGTTGTCGGGCACGTACGCCTGATAGGCGAGGGTCAGGCCGTCCGGCGACCAATCGGGATTGGAGCGGTAGTTCCGTGTGCTGAATGCGTACGAGGTGAACATATCGGCGTTCGTCCCGTCCGCATCCATAATATAAATCTCCGGCGGGCCGGCCCGGTCCGACGTGAAGGCGATCCGGCGCCCGTCCGGGCTGTAGGCGGGGGTGCCGTTGTCGGAGTTGCCCACGGTCAACCGCTGCGGCGAGCCGCCGGCCACGGGCACGGTGTAGAGATTCGACCCGTTCTCCCCGGCCACCGTGTAGAGAATCTGCGAGCCGTCCGGCGAGAACACCGGCGTGCTGATGTTCGTGTTCCGCTGCGCCGCGAACGACCGCGACTGCCCCGTCCGGAGATCGTACAGCACGATCCGCGAATCCTCGCCGAACGTCGCGTAGGCCAGCATCTGCCCGTTCGGGCTCCAGGCCGGCGACAGCCCCTCGCCGACCATCGGGATCGTGATGTCCTCGGCCCCGTCGCTGTCCACGATGTGGATCGCATGGCTCCGGACGTACGCGATCCGCGTCGCCGCGATGCCCTCGACCCCCGTGATCCACCGCTCGACCTGGTCGGAAACCCGGTGCACGGCCATGCGCCAGGCGCGCGACATCGTGTCCTCCGGCAACGGGAACTCGTTGACGTCGATGACCCGGGCGCTGTCGACCGCGTGCAGGGCCACGTGCAGCCCACGGACCGTGTTCGTGGCCTGGACGACAGCCAGCGCGCCCAGCGTCCGGAACACCCCGTACTTGAGGCCCGTGGCCGCCCCGCTCGAGTCCGTCCCGCCGGCGATCGCGGCCGCCATCGAGTCCGGAATCACGATGATGTTCACCCGATCGCCGAATCCCAGGTCCCGCTGCAGGATCGCGTGGATCGAATCGCCGTTGGCGCCCGGCACCGGCAGCACGACCACTCCCGGTCGGACCCCGGCCGCGTACTGCAGGGTGACGTGCACCCCGCGCATGGTCGTATCCTGTGCCCGGAGCGGAGCGGCCAGGCACAGCAGGGCGAGGACGAGGCGCAGGGATCGGGTCGTCAATGCAGGATCCGGGGGTCGAAGGTGAAGTAGACCGGGAGGACGTCATCCGGGTAGTCGGCGGGCAACGGTCCGAACGCGCGGGCCCGCCCCGCCGCGTCGATCGCTCCCTCAGCGGCGAGATCGAAGGCGTACGAGCCGGAGCGCTTCTGGAAGGCGAAGTCCGAGACGCTGCCGTCCCGATGGATGAGGAACACGACATCGGCCGTCAACACCGATTTGGCCGGAGGTTGGAAGCGTAACGCGATGACGCGCACGATGTTGTTTAGATACCCGGGGAAGGGAAAGGCGATCCCGGGGGTCGAGACATTGGTCACGTCGGCGCCCTTGCCGCCTTCGGCGCCGCCGCCTGCGGTCGGCGTCTTCGAGGTCACCCGCTTGGTCTTCGCCTCCTGCGGAGCCGGCGTCACCGCCTTCGGCTTGGGACGCGGGGCCACCCGTTCGGACCGCTTCCTGGGCAGCACCGGCGCCGCTTTGCGCACGGTTCGCGGCTTCGGCGGCGGCGCCGGCTTGGGCACCGCCTTCGCCGGCGCGGGTGTCTCCCGAACCACGCCCACCGCGCGCGGCCCCGGCGGGGCGGCCACGAGACGCACCCGATAGACCGGGGGCAGGATCGGCGCGGCCGGGGGCCGCAGCACGAGCAGCGCCGTGAGGACTCCGGCGTGCAGCAACAGCGATGCCCCAACCGGGCCCCGGAGCGACGGACGGTCCAGACGCCCGGTCACCTCAGTGCTGCTCCTGCTCGGTGACGAGCCCCGCCGTGGTCACCCCCGCCGCCTGGATCACGGCCAACACCTGCGCCACGACGCCGTAGGGCACGTCCTTGTCGGCCCGGACGTAGACCCCCTGCTGCGCCCGGCCCTTGGCCAGCGTCTGGAAGGCGGCCCGGAATTCGGGATAGCTCATCGGCGGTCCCTCGTCCACGGAGATCCCGCCGCTGCGGGTGACGGCGATCGTCATCCCGCTCTTGGACGTGATCGGCCGCGCCTCCGCCCGCGGCAACGCGATGTCGACACCCCCCTGCATCATCGGGGCGGTGATCATGAAGATCACCAGCAGCAGCAGCATCACGTCGATCAGGCTCACGACGTTGATGTCCGCGTTCAGGTCGAGGCGCCGGTGGCGGCGACGGGACATGCTAGATGTGCCCCTCGCGCGCCAGGAGGGCGATCACGTCCGTGCTGAAGTTCTCCATCATTGCATCGAACCGATTGAGCTTGTTCGCGAAGATGTTGTACCCGAAAGTCGCGGGAATGGCCACGGCGAGCGCTGCTGCCGTGGCGATCAGGGCTTCGGCGACGCCCGGCGCCACGGCGCCCAGGTTCCCGGACCCCTTGCTGGCGATGCCGAGGAACGCCTCGATCACGCCGAGCACGGTGCCGAACAGGCCGATGAGGGGGCTGGCCGACCCGGTCGTCGCCAGCCACGGGAGGTATCGCCCCAGGCGATCGCGCTCCTCGGCCGCCTCGGCGTCGAGCAGCAGCCGCAGGGTCTCGATCTGGGTGGCCGAAAGCGTGTAGGTCAGCCCGCCCCCGGGCGTCACCCCCTGGTCCGACAGCTCATGCGCCTGCTGGTTGCGGATCTTCGCCTCTGAGACGAAATGCATGGCGCGCAGGAATAGCCGCGGCAGCGCCCCCGGTTTCGACCGCTTCACCAACGCGCCCGCCTCGTCCAGGCGGGGAGCATTCTCGAAGGCGTGCTGGAAGGAGAGCGCGGCCTTTTCCGCTTTCGTCAACTGCCGCCAGGCGCTGAACATCACGGCCCAGCTGAGCAGGGATAGCACGGCCAGCACCCCGAGCACGATCTTGGTGCTGATCGAAGAGCTGGTGACCAGTTCGATGGCCCCACTCGGCACTGCGCCGCCGATCTGCATGTACGGGAAGATCATCCGCGAGATGGACTGGAGGTGGAAGCCCGCTGGGCGAACCACGCGAACGTCTCCGCGAGGCCCTGTGACAGCGAGACCGAGGGACGCCAGCCGAGCTCGGCCGCCGCCTTGTCGATCGTGAGGTAGGATTGGAGCACTTCACCGGCGCGGGCCGGGGCGAATTCGACGGGCACCGTGCGCCCGGCAGCGGTCATCAGCGCCGAAGCGAGATCGACCACCGACGTTGCGACGCCCGTCCCGACGTTGAATGCGCGAGCGTCCATCCCGGCACCTCTGGGCGGCACGTAGAACGCGGCGCGCACCACGGCGCCGGCCACGTCGCCCACGTACACGTAGTCACGGGTCTGGTTCCCATCGCCGAAGACGGTGAGTGGGGTGCCGGCCAGGAGCCGTCCGCAGAAGATGGCCACGACGCCCGCCTCGCCATGCGGGTCCTGGCGCGGGCCGTAGACGTTCGAGAAGCGCGCCGAGACGGCCCGCAAGCCGTGGATGCGGGCGTAGTACGACAGGTACTGCTCCACGGCATGCTTGGCGATGGCGTACGGAGAATCCGGCTCCTTGCGGGCATCCTCGGCGTTGGGCGGCGGCGCGCCGTCCCCGTAGATGGCCCCACCCGTCGAGGCGAACACGAACCGGGTGGTCGCCATCCGACCGGCGGCCCGCACGGCCTCGAGCAGGTTCAGGGTCCCCAGCACGTTGATCCTCGCGTCACGCTGGGGATCTTCCACGCTCTTGCGCACGTCGATCTGTGCCGCCAAGTGCGCGATCGCCTCGAACCCCTCGCGCTGCACGAGGGCCGCCGCCTCCGGCGATCCGATGTCGAGCTCGTGGAACTCCGCCCGGACTGGGACATTGTCGCGGCTCCCGCTCGAAAGGTCGTCGAGCACCGTCACCGTGTGGCCCTCGGCCAGGAACCGGTCCGCCACGTGCGAACCAATGAAACCCGCACCCCCCGTCACCAAGACACGCATTACTCGGTCTTCTCCTTCCTCGTGGTTTCGACGTCCCGATCCCGATCCGAAGCCCGGGGGGCGTCCCCTTCCAGCGCGAACAGATACCGCATGGCGTCGACGATGCCGAGCCCCCGGCCGTTCGCCGCCGCGCGGCGCAGCCGGACCGATGGCTCGTGCATGAACTTGTTCATGAGCGACTTGGCTAGGTACTCGACCCCCTGCCGCTGGTCGGGGGTGAGATCGCGCAGGCGCCGCAGCGCCGCCGCGACCTCGGCCTCGCGAACCGCCTCCATCCGCTCCCGGAACCGCGTCAGCACCGGCACCGCCTCGAGCCCCGCCAGCCACTCCCAGTACCGCTCCACCTCTGCATTCACGATTGCCTCGGCTTCGGGCAACTCGGTGCGCCGGCGATCCAGATTCGACTGGATGACCTGTTGCAGGCTGTCGAGGTCGTAGAGAAACACGTTGGTGAGCGCCCCGACCTCCGGTTCCACGTCGCGCGGGACGGCGATGTCGAGCAGGCAGAGCGGCCGGTCCCCCCGCTGCGCAGCGGCTTCCCGGACGCGCTCGGCCGTCACTACGGGATGCGGCGCCCCCGTGGACGAGAGCACCAGATCCACGTCCGGCAGTTCGCGCCAGCAATCGTCGAAGTGCAGGGCGCGTGCCCCGTACCGCTCCGCCAGTTCCCTGGCGTGCTCGTGGGTCCGGTTCGCGACGACAGCAGTGTGGACCCCCTCGTCGGTCAGGCACTGCAGGGCCAGCGCGGCCATCTCCCCTGCCCCGAGTACCATGGCGCGGCGTCCACGCAGCGTGCCGAAGATCTGCTTGGCGAGCTGGACCGCCGCCGAGCTCACCGAGGCGGCGCCCCGCGCGACGGCCGTCTCGTCGCGCACGCGCCCCGACACCGAGAGCGCCGTCTGGAACAGCCGGTTCAGCGCCGTACCCGACTGGGCACGGCAGTGCTCCCAGGCATCGCGAACCTGCCCATGGATCTGCGCCTCCCCGAGCACCATGGAGTCGAGCCCCGCGGTCACCCGGAAGAGATGCCGCACCGCCTCGCGGTCGCGGCGTACGTATCCGTGGACGCTCGCATCCGCGCCCAGCCGGTCACTCAGTTCCTCCCAGACGGCTGAAGCCGCATCGGTGTCGCCCTCGACCAGATAGACCTCGGTCCGGTTGCAGGTCGAGAGCATCACGGCCTCGGACGCACCGGCCCGACCCCGGATCCGCTCCAGGGCCGGACTCAGCTCCGACGCCTGGAAGGTCAGGCAGTCCCGCACGTCCAATGGCGCGGTGCGGTGGCTCACCCCGACGGCGATCACCGCCACGCGGCGAGTCTCCGTTCGAAGACGCCGCGCTCGATCGCCTCGCACGCATCCTCGTCGAGCAGCGCCTCCATCGCGTCCTGCCATCGCTGGCCATCCCCCCGCGCCAGCAGCTCGGTCCGCAGGGCCAGCAGTCCCTCGAGCGCCCGGGCATAGGCGACCCCGACCCGCTCCGACACATGGTCCCGAATCCGCCGGGCCAGCGGTTCGACGTCGGCGGCGCACACCGAGATCACGAGCTCGCCGGTGCGCAGCGTCGCCGGGGTGGAGAACGTACTCGCCGCAGCATCGCCGGCGACTTTCACCAGACGGCCGGATTCGCGCGCCGACGCCGCCAGGCGTGCGTTCACCGCCGGGTCGGCGGCGGCGGCGAAGACGAGCGTCGCCCACGCCACGTCGTCGTCTCGACAGTCCCGTTCGTCGAGCATGACGAGCGGACTGCTCGCGGCCAGGGTCCGGATGGCCGGGCCCGGCTCCGGCGCGACCACGCGGACCGCTCCACCCACCCGCACGATCGCGGCGGTCTCGGCGGCCGCTGCGTCGCCGCCGCCGACGACGAGCACGCGAACGCGACGCGCGTCGATCACCACCGGGACCGGGTTCAATGGAACCTCCCCGCCGTCACCGGCCCGACGACGCGAAGCGCAACGTAGAGCAGCACGACCACGGTGAACGACACACTGGACCAGAGTGCGGCGCGGTGGGCCTGCCAGCCGCGCACGACCCGCCCCAGCGCGACCCCGCTCACGCCGAGCCAGGCCGCGATTCCCCAGACGATCTGGTCGGGACGCAACCCGCCGTACTGGACGGCGTACGCCACGGCGAGGACGACGCCCACCGTGAGCCCCAGCCACCCGGCGAGGGCGGCGAGATGGTTCACGCGATCAAGCGTCGCCAGCGGTGGGAACAACCGGAACATCGCATCGAAGCGCCCGGACTTCAGCTCGCGACGCTCGAAGAGATACATGACGCCGGCGACCGCGGCCGTTCCGAACGCCGCGATGCCGATGAAGCTGAGTGCGACGTGAGCCACGAGCCACGCTCCCTGGACTCCCGACGGCTCCGTGGCACGGGCGAAACCGAACACGATCGCGACCCCCGTCGGCACCGCCGCGAGCGGGGCCGCCACGAGCGTCAGACTCACGTCGCGTGCCAGCAGCTCGACCACGAGCAGCGTGGCCGCGAGCACGAATCCGGCGAGAGATAGCGACGGGCCCAGTCCGGCGACGTACACGTCCCGCGCGCGCACGGCCAGCACGATCAGCGTTGCGAGATGGACGGCGACGCCCGTGGCCAGCAGCCCGAGCACGCCGCGAACCGGCGCGTTCATCGGCCGCGCGAACGCGGTGGCCGCCAAGGCCGCCGCTGCCACGTAGAGGGAGATGGCGAGGAAATGGGCGATCGCGATCATGGCGTTCGCCCAAATCTAATTCCCGAAAGCCGTTAGGGCATCCAGACGCCGACGCGTTACGGCATCTTTGCCGAGACCCGCACCATCATCCCGACGTCGATGGCCGGCTGCTCCTGCGCGATCACGAGGGCCGTCGTCCCATACGGCGTGACGCGGATCGCCTCGGCGCGCCCGACCGGGATCTCCGGATCGGCCGGCTGGCCGGGGGTCTCCGAGGCCTTTCGCGGCTTGAAGATCAGGAACTGGTCGCCCGGATGCACGCCGTCGGCCGTCGTCAGACTGAGCAGGGCGTAGCTCTGCATGGTCGGCAGCACCGGAGACGAGAGCAGCCACTGGATCGAGCCCCACCGTCCGTCCGTCACTGGCTTGGGGCGAACGGTCGACGAGATGCCGGCCGTGTCGAGCGGCACCAGGATCTGGTCGGGATGCATCTGCCCGAACAGTTGCACCACTTCCGCGATGGCGGCTGCACCGCCCTCCGACGGCTGCGTGACCTGCACGACGCCGGTCGGCACGGCCATCTGGCCCTGCCCCGACCCGTACTGCGTGGTCCGGAGTGCAACGAAGCGCTCCCCCTTCTTCGCCGACGCGCCCTGGGGGGGCACGATCAGCACATGGTCGTATGACTTGAAGATCGTCGTCGAGGCGAACTCGCCCAGCGGGTCGACTTCCGCCGACTTGATGATGCGCCCGGCCCCGGGAATCTTCCCGATCTTGGTCGCATACGGCGAACGGATGTACTCACCCAGCAGGACCGTCGGCAGGGGCGGCTCCTTCTCCTGCGTGAGTTCCGTGCTCCGCACCACTGGGGCCGGCTGCCGGAAGATCGTCGGTGAGGTCGCCGTGTTCACCGGCGGAGGCGCGGCGGCCACCGTCTTCTGCGCCGTGTCCGCGGGTGCCGCGGGGACAGCCGCAGCTTTCGCCGACGTATCGGGGGCAGCCGCCACTGCCGTTGCCGAGGTGTCGGCCATCGGCGGCGGTGTCACCCCCACCGTCACGCTGGTCACTGCCCCCGGCAGCTTGAATACCTGCCCCGGATAGATCCAGTGCGGGTTGGCAATCGTGGACTGGTTGAGATGGTAGATCTCCGGCCACCGGAACGGATTCGACAGGAACTGCTGGGCCAGCCCCCAGAGGGTCTCACCCCTGACCACGGTGTGGGATGGGGGAACGGCCGTCGTATCGGCCCGCTGCTGCGCCAGGAGAGCCGCGGGAACGGCGGCGGTCATGGCCGCGGCGGCCGCGAGGGTGCGAATGGTCCGGTTGCGCATGATGCCGTTGGTGTGCTCCCTGCCCGCGCGGCCCAGCCGCGCGAACAGCTTCGGGGAAGTGACGGGGAATACGCCGGAGCGAACGGTGCCCCAGGCCGGCCGTCAGCGATGCCGGAGCATCGCCGCTGGTACAAGACGACCCGCCGCAGAAAATGGAAACGGGGCCGCGGGGGCTAGATCACACCCGCGGCCCCGCTCCGTAACCCTCGGTCAGAACGGAAGATCGTCGTCCTGGTCCTGCAGCGCTTCCGGGAAGTCTTCGAACGCTTCTCCGTTCTCGGCGCCTGCCCCCTTCGCCGCCGGAGCGGCCGTGCGACCGGACCGGGACGACGGCTGGCCGTCGGAATCCCCTCCGCCGCGGGAGCCACCCAGCATGATCAGTTCCCGCACGTTGATCTCGGTGCTGTACCTGGTCTGCCCCTCCTTGTCCTGCCATTGTCGGTACTCGATCCGCCCCTCGACGAACAGCTTGTCGCCCTTGTGGACGTACTTTTCCACGATGTCGGCCAGCTGGGACGCCTTGCTGTTCCAGACGACGCAGCGGTGCCACTCCGTCTTTTCCTGGCGGTCGCCCGACGCGCTGTTCCACGAACGGCTCGTGGCCAGTGAAAACGTCGCGACCCGATTTCCGCCCGTGGTCGATCGCACCTCAGGATCGCTGCCGAGGTTCCCGATCAGCATGACCTTGTTCAAGCTCCGGCTCACATTTCCTCCTGGCGAGAAGAGTGGTAACCCTCGCCGCGCACGATGTCCAATCCAGTTGAAACCTGCATCACCAAATCACTACAGCACACACACTTCCATTTCGAATACGAGACATCACTTGAGCCTCGGCCCCACAGGCCGGCGCAGGATGAGGGCATCCTCCGCCGGATGCTGATAGTACCGCTTTCGCCGCCCCACTTCCTCGAAGCCCCGCGCTGCATACAGGCTTCGCGCAGCAGCGTTCGATTCCCGCACCTCCAGATACACCACGGCGACGTCCCGGCGTTTCGCCTCGACCAGCGCCGCCTCGACCAGCGCCGATCCGATGCCCTTCCCCCGCGCATCGCCAGCCACCGCCAGGTTGGCGATCTCCCCTTCGTCTCCAGCAAAGATCGCCACAACATAGCCGAGCACGGGAGCCCCGGCACCCTCCCGAGCCGTGGCGAACAGCACCTGCGGCGCCCCGATCAGCCCGCGAAACGATGCGGCCGACCACGGATCCGAGAACGTCCGCTGTTCGATGGCCGACACCTCCGCAACGTCCTCGGGACGTGCCGGACCCAGAATCATCCGCCGTCCTGCGGGAGCGGCCGCCCGTGCGCGGCCTCCCACCGGACCTGGGCTTCGGCCAGTCGCCCGTAGTCGGGCTCCCACGCGGCAAGGTCCACGGGCCCGCTTTCGCGCACAATACCCTCGAGCCGGATCAGGCCCCGGGCATGCGGAGCCGCGGAGATCTCCTCCTCCCTTCCCACCGTCACGGCGCCCAACGACGCCGCCAGGGTCGCCACGGCCTCCCGCGATACCAGCATCGGCTCTCCTACCGGTCGCACGGCACCGCGCTCCTCGGCCCCCTCAATGACGTCGACCGGTTGGGCGTACGCCTCGCTCCGCAGGGCATCGAGCAGCGCGAGATAGCGGCCGGGTTCCGGAAGCGGCTCGAGGGCGGCGACCATCAGCGCAAGGGAGGACACGGCGTGGAGCGGCAGGTCGCGGCCGAAGGCGATGCCCTTGGCGATGGACGCCGCGATGCGCAAGCTCGTGAAGCTGCCCGGCCCGGCCCCGCACACCAGCCGGTCCAGGTCGCCGAGTCCGACCCCGGCCGCCTCCACGGCCTCGACCACCGCGGGCATCAGATGCTCCTCCCGCTCGCCGCGCATGGCTGCCTCGGCGGCGGCCAGAAGCTTCCCATCGCGCACCACGGCAACCGTGCCCGTGTAGGTCGACGCATCCAAGGCGAGCGTGATCATCCGTCCTCCGGCGGCGACTCGCGGCGCAGCACGCGGATCTCGGGCTCGCCGGCCGCATGGGACAACCGAAGCCGCACCGCCCGCGCCGGCAGCCGTGCTCCGGCCCGCTCAGGCCATTCGACGAGCACGAACGCCGGTTCGGTCATGATGTCGTCCCACCCGATGTTGGTGAGCCCAGAAGGACCTTCCAGCCGGTACAGATCCAAGTGGTACACCGGTGCGCGCAGCGCATCGTACCGGTGGACCAGCGCGAAGGTCGGGCTCGTCACCTCCCCGGTCACCCCGAATCCTCGGCAGATGGCGCGGACGAGGGTGGTCTTGCCGGCCCCCAACTCGCCCGCGATGGCAACCACGAGCGGTTCGCGGTGCGCCCCATCCCCCACGGGGGAAGTATTCGGCGCCCGGCACGCTGCCCCGAACCGTTCCCCCCACGCGATCAACTGAGGTTCGGTCAGACGGAGGTCGCGCTCGGGCTCGGCCCGGACGGCGGCGAGGCCCCGGCTCACGGCCTGCTCACCTCAGCGGGCGGCACGACGGCCACGCG
>JBJKRG010000041.1:0-4384 GCA_046704805.1 Gemmatimonadaceae bacterium
GCGTCCAACCTGTTCACGCGGAACGTCTATCGCGATCTCTTCCACAAGTCGCTGAGCGGCGCCGCCGAGGCGACCGCCGCCAAGCGCGTGTCGCTGCTCGTCAAGGTCGGCGCGCTCGCGTTCATCATCTTCCTCCCCACCAAGTACGCCATCGAGCTGCAGCTCCTGGGCGGCGTCTGGATCATCCAGACCCTCCCGGCCATCGTGATCGGACTCTTCACGCGCTGGTTCCACGGCCGCGCGCTCACCCTCGGGTGGCTCGGCGGCATGATCGTGGGCACTGCCATGGTGGCGACGACGCAGTTCCAGAGCGTCGTCTATCCGCTGCACGTGGCCGATCTCACCGTGCCGGGCTATGCGGCCCTCTACTCGCTGATCGTGAATCTGGTGATCGCGGGGGCGGCCACGTGGATCATGAACATCCTCGGTGCCGCACGTCCGGCGGATCAGACGGTGGCGGACGACTACCTCGGCGGGCCGGCTCCGGAAACTACGGCGTAGCGCGACCCTGACGCCGCGGCGGGCCTCAGGACGACACGGGCGCCGGTGGGTTCCAGATGACTTCCCACAGGTGGCCGTCCGGGTCACGAAAGTAGCCGGAGTAGATGCCCCACGGGCGCTTGCGCGGCGGCTCCATACGGCTCGCGCCAGCGGCGACCGCCCGCTCCAGCAGGGCATCCACCTCCGCGGCGCTTTCGGCGATGTAGCCGAGACTGAACTCCCCCGGACTCGGCGGCGATGTGGGAATGCCCGCGTCTTTCGCGAGCTCCCGGCGCGGATACACGGCCAGCATGAGGCCGCCCTGCATCTGGAAGAAGGCCACCGCACCCGCCGCATCCGTCTCGGTGCCGTGGAATTCCGTTCCCACGACGCCCTTCGTCGCCAGGCCCAGGCCGTCACGATAGAAGGCCACGGCCCTGTCGAGGTCCTGCACGGCCAGCGTGATCACGTCCAGGTGGGCGTTCATCGTTGCTCCTCTGCCTTACGTTCGATACTGAACGGACTCGGTCCGGCCGCGGCGCCCGCCGCGTCCGGTCGGACTGACGCCTGTTCGTTGGCCACCGTCAGACGGTCCACCATCCCCAACTGGCTGGCAAGCCGGCGGATGCCCATGACCAGGAAATTCCGATATCCATCCGGCGGGAGGGTGGCGAGCTGGGTATCGGCCTGCTCCAGGGCCGACCCGGCGGCGTCCCGCTCGCCAAGGCTCGAATGTGCTGCCGCCAGGTTCAGGTAGAGAGACGCCATGAACGGGGCCGCACGGCCATCGGCAACTGCCGCCGCATGCTGCACGGCGAGATTGTTCCAGTGGAGTGCGGCGACCGGCGTGTCCTGGTGCCGGGCAAGAAAGTGCGCGGCGATCGCGGCATCGTAGTCATCGGTGCGGACCGCCCAGGCGGCCTCGAATCGTCGCCTGGCCTCTGCCGGCGTGCCCTCCAGCGCCATCCCTTCTGCGCACAACTGCACGACGGGGTTTTCGGGATCGATCATCGAGCGGCCATCCAACGATGCTGGGTTCACCCTGTGGGAGAAATGTGCTCGTGGCCGGTCGTGATGTGCAAGCCGAACAGCCGTCCAATACTTAGGTATTGACAGAAGTATTCGGCGATGGTAGACTCGTTCCGGCAGATCGGACAACTCAAGCACGGGGATGGTGTCGGAAATGGTGCAAGCCGCAGCCACTGACGTCGTTTTTCACGCCCTGGCCAACTCGACCCGGCGGAAAGTCCTGGAGCGATTGTCTGTCGGACCCGCCACCGTCAGCGAGCTGGCGGAACGGTTCGACATGCAGCTCCCATCGTTCGTGCAGCACCTCTCGGTGCTCGAACAGAGCCGGTTGGTGCGGTCGAAGAAGCGCGGCCGAGTACGGACGTATGAGATCGCGCCCGAACGGTTCAGGGTCGCCGAAGACTGGTTGACCGCGCGGCGTCAGTCGTGGGAAGCCCGACTGGACCGCTTCGACCAATACGTCACACAACTCAAGAAGAAGGAATCGGAATCATGAGCAAGCACTTCGCGTTCAATCCGAAACTCGATTTCGCCATCGAGCGGCTCATCGACGCTCCCACGCGGCTCGTCTGGGAGGCGCTGACGAAACCGGAGCATCTGAAGGAGTGGTACATGCCGAAGGTCTGGGGGCGCGTGGTGCGAACCGAAATGGATGTGCGACCGGGCGGCATCTTCAGCATCGACATCGCCGTGGGAGACGGTCCGGAAGTTCCCAACCTCGGCTGTTTCCTGGAAGCCGTTCCGATGCAGCGGCTCGTCTGGACTTCGATGTTGTTCCCCGGCTATCGCCCCGCGGTCTTCGACGACATTCCGATCACCGCCATCATCACGATGGAAACCGTGGGAACGGGCACGCGCTACGTCTTCACGGCGCTGCACCGGGACGAAGCGGACCTCGAGAAGAACAAGGCGAATGGCTTCTACCAGGGCACCGAGATCGCCGTCGATCAGTTCGTGGAGCACGTGCTCGCAATGAAGTAGAGCCGGGCGAGCCGGGAGGACGGGTCGAGCACCAACCCCAGGTCTCGACCCCGAGTCTTGCCGCGCCGCGCCAGACGCAATCGCGTTCACTCCACGAGCGCGATCGTCCGACGACTGCGAGGTCAGCCGCGGTCCTTGCGGAGCGGGAGCCTGACCGTGAAGCACGTGCGGCCGGGACGGGACTCCACCGTGATCCGGCCGCTGTGCTTCTCGACGATGATGGAATGGCTGGTGGACAGGCCGAGCCCGGTGCCATGGCCGGGCTCCTTCGTGGTGAAGAAGGGATCGAACACCCGATCGCGGATCTCCTCGGTGATCCCGGGGCCGTCGTCCTCGACCTCGACCACTGCCCAATCGGCGTCGCTGCTCGTGCGGATGGTGAGGGTGCCAGTCCCCTCCATGGCGTCCACGGCGTTGTCGATGAGGTTGGTCCAGACCTGATTGAGCTCGCTGCCGTAGGCCGGCACCCTGGGCATCGTGTCATCGTATTCACGATTGACGGCAACGCCCTGCTTGAGCTTGCTGCGAAGGATGATCAGGGTGTTGTTGAGCCCTTCGTGCAGGTCCACGTCCTGCTCCGGTGCCTGGCCGAGGTACGAGTAGCTGCGTAGCGCGTTGACGATTTCCGAGACGCGGCCGGCGCTCTCACCGATTTCGTGGATGAGGGAGTACACGGGAGGTCCGCTGGCGAGCCAGGTGAGCGCGGGCGCGAGGGCATCGGGACCGAGGGCGGCGGCGAGGCGCTCGAGGCCGGCCCGGTCGAGCCCCTGTTCCACCAGCGGCGGCGCCAGCATCCAACACTGGTCGACCCCGTGGCCCTGGACCCACTCCTCGATGTCGGCCTCACGGTCGGATCGTTCGATCGGGCTCAGCGTCGACGGTTGACTGGCCCGGACACGGCCGTCGGCATCGATCTCGAGGAGCAGGGCACGTGCTTCCGGCGACAACTGGACGGCGCCGAGCCGTAGCTGATCCGCATACCGCGCCCCGAGCGCCTCGCCGAGCTGGTCGGCGGCGCGGCGAGCGGCGGCCGCGGGGTTGTTCAGCTCGTGCGCCACGCCCGCCGCCAGGGTGCCGAGCGTCGCCAACCGTTCCGTCTGGCGGAGCGTGCGCTCGGCCCGCCGCTGGTCGGTGATGTCGGCGCCGAAGATGAACACCAGCTCGGCCTGATGGTCCCGGCGGTGCGTGAACAGAAAGTCGCGGTTCTGCAGACGGGCCTCGAACGGCACCGGCTGGGCGGCGGCGAGGATCTCACGCCACTTCTCCTCAGCGAGGTTCGGCATGATGGCCAGCCACGAACCGCCGTCGATGCCGTCGCCGAAGACGGCCTTGGCCGCCCGGTTGGCGAGCAGGATCCGGCCGGCGAGGTCGGTCCGGATCACCGGTCCCGGATTCATGTCGGGGAAGCGCGCCACCTCCTCCAGATGGGCCGCCTGCTCCGCCAGTGCGCGCTCGGCGGCCCGGCGCTCGGTGATGTCCGCCCCGTAGGCGAAGATCGAGCGGTCGCCCTCCGGCCGCACGTGCGTGAAGAGCACGCACCGCTCCCCGCGATCCAGCTCGACCTCGATGCGCTCACTGCCGGTGCGGACGGTGTTCCACGCCTCCGGGGTCAGCGCGGTGCACAGCGACGGCCAGGACGATCCGACGAGCGACTCCTGATCGAAGAACGTGCGCGCAGCCGTATTGGCCAGGAGAATGCGGCCTTCCTGGTCCATGTGGAGCACGGGCCCCGGGTTCATTTCCGGGAAGCGTGCGAGGTCGGCGAGGAGTCCCGCCGATTGCGAATGGGGGTCGCTCATCGGGCGTCTGGATCGGGCTGCGGGCGGGGCCGACGCACGCTACGGCGCCGGCATGGAGGGAGGTACGCGAGAAGTTGCAGTCGCAGGGCCCGGAT
>JBJKRG010000042.1:0-10619 GCA_046704805.1 Gemmatimonadaceae bacterium
GACCGGCGCCAGGGCGAGCACCACCCAGAATATGGGATTGGACGAGAGCGGCGCGTGCACGGGTCCGGTGTACGTGCTGCGGACGGGGAGCACCGGGGTCGGCGCCCCCGTGTCGACCGCGACGAGGGTTCCGGCGCCGACGGTGACGCGCACGGGAGACGAGCGCGCCGTTCGGTAGCGACGAATGGCCGGATCGAAGTAGCTGTACTCAACCGCCGGGACGTCCAGCTCGCCGGCGATGCGCGGTGTCAGGATCCACTGGAAGTCCTTGCTGCCGGACACGCGGGCGGCGGCGGAGTCGAGATGCACTTGCTCGTCGGCCGGAACCGCCGATGCCCAGGAGACGTTGAGTCGCGGGCGGGGCAGCAGCCGGATATTGCCGGTGCCGGTCACGCGGACCGTGATCGTCAACGGGTTGCCCACGCGCGCCGACCCGGCCTCGACTCGCGTGCGCAGCCGGAAGCGGCCCACCGCACCATCGAACGCGGCCGGACGGCCGGCAGCCGGTGGGTTCACGGCGACGATCACCGCGCTGTCGGTCTGCAGCTCGTGGGTCTCCTCGCGGCTGAAGAAACTCGCGCCCACGGGGAGTGAGTACGTCAGCTGCGCGGGCGGAATGACCAGCCGACCGGGCTCCAGCGGGAACAGAGCCCGGCGGTACACCAGGGCATCGAAGCATCCGGGCAGGCCGGGCGCACGCTGCTCACTCCCCGCACCAGGCACGTCGTACGCCAGCATCGCCTGCATGTCCGGCGGGTAGAACGTCGGATTCGTTCGGAGGCGATTTCGCATCGCGTTGTTCAGGAAGACCGCCACCGAGTAGTTCGCCTGCTGCCCCACGTACACGGTGTCGGGCGCCGTCGCGCGGAGGTCGAGACGCTCACCGGTGTCGATGCGGGCACGTGTGATGACCGTCGGCGCCTCGTTGTCCGTTGCCGGCGCGACCCGCACGTGGATCGGGGCACTGTACGCGCGTGCCGAGCCGACCCTGACCTCGAATGATGGGATCGTGTAGTCGCCCGGCCGATCGGTCGCGAGCACGAACCGATACTCCACCATCCGTGACGGGACCGCCCGCGAATCGCGCCGCTCGCTCGGCAGGACGGCCGCGCGCATCACGGTGAACGGACCGAACGACGGCAGCACCAGGTGCGGGACCGCGTGCTCCGGCACCGACACCGCGACCGAGAGGTCGAGGGGTTCGCAGGCGCCGACGCTGTCGGGAGCGTGGGCGACGATCGCCAGCTGCGCGATGAGGAGCGCGCCGATCATCTACCAGTCCTTCCCGCCCGGCGGCGGCTGCGTCTGCTGCTTCCGCTGCTGGCGAGCTTCCACGTCGCGCTCCTCGCGCGCCGCACTGGCCAACAGCTCTTCGGCCTGATTCAGTCCCAACCCGCCCCGGGGGGTCGGTGGCTGCGCCTGCGGCGACTGGGACTGATTGGCGTTGTTTCCACCACCACCCCCACCGCCTGCACCGTGCTGGCGCGCCCGGAGCGCCAGCTCGTAGTTCCATTTGGCGTCGAGATCGTTGCTCCGCATG
This sequence comes from Gemmatimonadaceae bacterium, assembly GCA_046704805.1. Taxonomy (GTDB): domain Bacteria; phylum Gemmatimonadota; class Gemmatimonadetes; order Gemmatimonadales; family Gemmatimonadaceae; genus JAGWRI01. The sequence goes on from JBJKRG010000042.1 coordinate 1,541, forward strand.
AGCAGCACCTTGCGGTATGCCGAGAGCGCCGCCTCGAGCTCGTCGCCGCCCCCCGACGTGGCCGCCAGTCCGCGGCGGAGGTGCGCGAGCCCCAGGTTGAACAGGGCCCGGTAGCGGAGTTCGGCGTCCGGAAGGTCGACCACGCGCTCGAAGGCGTCGATGGCCTGCTGCAGCGAGTCGGTGGCGAGAAACGCCGTGCCGAAGTCGTAGATCGTCCGCGGTCGCTGGTCCCCATGCTCCAGGGCCTGGCGGTAGAGCGACACGGCCTCGGGGTACTGCTTCGCCTGGTAGGCACGGGCTGCAGCAGTGGACTGCTGGGTGCCGGCGCATCCGCCGAGGAATCCCACCACCACCAGGGCCGCGACGGCCGCGGCTCCAGAGGAGCTCGAAACCACGGGGCGGCCGCGGTGGCGGCGGTCGGCGAGGAACGCATCGAGGAGCAGGAGCAGCACGGCCGGCACCAGGAACAGCTGGAAGCGCGGCACGCGCGACTCCTCCCCGCGGAGAGTGCTCTGCGTGGTCCGCAGGTTGGAGAGCGCCTGCCGGATGCGTGCCGCCTTGTCGGTGGCGGAGGCCTGGATGAAGGTGCCGTGCGCCGCCTGCGCCGCGGCGCGGAGCATGTCGGGGACGTAGTGCGTGATGACGATCTGCCCCTGTGCGTCGCGCTTGTACGTGATCGAGCCGTCGGGCGCGCGAATCGGGATCCTCGACCCGGCGGTCGTGCCGAATCCCACCGTCACGAGGCTGATCCCCTTCTCCCCGGCGCGGCGGGCCGCAGCCACGACGTTCGCCTCGGGCTCGAACGACTCACCGTCGCTCATCACCACGAGCGCCTTGTCCGCGCCGTCGTTGCTCAGCGACAGCAGATCCGTGCCCTGGCGAATGGCCGACGACAGCGACGTCCCCGGCTCGCCGACGATCGACGGATCGAGATTGTCGAGGAACAGGTCCAGTGCGCTCTCGTCGACCGTGAGCGGCGAGAGGACGTAGCTCCGCCCGGCGAACACGATGAGCCCGATGCGATCGCCGGGCGACATCGCCCGGAGGCGGCGGACTTCCTGCTTCATCTGCGCCAGGCGGCTCGGCTTGACGTCGGTGGCTTCCATGGAGAGGGACGCGTCCAGCGCCAGCACCATGTCGAAGCCGCGGGCGTGATCGACCGCCCGTGCCACGCCCCACCGGGGTCCCGCGAGCGCCACGCCGGCGAGCGCACACGCTCCGGCGAGCCGCGCGGCGTGCCACCCGTTGGCATGGGCGCTGCCTCCGGGCACGAGGCGCGAGACGACCCCGGGATCGCCCAACCGTTCGAGCCGCTGCGTGCGCCGCCGCTCGGCGCGGAGCAGCACGAGCGTCACGACGACCGGAAGCAGCACGGCCAGCGGCAGGAGCCAAGGATAGTCGACCGTCATGGCAACGGTGCCTTCCACGCGGCGAGTGCCAGCTCCGTCACCAGGGCGATCAATGCCAAGCCCAGGGGCCAGCGGTACAGTTCCGTGTAACGCACGTAGGTCTTGGTCTGGACGGGCACCCGCTCGAGCTGGTCGATCTGGTGGTAGATGCGACGCAGCCCGGCCGCGTCGCGCGCCCGGAAGTACTTCCCCCCCGTGATGTTGGCCACGTCGGTCAGCAGCTTCTCGTCGATCTGGACCGGCCGGCGCTCGTAGCGAAGCCCGAACAGCCCCCGCCCCACCGGCACCAGTGCCGTGCCTTCGGTGCCCACCCCGATGGTGTAGATCTTGATGCCGAAGTCCGCCGCGGCGCGCGCCGCGGTCCGGGGCTCGATGGCCCCCCGATTGTTAACCCCGTCCGTGAGCAGGATGATGACGCGCGAACGGCCCGGGGCATCGCGCAGCCGGTTGGCCGCCGTCGCGATCGCAGTGCCGATGGCGGTACCGTCCTCCAGCTGGCCGGCCTGCAGGTTGTCGACCGCCGCGTCGAGGACCGGATAGTCCGTGGTGAGGGGCACCTGGGTGAGCGCTTCGGCGGCGAACGCCACGAGGCCGATGCGGTCACTGCCGCGCTCGGCGATGAACTGCTTGACCGTTTGCTTCGCGACCTCGAGCCGGTTCTCCGGCTGGAAGTCCTCCGACAACATCGAGCTCGAGAGGTCGATGGCGATCACGATGTTGATGCCCTCGCTGGTCACGTTCTCCGAGCGTGCCCCGGCTCTCGGGCGCGCCAGCGCCAACACCGACAGGAGGAGCATGACGTTCCGCAGGCCGATGAGAATCCGGCTCCAACGCCGCCGTCGGCCCGTCACCGCCGCGACGACCGGCACGCGGGAGAAGACGATCCCGGGCGCGCGGTGGCGGCGGCGCCACCACCACCAGGCCGGCAGCACCAGCAGCAACACGAGCGCCAGCGGGGTCGCGAACTGCAACTGGCCGAGGACGCTCATGCGGCCTCCGTGGTCGCGGGCGGCGTCGCGGCCACGTGCTCCTGCGCCACGATGGCCCGCGCCTCGTTGCCGAACCCGAGGGCGCGCTCGGTGGTGAGGGGGCGGCGAGCGAACTTGACGAGGTCCGCGTCGCGGAGCAGCGCGGCCAGGCGGTCGTGGGGCACGGTGCGCGCATCGGCGATCTCGGCGAGCAGCTCATCGCTGGTGAGCGACAGTGCGGCGAGGGGGAACCGGCGGGCCAGGTAGTCGCGCAGGACTTCCAGCATCAGCGCCACGTACCGCCCGCGCTCTCCGGCCTCGACCAATCCCAGCGCCGTCACGCGCGTGAATTCACGCTCCGCGTGCTCGAACGGAAGCTCCGCCGGTGCGAGGGTGGGACCGGGTCCGCGCCGCTGGCGGCGGGTGAGCCAGGCCACGAGTGCGATCACGGCGAGGATGAACAGGATCCACCAGGGGAAGGCCCAACCGACGAACAGTTCCCGCGCCGGCTTCGGCGTGCGCTGCGCGCTGTCGGCCGGGAGCACGCTGCGCACGAACACCTTGAGGCCGGCCAGCGAGATGCGCTGCGTCGTACTGTCGCTGCGCACGAGCAGATCGGGCAGCGCCAGGTCGAGCGACCCGACGTTCCAGGCCGCGAGGCGGTACGCCGCGGTCTCCTCCACGGCGCCCGGCTGGTGGAGATGCGTGACATGCCGCGGATCGAGCGCCGCCACATCGGCGCCGGAATCCGGCGCCGCCGGAAACGCGATCGTCGCGCCGGGGCCGGCGCGCACGTGCAGCCGCACGAAGAACGGCTGGCCGACGGTCACCGTCCCCGGCTGGACCGTGACGTCCCATCGGGCCGGCACCTGGGCCCGCACCGGCACCGCCGCGGCGATGCCGAGGAGCAGCAGGACGAGGCGCCGCACGCTCACCGCCGCATCGCCCGCGTCTCGCGGGCCCGGAAGAACCGCAGGAGCGGCTCGATGATCGGCGCCTCCGTGCGGATGGCGACCTCGTCGATGGCGAGCCGGCGCAGCAGGTGTCGCCGCTGTTCCCGCTCTTCGCGGACCTGCAGGTCGTAGGCGGCCCGCACGGCGGGGTCGCCGGTGTCGACGTCCACCGTCTCCCCCGTTTCGGGATCCACCAGTCGTGCCAGGCCGACGTCCGGCAGTGACACCTCGGCCGGATCCTCGACCGTGACGGCCACCACGTCGTGCCGCTGCGCGAGCCGCTTCAGCGGCCGCTCGACGTCGGCGCCGAGAAAGTCGGAGACCACGAAGATGATCGCCGTGTGCGTGAGCATCCGGGCCACGTAGTCGAGCGCGCCCGCGAGGTCCGTGCCGGTGCCCGCCGGGCGGAACACGAGGAGATCGCGCAGCAGCCGCAACGCGTGGCGCCTCCCCTTCCGCGGCGGCACGACGTGCTCCACACGATCGGTGAAGAAGAGGGTGCCCACGCGATCGTTGTTGCGGATGGCCGACATCGCCAGCACCGCGGCGAGCTCGGACGCCACCTCGCACTTGAAGCGGCGCCGGGTGCCGAACCATTCGGAGCCCGACATGTCGACCGCAAGCACGACGTTGAGCTCGCGCTCCTCGATGTAGCGCTTCACGTACGGGCGCCGCATGCGGGCCGTCACGTTCCAGTCGATGTTCCGCACCTCGTCGCCCGCCTGGTACTCGCGGACCTCGGAGAATTCCATGCCCTGCCCCTTGAACACGGAGCGGTACTCCCCGGCGAACAGCGAGTTGACCAGCCCGCGCGTGCGCAGCTCGATGAGCCGGACCTGGCGGAGGACGTCCGGCGGGACCAGCGCGGTACGTGCGGTGGCGACGGTGCTCACGGGCTCTCGATCTTGGCGAGGACGCGGCTCACGATGTCGTCCGACGTGACTTCCTCAGCCTCGGCTTCGTAGGTGGTGAGCACCCGATGGCGGAGCACGTCCGGACCGATCGCCTTGACGTCGTCGGGCGTGACGAAGGCGCGCCCCCGCAGGAAGGCGTGGGCCCGCGACGCCTGGGCCAGCGAGATCGTCGCCCGGGGACTGGCCCCGAATTCGATCAGCGGCACCAGGTCACTCAATCCGGCCGACGCCGGCTCCCGCGTGGCATGCACGATGTCGACGATGTAGTCGACGATGCGGTCGTCCATGTACAACTCCGCGATGCGACGCCGCGCTTCGAGGATGGCCGTCGGTGTGGCGACGTGCTCGACGGCGATGGGTTTTCCGCTCGCCATGCGCCGCATGATCTCCTTCTCCTCGTCGCGGCTCGGATAGCCGACGTGCAGCTTGAGCATGAAGCGGTCCACCTGGGCCTCGGGCAACGGGTAGGTCCCTACCTGCTCGATGGGGTTCTGGGTGGCGAGGACGAGGAACGGCTCGTCGAGCGTGTACGTCGTGCCCCCGATGGTGACCTGTTTCTCCTGCATCGCCTCGAGCAACGCCGCCTGCACCTTGGCCGGTGCCCGGTTGATCTCGTCGGCCAGAATGATGTTGGCGAAGATCGGCCCCTTCTTGACGACGAACTTCCCGGACCCCTGCTCGTAGACCTGGGTGCCGAGCACGTCCGCGGGAAGCAGATCGGGCGTGAACTGGATGCGCTGGAACGTCGTGTCGATCGCTTCGGCAAGCGTGCGCACCGTCAGCGTCTTGGCGAGCCCAGGGACGCCCTCGAGCAGGACGTGGCCGCCGGTGAGCAGGCTGATGAGCAGGCGCTCGACCATGTACTCCTGGCCGACCACGCGCCGGGCGACCTGCTCGGTGACATCGTGCACGAGGCGCGAATCCGCGGTAGAGGTCTGCTGTGGTTCCACGACGGCTCCGGCGAGAGTTGACGTAGGCGATGAGGACATCCTGAACAATACCCCGCGGGTGGGTGGCGGTTCTGGGCGATCAGCCGGTGGGGGCGGCGGCATCGATGGCGGCGATCTCCCCGGGCGTCAGCGCGCGCACCGCGCCCTGCGGGAGGCCCCCGAGGGCGACCGGACCGAACCGGGTGCGCACGAGTCGTTCGACGCGGAGGCCGAGGGCGCGGCACAGTCGCCGGACCTCGCGTTTCCGGCCTTCGGTGATGGTAACCTCGAATTCCCAGCGGTCGCCGTCGATGCGCCGGGCGGTCACGCGGCGGGGACGCACGATGCCGTCCTCGAGGAGGACCCCCCGGCGGGCCACCCGAGCCGCTTCCGCCGCCTCGCCGCGAACGGTGGCGACGTACGTGCGCTCGAGCCCGCGACTCGGGTGGGCGAGGGCATGCGCCGCGGCTCCGTCGGTCGTGAGGAGCAACACCCCCTCCGTCTGATAGTCGAGCCGCCCCACGTAGACCAACCCCGGCACGGCGGGCACGAGGTCGAACACGGTCCGGCGCCCGGCGGGGTCCGACCGCGTGGTCATCACGCCGGCCGGCTTGTGCAGCAGCAGCCACACGCGTTCGGCGGGCGCCGCGACGGGGCGTCCATCGACGAGGATCCGGTCGGTCTCGACCTCGACACTCTGGCCGATGCGTGCCACGACGCCGTTCACCGTCACCCGGCCGGCGGTGATCAACTGCTCGGCCCGGCGTCGCGATGCCACACCCGCGCGCGCGAGGGCACGCTGGATGCGCATCGCCCCGCTCATTCCGCCGGCGCCGGCTCGGCCCGCAGGGCGACGGCGAGTTCGTCCGCCCGCGGCAGCTCCTGGAGATGTCGCAGCGCGAAGTGCTCGAGGAACAGCGGGGTGGTGCCGTACAGCAACGGACGGCCAAGGCCCTCCCCCCGGCCCACCACGTCCACGAGCCCGCGCTCGTGCAACGAACGGAGCACGCTGCCCACGTTCACGCCGCGGATCTCCTCGATGTCGGCGCGGCCGATGGGCTGCCGGTACGCCACGATCGCCAGCGTCTCCAACGCGGCGGGCGACAGCCGCTGCGGCCGGGCGGCGAGCTGCGCACGCTCGATCGCCTCGGTATACTCGGCGCGCGTCAGGATCTGCCACCCGCCCCCCAGCTCGGCCAGTTCCACCCCGTGGCCCTCCACGTCATAGTGCTCCCGAAGCTCGTCGAGCGCTGCGGTGACCGCGGCGAGGGGGGCCTCGGGATCGAGGGCCGCCAGATCCGGAAGGGCGATCGGGCGTGGGCTGGCGAACAGCGCCGCTTCAAGCAGCTTCGCCAGCGGTGTCACGCTCGATCTCCACGTTCGCAAAGGGCCTGGGTTGGCGAACCCGCAACTCTCCGGTACGGGCCAACTCGAGCAGGCCGAGCAGCGCCGAAAGGACGAACGACGGCTCGGCGTTCCGGTTGACGATCTCGGTCCAGAGGACGCGCGCCCGGAGTTGCAGCAGATCCCGGATGATCGCGACGACCCCCGGCACGTCGAGCGGGCGCGAGACCACGTCGTGGACGACCGGGCGGCGCGCGGCACGCAGCACCCGGTCCACCGCCGCCAACAGCTCGCCGAGCGACAGGGCTAACGGCGCCGGCGGCGGCGGGGCATCGGGCGGCACGAACGCCCGCGCAAATTGATTCCGCCGCTCGTCGCCCAGACGTTCGAGCACATCGACCACCTCACGCATCTGCTGGTACTCGAGGAGTCGCCGCACGAGTTCTGCGCGTGGATCCTCCCACGCCTCGGCGTCGCCCCGCGGGAGCAGCATCTGCGCCTTGATGCGCAGCAGCCGCGCCGCCATCTCCAGGTAGTCGGCCGCGTCGTTGAGTCCGAGCGTGCGGATGCGCTGCAGGAACTGCTCGGCAATACGGGCGATCGGGATGTCGTAGATGTCCACTTGCTCCTCGCGAATGAGCGAGAGCAGCAGGTCGAGGGGCCCCGAGAACGTCTTCAGATCGACGACGAACGCCGCCTCCTCCGGCGGCGAATCGAGCACCAGCTGGGCGCTCGTCACTGCGGCATCCATCGCTGTACGCCCGGCACGACGAAGGGCCCCACGAGGCCGAGGAGGAAGCTCGCGGCATGGATGACCGGCTGGAGCCACGCCGTGAAGAATGCGCCGCCGAACCACAGGAGCACCACCAGGATCACGATGCCGTACCGCCCGAGGGCCTGATAGCGGACGGCCCAAGCGGCCGGCAGCAGGTGCGTCACCACGTGCGAGCCGTCGAGCGGGGGAATCGGAATGAGATTGAAGGCGAGCAGCAGCAGGTTGATCCAGACGCCGAAGATCATCATCGCCTGCAGGACGCCCAGCGTGCCCTGGAGGGCCGGCAGCGCCCGCCCGATGATGCCGAGAATCGGGATGACGACCACACAGGCCACCGCGATGGCGAGGTTCGCGGTCACGCCGGCCAGCGAAACGATGATGTCACCCCGCCTGAAGTTGCGGTAGTTGCGGGGATTCACCGGGACCGGCTTTGCCCCACCGAGCACGATGCGCCAGTGCGAGGTGATCCCGATGAGCAGCGGCAGCAGGATCGTCATGAACGGATCGATGTGCCGGATCGGGTTCCACGTCAGCCGGCCCAGATCCCGCGCCGTCGGATCGCCCTGGTGCAGGGCCGCGTACCCATGCGCGTATTCGTGCGCGATCATCGAGAACAGCAGGATCGGCGCAACGAGCAGAATGGTCTGAAGTGTATGCAACGGCAGGGGTGAAGGCGCGTGGCGAGTGGGCGGCTGGGGCGTCGACCACGGCGTAAGCTAGCGGTGCCGCCGAAGGGTGTCAAAGTGCTGTGGCGTCACAACATCCGCGCCTTCACGATGGCTTGACACACCACCCCACCCCGCCTAGCTTCCTCCCTTCGCGCGACCGCGCGAACCGATCGGATATCACTGGAGAATTTCGTGCCGAAAATCGCTTCCGCGAAGAAGCATATGCGCAAGTCCCGTGCGGCCACGGTCCGCAACCGCGCCCAGCGTGCCGCCCTGCGGACGGCGCTCAAGAAGGCCAAGGCCCCGGGCGCGACCGCAGCCGACAAGGCGGCGGCCGTCAGTCTGGCCGATCGCGCCGCGCGCAAGGGGTTGCTGCACCGCAACGCCGCCGCCCGGCACAAGCGCCAGATCGCGCGCAGCGCCTGACGGGCGCGCTGCTCCGATACTGCAAGGGCCGCGACGACGTCGCGGCCCTTCGTGATTCCGGAGCCCCGGCCGACGCCGACGGCCGGTACGCGGGTCAGAGCGAGGCCAGCTCCGCCCCACAGCGCTCGCAGTACCACTCCGTGGGATAGTTCATCGCCCCACATTCGGCGCACTTCAGCGTCTTGGGCTGCTCCACGGCCCCCGAGGGACGCAGCACGATCGGGTTGTTGCCCGTGACGTTGGCGGCGTAGGGAGGATCCTCGCGGCGGTTCGGGTCCAGTGCGTTGCCCATCAGGCTCGCGGCGGGATCGTTCGCGTCATCGCGAATGAAGGCGCGCTCCTGCGACGACCGTCTGGCTCGCGAGACGAGCGACTCGGCGAGCGTGTCCGACTGGTCGTGGATCACACCGAGCCCGTCGTCCCCCTTGGGCTTCTGCTCGGATGCCGATTCGACCGGTGAGGACCCGAGCGGAGAGACCACGGACTTGAGGAAGGCCATCTCGTCGAACTTCGCCTGCTCCGGCGTCTCGTGGGCCGGCGCGGACGGCGGTGTCTCGCGGAGGAGAATGGTGGGCTCCGGATCCGGCTCCTCGGCGACCGCCGCGGGCGGCGGGGCCACCGGCTCCGCCGCTGCGGCCGGCGTTGCAGGCGCCGCCGTCGCGGCCCCCAGCAGCTCGTGCACGCGATTGAGAT
>JBJKRG010000043.1:0-8436 GCA_046704805.1 Gemmatimonadaceae bacterium
AGCTCCTTCATGAGCTTCTCGCGCTTGCCGGCGCGCTCGGTCTCCAGAATGACGCGGCGCGACACGACGATGTTGCGGCGGCGCTTGTTGAGCTTGATGATCTTGAACTCGAATTTCTGGCCGAGCAGCTCGTCGATGTTCGGGACGCGCCGGAGCGCGATCTGCGACCCCGGGAGGAAGGCATCGACGCCCATGAGGTCGACCACGACCCCGCCCTTGATCTTCTTGATCAGCGTGCCTTCCACGGGCTGGTCGGTCTCGTAGGCGACGCGGATGCGCTCCCACACGCGCATGAAGTCCGCCTTCTTCTTCGACAGGACGACCGACCCTTCCTGGTCCTCGAGGTGTTCGAGCAGGACCTCGACCTCGTCGCCCGCCTTGAGGTCCGGGTGGTCCTTGAATTCCTCCAGCGGCACGCTGCCTTCGGACTTGAAGCCGATGTCGAGCACCACGAGGTTGTCGCGGATCTCGAGCACTTTGCTCTTGACGATCTCCCCCTCCTCGATGGAGGCGAGAGTGCCGTTGTACAGCTCCATCATCCGCTCGTAGTCGGCGGATGAATACTCGTCTTCGTCGTAGAGTTCGGGACGGCGGTTGGCAAGCGGGCGCAGCTGCGACTTCTGGGCATCGCGCTTCTGACGCAGCGTGGCGGCGTTGCCGGTTGTGGTGTTGTTGTCGAGCTCGGTCATAGGGGAAACAGAATCTCCTGGCTTCCGCGGATGGATGGCTCGCCGCGGCGAGGTTGAAGGTGACGACCAACGACCACCGCGCACCGTCCTCGCGAACCATGCGTGGCGAACCTTGAAAGCTAGCTTGTACGAAAGGTGACGTCAACCGCCGGAAGTGATTTCGCCGCGCTGATTTACGGCCCGCGCCAGCGCGACAATCCGCTCCACCTGTTCCTCCTGCGTCAGATACGTGGTGTCCAACACGACCGCATCACGAGCCGCCACCGTTTGTGTCGCGTCCTGGGCGTCCCGGCGCACCAGGCGGTCCGTTTCCTCGGCAATCTCCTCGTCGGACGGGGCCCGCTCGAGTCGCTGCACGAGGCGCCGTCGTGCCCGCTCCCAGGGATCCGCGACCAGGAAGACCTTCAACGGAGCTTCGGGAAAGACCGCCGTTCCCATGTCGCGCCCGTCCACCACCACGTCGTGCGCGGCCGCCGCACGACGCACGACTCCGTTCACCCAGGCGCGCACGCCGGGCATGGCCGCCACGACCGACACCTGCCTCGTCACCTCCGGCGACCGGATCTCCGCTCCCGCCGGCTTGCCGTCGATGAGCGGGGTGAACGAGCGGTCGGCCGGTGCCAGCGTGATTCGCGGCGCGTGGCGCAGCACCTCCCCTTCCGTCCAACCCCCGGGGCCATGTCGATCCGCGAGCGCCGTCGCCGTGAGCGCCCGATACAGGGATCCGGAATCCACGTGACGGAGGCCCAACCGCTCGGCCACCCACTGGGCGGTCGACGACTTGCCGGACGCCGCCGGCCCGTCGATCGCGATCACCAGCGGGCGTCGGGTCATGCGGCCACCGCCCGGGCCAGCAGATCCCAGAACCCCGGGAACGACACCTCCACGCAGGCGCGATCGTCGATCTCGACCGCCGCCCCGTCGGTGGCGCCCAGCAGCCCGAAGGCCATGGCGATCCGGTGGTCGCCGTGGGTGACGATGCTGCCCCGCAGCGGCCGCCGCCCGCCGTGCACGACCATCCCGTCCGGCAGCTCCTCGGCCTCGACGCCCAACGCGCGGAGGTTCCCCACCACGGTCGAGATGCGGTCGCTCTCCTTCACCCGGAGCTCCTGGGCGCCGGTGATGCGGGTAGTTCCTTCCGCGCGCGCGGCGACGCACGCCGCCAGCGAGATCTCGTCGACCATGCTCGGCACCTCATCGCCGGCGATGTCCGTGCCGTGCAGAGGGCCCGCGCTCACCCGGAGCGTGCCTACCGGCTCCCCGCCGCGGACGACTTCCTCCAGCACCTCGACGTGCGCGCCCATGCGCCGCAGCACCTGCAGGAACCCGGTGCGGGTGGGATTCACGCACACATCCTGCAGCAGCAGCTCGCCGCCGTGCGACATCGCCGCCAGGGCGGCGAAGAACGCCGCCGACGACGGATCGGCCGGGACGTCGGTGTCGAGTGCGGGGAGCGTGCCCACGGGCTCGAGCTCGATGGCGCCAGCACGCGTCCTGATCGGCACGCCGCGCGCGGCGAGCATCCGCTCGGTATGATCCCGCGACAGGAACGGCTCGCTGACCGCGGCCGGGACGCCGCCGACGAGGGCCGCCAGCAGGATCGCGCTCTTCACCTGCGCGCTCGCCACCTCGGTGTTCCATTCCACCGACTTCAGCGGCGCGCCGTAGACGACCATCGGCAGTCCGTCGCCGCGCTCGCAGTGGAAGCGGGCGCCCATGGCCTCCAGGGGGCGGATGACGCGGCGCATCGGGCGCCGGCTGAGACTCTGGTCGCCGACGAACCGCGAGGTGAACGGGCAGGCCGCCACGACCCCGGCCAGGAGGCGCGTGGTGGTGCCGCTGTTCCCGCAATCGAGGTCGCGGCCCGGGGCGTGGAGCCCCGACAACCCGACGCCCTGGACGGTGAGCGTACCGGCCAGTGACGGCACGTCGACGCCGAGCGCACGGAGCACCGACGCCGTCGAGCGCACATCGTGCGAATCGAGGATGCCGCGGACCGTCGACGCGCCGGAGCCCAGCGCGGCCAGGATGAGCGCCCGGTGCGAGATCGACTTGTCGCCGGGCACGCGGATCGTTCCGCCGACGTTCATGTGTGGTCGCGTCCCCTGTCCGTCACCGGAGCCATGCCTCGAGGGCCGTCGCCAGATCCGTCTTCTCGTCGCGATACTTCACGATGACGGGCGCCTGCAGCGACAGGCCATGGTCGGCGCCCCACCCGGCCGATACCGCGCGCGCGCCCGGCACCACCACCGCCCCGGCCGGGATCTCGAGCGGCGCGTCGCCGCTGCCGCGGTACGTCTCCTCCCGCACCAGGTCGAAAACAGGCGTGCCCCGTGTGAGGACCACGCCGGCGGCCAGCACCGCGCGCTCGCGCACCACCGTGCCCTCGTACACGCCACAGCTCCCTCCGACCAGTACGTCGTCCTCGATCACCACCGGACTCGCGTTCACCGGCTCGAGCACGCCGCCGATCTGGGCCGCGGCGCTCAGGTGTACGCGCTCCCCGATCTGCGCGCAGGAGCCCACCAGCGCGTGCGAGTCGATCATCGTCCCGCTGCCGACCCACGCGCCCACGTTCACGAACATCGGCGGCATGCACACCACGCCCGGGGCCACGTACGTGCCCCGGCGGATGGTCGACCCGCCGGGGACGATCCGCACTCCGTCGGCCACGTCGAAGATCCGCGACGGGAAGGTGCTCTTGTCGATGAAGCTGAAGCGTGGGGACCCGCCCGCAGGAATCGACATGTCCGCCATCGCGCCGGCACGGAACCCGAGCAGGATTCCGCGCTTGACCCACCCGACGGCGCGCCACCGGCCGTCGGCATCGCGCTCCGCCGCGCGCACGGCGCCGATTTCCAGTGCCTGCAGGAGCTCGCGGACCACGTCCGCCGCCTCCGCCGGGAGGGGTTCCCCGGCCGGCGTGTCGGCCAGCCCCCCCACGCGCTCGGCGAGCGATGCCATCAGCCGAGCACTCCGGCGTGCCGGAGCGCCGAGCGGACCGGCTCCTCACGCGCCGGATCGAGCGGCACGAGGGGAAGCCGGAGCACGTTGCGGATCCGGCCCATCATCGCGAGCGCCGCCTTGGCCGGCAGCGGGTTCGACTCCACGAACGCCGCCCGCATCCACGGGAGCAGGCGGAAGTGCAGCTCGCGGGCGCCGACGAGGTCGCCGTCAAGCGCCCGCTGGGCCAGCTGCGCCATCAATTTCGGCGCCGCATTCGAGACCACGGAGATGATGCCGTCGGCCCCCGCCGTCATCATCGCCAGCGTGAGCTCGTCGTCGCCCGACAGCACACTGAACGACGCCGGCCGCGCAGCCAGGATGTCCGTCACCTGGGCGAGGTTCCCCGACGCCTCCTTCACGGCCACCATGCGGGCGTTGGCGGCGAGTGCCAGCGTCGTCTTCGCTTCGATGTTGCTGCCGGTCCGTCCCGGCACGTTGTAGATCACGATGGGCAGCGTCGTTTCCCGCGCGATCGCCTCGAAGTGGGCGATGATGCCGCGCTGGGGCGGCTTGTTGTACATCGGTGAGGCGTGGAGCAGGTGCGTGGCGCCTGCCGCCTCCATCGCCTTCGACAACGCGATCGCCTTCTTCGTGTCGTTGGACGCGGCCCCGGCCACCACCGGCACGCGACCGTTCACCTGTTCGACCACGATGCGCACGACCCGCTGGTGCTCGTCCGGCGTCATCGTGGCGGCCTCACCCGTTGAGCCGCAGGGCACGAGAAAGTGGATCCCCTCAGCGATCTGCCATTCGACGAGATCGCGGAGCGCCCGCTCGTCGATGCCGCCGTCGTCCGTGAACGGCGTGACGAGTGCGGTGCCGCACCCGGAGAGTCGTGTCGCGGTCATGACCCCTGCTCCCTGTTGGGCGTGAGAACGTCGCGGAGGGTGAAGATGCCGCGCCGGCCGACGAGCCACTGCGCGGCGCGCAGCGCTCCTTCGGCGAAGACCCGCCGGTCGCGCGCCGTGTGGACCAGCCGGATCTGCTCGAACTGGGCATCGAAAACGAGCTCGTGCACGCCCGGGACGGCACCCGTGCGCACACTCGTGATGGGCACGTCGCGCCCGAGCTTGGCCGCTGCCGCGGCCGCCAGGGCCAGGGCCGTGCCGGAGGGCGCGTCCTTCTTCTGCGCGTGGTGCGTTTCGATGAGGTGGACGTCGAAGCCGGGGGCCATCCGCATCGCCGCGGCGGCCGCTTCCACCGTCATCGTGAACGCGGCCACCCCGAGCGAGAAGTTGGGCGCCGCGAGCAGCGCGCCGCCGACCTCCTGCACGAACGCTTCGACTTCGGCGCGGCGGGCGCTCCACCCGGTCGTGCCGACGACCACCGGACACCGCGCCGCGGCACAGGTGCGGATGTTGTCCGGCGCCGCCTCGGGCGTCGTGAACTCCACCGCCACCTCGGCGCCGTTCAGCGTTTCGGCCGTCACTTCACGCGCGTCGCCGCCTCCGCGATCGATGCGCGCCACCACCTCGAACCCCTGTGCGGGCGCCAGCTGTTCCACGGCGTGGCCCATCTTGCCCATCCCGATGATCGCGAGGCGTCTCATCGCTTCCCTCCTCCTCCGAAGAATGCCGCGTGCAGCCGCTGCATGGCCGGTTGGACGTGCTCGTCGTCGACGACGATCGTCAGGTTGATCCCCGTGGCACTGAGCGAGAGCATGTACACGCGCACGTCGCCCAGGGCTTCGAGGGCCCGCGACATCGAGGCGCCACCGTCGCTGAGCCCCGACCCCACCACCGCGACGATGCCGCGGTTCCGCTCGATCGCCACGTCGCCCAGCGTCCGGAGATCGACGATGAGCGCCTCGAGATGCGAGGCGTCGTCGACCGTGAGCGACACCGACACCTCGCTCGTGGCGACCACGTCGACGGACGTGCGGTGCCGCTCGAACACGTCGAACAGCGCACGCAGGAAGCCCTCGGTGAGCAGCATCCGCGGCGAGCGCACCTTGATCAGCGTCACGTTGCTCTTGCCGGCGATCGCCGTGACGGGCCGGCGCGGCGCATCGAACGTGATCATCGTCCCCGGCGACTTGGGGTTGCGCGAGTTGAGCACGTACACCGGAATGCCCAGTCGCACGGCCGGTGCGATCGTGCTCGGGTGCAGGACCTTGGCGCCGAACGAGGCCAGTTCAGATGCCTCGTCGAATCCGATGCGCTCGATGAGGCGGGCCTTCGGGACCACCCGCGGATCGGCGGTCAGCATGCCGTCGACGTCCGTCCAGATCTCGATCGCCTCGCTCTGCAGCGCGGCGCCGAACAGAGACGCGCTGTAGTCCCCACCGCCGCGTCCCAGCGTGGTCGTCACGCCCGTGCGGGCACTCGACCCGATGAAGCCGCCGAGCACGGGGATCTCCCCCCCGCGTGCGATCGGCGCCACGATCCGCAGTGCGGCCTCGGCGATCGCGTCCGGCTCCGGCTCCGCCTTCGTGAACGTGTCGTCGGTGATCATCACCTGCCGCGCTTCGACGTGCACGGCCGGGAGCCCGGCCTGACGGAACGCCGCCGCGCAGAGCAGCGACGAGAGCTGCTCGCCGATGGCCGCGATCGCGTCCTGGCTGCGGGGCGTGAGATCGCCCAGCACCGACAGCGCGCCGGCCAGACTCGCCAACTCGTCGAACATGGCGCCCATCTCGCTCGTCACGTCGCTGGCCTCGCGTCCGGCGCCGAGGAGGGCGTCGGCCTCGTCCAGGTGCCGCTTGCGGAGCGCCTCGACGGTGCGCAGCGCAATGATCAGCTGGCCGCGAGCCGACTGCTCGGCGATCTCGAGCAGGAGGTTCGTGGCGCCGCCCAACGCAGAGACGACGACGATCGGCGTGCGGTCGCGCCGCGAGGCGACGATGGCCGCGGCACGGCGGATGGCCGCCGCATCGGTGACCGAAGTGCCCCCGAACTTGAGGACGATCACGGCCGGTCGAGCAGGCCGCGCCCGGCCATCAGCTCGGCATTCAGCACCGACGCGCCGGCGGCCCCCCGAATGATGTTGTGGGCCATCACCACCATCTTCACGTGGAAGACGGGGTCGGGCCGCACACGCCCGACGACGAGCGACATGCCGTGCCCCTCCATGCGGTCGCGCCGCGGCTGTGGGCGGTCGGGCGCCTCGCGCACCACGATCGGCCGCTCCGGCGCCGTCGGCAGGCCGCGGGCCTCTTCGGCCCCCCGCCACTCCCGCAGCACGGTCGCCACCTCTTCCGCGCCGGCGCTGCGCTCGAACTCGATGGACAGGCACGCCGTGTGCCCGTGCTCCACCGGCACGCGGTTCGCGTGCGCGGTGACCGCGAACGGCGCCGGCCGGATCGCCCCGTGGCTCACGTGGCCGAGCATCTTGTTGATCTCGCTCTCGATCTTCGGCTCCTCGTCGTTGATGAACGGGATCACGTTGCCCAGAATGTCGAGGCTCGGCACGCCGGGATACCCGGCGCCGGAGACCGCCTGCATGGTCGCGATGAACACGCGGCGCACGCCGAACTGCCGGTGCAGCGGTGCCAGCGCCATCGCCGCCGGGATCGACGCGCAGTTACCATTGGTCACGAGCGCTCCGTCCCACCCGCGGCGCTCGCGCTGGGCCGCGATCACGTCCAGGTGCTCCGGGTTCACTTCCGGGATGACCAGCGGCACATCCGGGTCCATCCGGTAGCTCTTGGCGTTGCTGAGAACGATCCGCCCCGCACGGGCGAACGCCGGCTCGACCTCACGGGCGGCGGCGGCGTCGAGCGCCGAGAACACGATCTCCGCGTCCACGGCCGCCGGGTCGCAGGGCTGTACCGGCAGTCCGGCCACGGCGGCCGGAATCGCGTCGTCCCCCACCCAACGGGTCGCCTCGGCGTACGGCTTCCCGGCCGAGCGTTCCGACGCGGCGACCGCGGCAATCTCGAACCAGGGATGGACGGCGAGCAGGCGAACGAACGCCTGCCCGACGGCGCCGGTGGCGCCGAGAATCGCGACCCTGCGTCTGGGAGTGGTGGGTGTCGGCATGGCCCGAAGGTCAGGAACTGAGCAGGGCCCGCGCCATCCGTACGTACGCGTCGACGGCGGCCCGGAGCTCGCCCACCTCGACGTATTCGTCGGGGGTGTGCGCCACGGTGATCGAGCCCGGCCCGAAGAGGAGCGGCGTCCCCCACCGGTCGAGCAGCGGAATGTCGGAGGTGTAGGCCACGGGCGCGGTCTCGAAGCCGGGAAGCGTGTGGAACCGCTGGGGCGGGATGTAGGATCCCCACTCCAGCTCGGCCCGCCCGTCGGCCCACCGCTCGAGCTCGGCGCGCAGGGGCTCCACGTCGCTGACGAGGCGGAACATCACCTCGGCCTCGCAGAGCGCCGGCACGATGTTGGCCTCGGTGCCGCCGTGGATCGTTCCGATGTTCAGCGTCGTCTGCCCGAGGTCGGGGTCGGACGGGAACGCGAGATCGTGGATGGTCGGAAGCAGCGCCAGCATCGGCTCGATCGCCGACTCGCCGAGGTGCGCGTAGGCGGAGTGCGCCGCGCGTCCGCGCGTTCGGATGAAGACACGCTGGGAGCCCTTCGCCCCGCTGGCAAGCTTGCTCTCCGTGGGCTCGCCGTTGATGAGCCACCGGCTGGTGGCCGGCAGGTGGTTGGCGGCCCGGGCGCCGTCGGAGTTCTTCTCCTCGCCGACCACGAACAGCAGGTCCACACGCGACTCGCCCTCTTCGGCCAGGGTCGCCGCCGCCGCCATCATGGCGGCGGCGATCCCCTTCGCATCACAGGCACCGCGCCCGTAC
>JBJKRG010000044.1:0-10556 GCA_046704805.1 Gemmatimonadaceae bacterium
GCGCCGCGTAGTAGTCGGACATCCAGCGCCCCAACGCCAGGAGGTGGGCGCTCACCGACGGCGTCTCGTCGGGCGCGTCAAGGATCTCCTTCGGCACCACGCCTTCCCGCGCCTCGGCGGCCCCGACCACGATGCCGATCGTCCGGCGTCCGCGCACCGGCACGAGCACGCGCGAGCCCACGGCGGCGCGCCCCGCGAGCCGCTCGGGCACGGCGTAGAGGAACTCGCGGAACAGCGGAAGGGGCAGCGCGACGGAGATCAGCATGCAGCCTGCCCGGTGGGCCTGCGGGTCACCGCCCCCGGACGCGCACGCCCAGTCCCGGCGCGTCGGGAATGGCGATGCGGCCGGCCGCGATCGTGGCCCCCTCGTGCGGGTCGTCGGTGAGGAGCGCCGCCCCGTCGAGATCGGCGTAGTCGAGCAGGGGCGCCAGATGGGCGGCCGCAGTGATGCCCAGGCTCGTTTCGATCATGCAGCCCATCATCACCCGCATGTCGTGCGCACGCGCCGCGGCGATCATGCGTCGTGCCTCCAGCAGCCCGCCGCACTTGGCCAGCTTGATGTTGATCCCGTCCACGGCGCCCACCAGGCGCGGGATGTCGGCCGACGTCACGCACGACTCGTCGGCAATGATCGGAAGCGCCGAGTGCTCGCGCACGAACCGCAGCCCCTCCACGTCCTCGGGCGGCAGCGGCTGCTCCACGAACTCCACTCCGGCGCGGGCCAGCCGCTCGATCATCGCGACCGCGTACTTCGGGGTCCATGCCGCGTTGGCGTCGATGCGGATCGTCTTTTCCGGCGCCGCCCCGCGCACGGCGCGCACGATCTCGTCGTCGCGATCGGTGCCGAGCTTCACCTTGAGCACCGGATACGCGGCGGCCTGCTCCACGCGCCGCACCAGCTCCGCTTCGGTGGGCGCGATCGCGATCGTGAAGCTCGACGGCGGAGCGGCCGACGGATTGAGCCCCCACAGGCGGTAGAGCGGCACGCCCAGCCGGCGGCCCACGATGTCGTGGGCGGCGGCGCTCAGCGCCATCCGGGCCGCGGCGTTCCCGCGCAGCGCCCGCCGCAGGGCCTGCTCGAGATCCTCCAGCCCCCACGGATCGGCGCCCTCGACGAGCGGTCGCAGCTGCTCGAGCGCCGCCACCACCGTGTCGGCGGTCTCTCCGTAGAACGCGCTGGGGGCGGCCTCGCCCAGGCCCTCCACGCCGTCGCCGTCCGTCAGCCGGACGCGCACCCGCGTGTACTCGCTGGCGCCACCGCGCGCGATGACGAACGGATTGGCGGTGTGCACGACCACCCGTTCGTAGGACAGCTTCATGACGCCGGCGGCGCTTCCGCGGCGTGACGGGCCGCCCAGGCGGCACGGAGCGCCCCGTCGCGACCGGGCATGCTCTCGATGAAGCCGATCAGGGCGTCGGCCAGGTCGTTGGCCCGGGCGAACCGGGCGGCCGGCGCCTTGTTCAGACACTGCATGATGATCGCCGAGAACGCCCCCGGTACCCGCGAGTCGATCTGGTCGGGAGCGACCGGTTGTTCGTGCACCTGCTTGTAGCCCACCGAGAACGCGTCCGGCCCGTCGAACGGGGGGAATCCCACGGCCGATTCGTAAAGCACGATGCCGAGGGCGTACACGTCGCTGCGCCCGTCGACGAGCTTCCCCATCGCCTGCTCGGGCGACATGTAGTGCGGCGTGCCCATGGCACGGCCGGACGCGGTGAGCCGGCCCTGATGCCGCGCTTCCGCGATGCCGAAGTCGGTGAGGATCGCGTTGCCGTCCTCGTCGAACAGCACGTTGTCGGGCTTGATGTCCCGGTGCACGATGCCGCGACGGTGCGCGTAGTCGAGCGCCGTCGCGACCTGGGCGATCGCCGTGGCGGCCTCCACCGGGTCCACCACCTTCCGCTTGGCGATCCGGTCCGAGAGCGAGCCGCCCGGGAGATACGGCATCACCGTGTACACCGTCGTGCCCTGCTGTCCTGCATCCATCACCGGACAGATGTGCGGGTGCACCAGCCGCGCCGCCGCCTGGGCCTCGCGCCGGAACCGTTCCATCATCTCGCCGTCCTTGGCCAAGTGCGCATGCAGCACCTTGATCACCACGGGGCGTTCGAGCTGTGCGTGGTCGGCCAGGAACACGTCGGCCATGCCCCCGCCGCCCAGCCGCTGGATCACGCGGTACCGGCTTCCCGTGGCCTGGCGCAACGCCGAGATGGTCTCGTTCGGTTTTTCCGTGGGTGCGTGCTCGAGGTCCGGCAGCGCTGCGCTGCAGCGCGTGCAGGTATCGGCGGACGTTCGATTCCAGGTGCCGCACTCCGGGCAGAACATCTACGCGCTCCGCTTCACCGGTTGCCGGGGTCGAGGATGGGGGATCAGGTCAAAACTTAGCATGGCCGTGCTCCTCCTGCATCAGCGCAGCGCGCGCAGATGCGCCACGCAGGCGGCTCCCAGGCGCTCCGGCGCGTAGCCGCCCTCCAGCGCACTGACCAGGCGTCCGCCGCACCAGTGCTCGGCGCGCTGCACCATCTCCCGCGTGAGCGTCGTCACATGCTCCACCTCGAGGGTGAATCCCCCCAGCGGATCGCCGGCCAGCGAGTCGAATCCCGCCGACACCAGCACGAGGTCCGGCGTGAAGCCGCGCGTCGCCTCGTCCACCGCCCCCAGGAACGCGTCCACGTACTGCTGCGGCTCGAGCCCCGCCGCCATCGGCACGTTCCGGATCGATCCGTGCGGCCCCCGGTCCTCGGCCGCCCCCGTGCCCGGATACCAGGGCCACTGGTGCATCGAGACGAAACGGATGTCGGGCGTCTCCTGCACCAGCGCCTGCGTCCCGTTGCCGTGGTGCACGTCCCAGTCGACGATCAGCACGCGCCCGGCGCCATGGCGCTGCCGTGCGTAGTGCGCCCCGAGCGCCACGTTGCCGAACAGGCAGAACCCCATGCCTCGGGCACTGAGCGCATGGTGTCCCGGTGGCCGCACGGCGGCGAAGCCACGCAGGGCGCGTCCGTCGAACGCCAGGTCGACGCCGTCCAGCACGCAGCCGGCCGCCGCGCGGGCGGCGTCCCACGATCCCTCGCTCACCGGTGTGTCCTGGTCGAACCGCCCCCCGCCGTCGGCCGCGAGCTCGCGCACGCGGTCGATGTAGCCCCGGTCGTGCCCCAGCGCCAGCTCGTCCACCGTTGCGTGGCGTCCCTCCAGATGCTCCAGCGCGTGGTAGAGCTCCGGATCCTCCCGTAGGGCGCGCGGGATGGCCCGCAGCCGGCCCACGTGCTCGGGATGGCCCCATCCCGTGTCGTGGCGCCCGCAGTCGGAATGCGAGAGGTAGGCGACCGCCATCGCCGCGTCGTGCCCGGCGGGGCCCCGACCGCGCTAGCGGAGCGGCCGGCGCCGCCGGTGCATCAGCAGGAGGATCGAGCCGTCCTTCACTCCGGCCGACGCCAGCGACTCGTGCTCGTTGAGGATCTCCCACCCGTGCAGTTTGATGACGAAATCCTCATGGTACCGGGCCTGCGGGTACAGCGCGTCGAGCGCGCGCTTCTTGACCGCCTCCACCGTTTCGGTGGGCGGCGTCTCGATGCGTACGGCGTCCCACACGGCCTGCATCTCGACGCGGATCGTGATGCAGGACTCGCCCTCGGCGCCCAGGCGGATGGTGCCCCGGCGCGCCCGCAGCTCGGTCACGAAGGGTGCGGCGCTCATGCGACCTCCGCCGGCCGGTCGAGCGCCGGGAGCGTCGTGAAGAAGCGCGTGAGCTGCATCGTGAACAAGTACGAGGACCCCGTGACGTGGCTCCCGCCGTCCACGGGCCGGGCGGCCACGACCACTTCCTCGCCCCCCTGGCCGCGGAAGCTCGCCCACCCCGGGCCCTCCCGCTCGGTGAAGGCGGCGTACAGCGGATTCCGCGTCGCGAAGAACCGCTTCGCCCGCGCGATCACGTCGTCGGGCGACACGGTCGTGAAGTATTCCTGCAGCGTCTCGTGTGACGGGATCATGGCAGTCATTCCGGTGTCGTTCTCGTCCCCGGAGGCGTCGTGCGCGTCCCCGGTGCCCGTTCGGCGGGCCCTTCGTAAACCAACGGGAGCTCGACGCGGAACGTCGAGCCCTCACCCGGCGCGCTCACGAGGACGATGTCGCCGCCCAGGAGTCGCGCCGTCCGGCGCGCCAGCGCGAGCCCGAGGCCGGCTCCGGCGCGTCCTTCCCGCGGTGTCGAATCGTCGGCCCGCCGGAACTCCTCGAACACGTGGCGCTGCGCTTCCGCCGGGATCCCGATGCCCGTGTCCTCCACCCGGTACACCACGCGATCGTCGTGCACCTCCACCGCCGTGTGCACGCTCCCCTGCTCGGTGAACGCGTAGGCGTTCGCGATCAGCCCGGACAGCAGCCGCACGATGCGGCGGCGGTCGCTGGCCATCGTCGGCACCGCGTCGGGCTCGGTGCTCTGCAGCTCCACCCCCTCGCGCCGGCCCTCGGTCAGCGTCAGCGCCTCGCGCATCGGGTCGCGCGGGTCGAACGCGCTCACCGCCGGCTCCACCCCTCCCCGCTTCAGTTCCGAAATCTCCAGCAGGTCGGCGATCCGGGCCAGCAGCACCTCGCCCGATTTCCGCACTTCCAGCAGCGCCCGGCTCTCCGCCTCGGTCAGCGGCCCGGCCGCCCCCGTCTGGATGCGGGAAATGTAACCGACGAGCTCGGCCAGGGGCGCGCGCAGCTCCGTGGACAGGTTGTCCAGGAATTCGTCCTGCAGCCGCCGCGCCTCGAGCAGCGCCGTGTACTGTCCCTCCAGCTCCGCGTTCGTGTCGGTGAGTGCCGAGTTGGCGCGGCGCAGGTCATCGATGAGCCGGGCCTTCTGCGCCGTGGCTGCCATCTGGTCGGCCACCATGCGCAGGAGACTCCGGGTTTCGGCGCTGAGCCCCCCCGCCGCGGCGAAGTAGAAGGTCACCGTCCCCAGCACGCCGCCTCCGGTCTGCAGCGGGAGCGCGGCGAGCGAGCGGAACCCCAGCTCGGCGGCCACTTCCTGCCAGTCCTCGAGCGACGGATCGGCGAAGATGTCCGGCACCTCGATGGCCCGGCGCTCGCTCGCCGCCTCGCCGCTCGGACCGAATCCCAGCCGCACCCGCATCTCGCCCAGGAACTGCGAATAGCGCTCCGGCCAGTTGTGCGCCGCTGCCAGCCGCATCAGCTCCGAGGCGCCGTCCACGAGATACACACAGGCGAAGGTCGCGCCGACCACGGGGCTCACCCGGTCGAGTGCGAACTGGAACACCTCGGACGGACGGTCGGCGGTGAGAAAGGCGTGCACGATCTCCCGGACCGCCATCAACTCCCGCAGGCCGAAATCGACGCCCTCGGCGGGCGTCCGCAGGCGGGTCTCTCCCGAGATCGCAGGGGCTCGGCTCACGCCCCGAATGTAGGCTCGGGGCGCGGGGCGGTCCAGACGTATGTTTGTACGGTTGTTTACGGGCTCCCGCCACCCTCCGACACCTTCTTCGACAGCGCCCGGACCTCCACCCGGTGGACCAGCACGTTCGGGGGAGTCGACAGGACGTGCGCCACCGTCTCGGCGACGTCCTCGGGACGGAGTGCCCAGCCCTTCGCGGCCGGATCGCCGTCGCCGAACTTCGTCGCCACCCCGCCGGGACTGACCACCGTGACCTTCACCCCCTCGTCCCGCACTTCGAACAGCAGGGATTCGGCAAATGCGAGCACCGCGTGCTTCGTGCCGGTGTACGCCGTTCCCCCGGCGAACGTGCTGCGGCCGGCGATGGATCCGATGATCACGACGTGCCCCCGGTGACGTTCGATCATCCCCGGCAGCACGCATCGCGTCACGTGGTAGAGCGCGTTGAAGTTGAGGTCCACCTGCCGGTGCCACTCCTCCGGCGTCATCTCCAGCAGCGGCTTGATGAACGCCACGCCGGCGTTGTTGACGAGGACGTCCACCTCGACCCCGGTGAAGGCACGGGCGACCGCTTCGGAATCCGTGAGGTCCACCGCGACGGTGTTGCACGTCCCGCGGGCGTCGCGGATCTCGTCGGCCAGCGATCGGAGGTCTGCCTCCGACCGCGCGGCGGCGATGATGTCGTGCTCCGGTGCCAGGCGTAGCGCGATGGCGCGGCCGATGCCGCGCGACGCGCCGGTGATGAGCGCGATGGGTCTCGACATACGACTCTCCTCGCCGGCCACCGCGGCCGGACGTTGGCTATCCCAGCAGCCGCCCGATGCTGCGAACGAGCGGAGCGAAACCGAGCGGCTTTCCGGCCACACGCGCTGCCTGCTCGTCCGCCAGCTCCCGCTGTCCCTGGCCGAACAATTCGCCGGCGATCCACGGACCGGCTCTCGGATTCCGCCACCAGTCCTCGTCGAATCGATCGGTGAGCGTCTCGTTGAGCAGCGCCTGGAGCTGCCAGGCCCGCAGGTAGCGGGCCGCGTAGTAGCGCGCATCGACGTCCACGAACGCGTCGGCCACGTCGTAGCGGAACGTCGTCGCGTCGGTGAGCAGCTGCACGTACAGCTCCGGGAGCGCACTCCACGGCACATCGCCGCCGTACAGGTGCGTCTCGTAGATGAGCTTCGCACAGTAGCGCCGCAGGAACTGCAGTTCCTCGAACCCCACGCCGCGCAGAAATCGCGGGAGCTGAGCGCGGTCGAGGGACGCGTACCGGCCGAGCCAGCGCTCATCGTGCATCCGGTGGTCGAAGAGCATCGCGTAGCCCTCGGTCACCGAATTGTCGCCCAGCCAGCGATACTCGAACGGGAGGTCGGGCCGCATGTTCGCGAAATGGAGGGCATGGCCCAGCTCGTGCAGAAAGGTGTTCCAGTCGTTCTGCCCCCCGTGCGGACGCAGGACGAGATAGACTTCCTCGGGCACGCGCACCGGCGAGCAGAACGCGCGCGAGCGCTTGCCCTCGCGATCGCCCGTGTCGAAGACCACCCGGCCGTCGGCATCGGGCGACAGCCCCATCTCGCGGACCTGGCCGAGGATGCGGTCCTGCATCGGCTCCCACGGGAAGGCGGAATCGAATTCGCGGGCGCGCATGAGGGCCAGAGCGTCGGCGCGGGTGGCCTCACCCGGCGCGATCCCCAGCCCGCGCTTGACGAATTCCGGACAGACCTCGTCCCAGATGGGCCGCGTGTCCTGCAGGAACCGCTCGCACTGGTCACGCAGCTCCATCAGCGAGAACCCGGCCAGCAGGTCGAAGGTGGCGTTGTACCCGTCGGTGAGCCCGAGCCCCTCGACGATGTCGCGCTCGCGCTGGAAATGCTCCAGTCGCATCGGCGCCAACTCGGCGGCCACCAACCGGGCCCGGGCGCGGTCGAGCGCCAGGCGCGCCGCCCGGTCGGTGCTGTTCGCGATGTCGATCGACGCCCGCTGGTAGGGCACCTTCCCGCCCTCGGGCAGCGTGATCATCGCCCGGCCCTCCCACGCGATCTCCCGCTCCTCGAGCTCCGCGAGCTGACGCGACGCCTGCGACTCCACCTGCCAGTCCAGAAGGTCTCGCAGCCCCCGATGTGCTTCGCTGCCCGGGGCAGCTGAACGAAACGCGTCGAGCACAAGGCCCAGCGACTCGTCGCTCATCACGTCCGCGTATTCGCGGTAGAGCGGCTGCAGCTCCGCCGTGGCCTTCTGCCCCGAGTGGGCGAGGTAGATCTCGCGCGAGATCGCCTCCATGAACGCCTGCCCCCGGCGGCGCAGGCCGTCGAGCGACCGCGCGGTCACGCGGAGATGCGCTCGGCGATCACGGCCCCGACGCGATCGGCGGCCACGCGCTCCTGCGCCAGGGTATCGCGGTCGCGCAGCGTCACCGTGCCGTCGGTCATCGTCTGCCCGTCCACCGTCAGGCAGAAGGGCGTGCCGACCTCGTCCTGCCGCCGGTACCGCCGGCCGATGGCCCCCGACTCGTCGTAGAACACGGGGAACGCCGCCCGCAGCTCGTCGGCGAGCTTCCGCGCGAACTCCGGCATGCCGTCCTTCTTCACGAGCGGGAACACCCCCGCCTTCACCGGGGCCAGCGACGGGTGGAGGCCGAGGACGGTGCGCCCTTCGGCCTCGCCCTCCACCGCTTCCTCCCGGTACCCATTGACGAGAACGGCCAGTGCCGTGCGGTCGGCCCCCACGGACGTCTCGATCACGAACGGGATGTACCGGCGGTTGTTCGGCTGGTCGAAGTACTCGAGCTTCTTGCCCGAGTACTCCTGGTGGCGGCCGAGATCGAAGTCGCCGCGGTGGTGCACGCCCTCGATTTCCTGGAACCCCAGGCTGCCGCCGAAATCGAACTGGATGTCGAACGCGGCCCGCGCATAGTGCGCCAGCTCTTCGGGCGTGTGCTGGTGGAACAGCAGCCGCGACTCGGCGAGCCCGAGCGTGCGGTGCCATTCCATGCGCCGCGCCTTCCAGTACTCGAACCAGTGCATGTGGTCGCCGTCCGGATCGACGAAGAACTGCATCTCCATCTGCTCGAATTCGCGGGTCCGGAAGATGAAGTTCCCCGGCGTGATCTCGTTGCGAAACGCCTTGCCGATCTGGGCGATGCCGAACGGAACCTTCTGGCGCGTGGACTGCTGGACGTTCAGGAAGTTGACGTAGATGCCCTGCGCAGTCTCGGGACGCAGGTAGACCACCGAGGCGCTGTCCTCGACGGGCCCCATGAACGTCTTGAACATCAGGTTGAACATCCTGGGCTCGGACAGTGTGCCCTTCATGCCGCACGACGGGCACTGGGCGTCCGGCGTGCCGGGTGTGCCCTTGATCTTGGGATCGTCGGCCCGGAACCGCCGCTTGCAGTTGCGGCAGTCGATCAGCGGATCGGTGAACCCGGCCACGTGTCCGCTCGCCTCCCACACCCGGGGATGCATGAGGATCGCGGCATCGAGCCCTTCGATGTCGTCGCGCGAGCGCACCATCGCCTGCCACCAGCGGTCCTTGATGTTGCGCTTCAGCTCGACGCCCAGCGGGCCGTAGTCCCACACGGATCCCGTGCCACCGTAAATCTCGGAGGATTGGAAGATGAAGCCGCGCCGCTTGCACAGCGACACGAGTTTCTCCATGACGTCGGGGAAGGGACTCGAGGGCATGTCGGTCGTTCGATCGAGGGGAAATGGCGGCCGGTCCCGGCAGGCAGCCGGCGGTCGGCAGTTGACCGTTCACCGTCCACCGGTTCAACGGCAGACTGCTCACGGCAAACAGCAGTGTTCCAAGTTAAACCAGGAATCCGCGATTCGTCACGAATCCAGCTCGGGACTCAGCTTCGGCGCGGGAGGAGCCGGCTTCCCCCGCAGCCGGGCCACGATCCGGTCGCCATGGTAGCGCCCGTTCTCGATGAAGACCTTGTTCGCGTCGAACCCGGCCACGACGACGCCCGCGACGAACACGCCGGGCACGCTGGTTTCCAGCGTTTCGGGGTCGTGGGCCGGGACCCCGGTCTCGGGATCGACCGGCACGCCCACCTCCCGCAACAGGGTCAGATTGGGCGCGAAGCCGGTCATCACGTAGACCAGCGACGCCGGCACGACGGCGTCCCGACCGCCATCCTTCGCGGCGCCGGCGGTCTCGCGCAGGTGCACGGAGTCCGCGTCGATGGCCGTCACCCGCGCGTTCCAGCGCGCCGCGATGCTCCCTTCCTTCACCCGGTTCATGAAGTCCGGGAGCACCCAGGGCTTGATGCGCTTGTCGAAGGTGGGGCCGAAGTGCACCAGGGTCACGCGGGCCCCCGACCGCCACAGGTCCAGCGCCGCCTCGGCCGCCGAGTTCCCCCCGCCGATCACCACGACGTCCTGCTGGAACGCCTCATGCCCCTCCCGGTAGACGTGGGCCACATGCGGCAGCTCCTCGCCCGGCACCCCCAGCCGGTTGGGCGAGCCGAAGTAGCCGGTGGCCACGACCACGGCCCCCGCCCGGATCATGCGGTCCTCGCCGGCCCTCGTCCTGGTCCGCACGGTGAAGTCCCCGAACTGCCCGCTGATCGAGAGCGCGCGTTCGTATTGGCGGACGCGAATACCGAAATGCTGGACCACGGCCCGGTAGTAGGCCAGGGCGTCGCGGCGGCTCGGCTTCTCGCTCGCCACCACGAACGGCATCCCGCCCAACGACAGCTTCTCCGCCGTCGAGAAGAACCGGACGTAGGTCGGGTACTGGGCGATCGTGCTTGCCACGACGCTCCCTTCCACGACGAGGGAGCGGAGCCCGGCGCGCTCCGCCGAGATCGCCGCGGCCAGCCCGCACGGGCCGCCGCCGATCACGAGCAAGTCGGCGTCGATATGCTCAGGCGTCATGATGCACTCCGGAAGGCCTCATTCGAGGCCGATGATCTGGTCGCGGCGCGAACCCACGCTCACGAACGTGACCGGCGTACCCACCGATTCCTGCAGGCGGTCGAGGTACCGTTGCGCGGCCGCCGGCAGGTCCTCCCGGCGGCGGGCGTCGGCCGTCGAAGCCTGCCATCCGTCCAACCACTCGTAGCGGGGGGTGATCTCCGCCAGCGCCGCGACGTCGGCCGGGAACTCGGTGTGCATCTCGCCCTCGAATTCGTATCCGGTGCAGATGGCCAGCCGTTCGAACGTGTCG
>JBJKRG010000045.1:0-4388 GCA_046704805.1 Gemmatimonadaceae bacterium
AGTCGAGCCTGCACCGACGCCGTCTCGAAGAGCATGTGCGCAACGGATTCGGCCCGGTCGCGCAGTCGTTCCAGCCGGGCCCGGAGGTCGGCGACCAGCTCGGGCGATACATCCGCCGCCACGCCGCCCGGACGCACGAGTCCACGGCCGAATCGGTTCCCGCTGATCGCCATCAGCAGGTTGAGGCACTCCCCGCGCATGGCGCCGAACGCGGCCGCGACCGGCTGGTACGCGATGTCGCCCGCCATAGCGCCGAGATCGCCAAGGTGATTCGCCACCCGCTCGAGCTCCAGGGCGATGCCGAGAATGGCCTGTGCCCGCGGCGTCTTCCGCGTGCGCGACACCGCCTCGAGCGCTCCGCAGTACGCACCGACGTGGCCGACCACGCTGTCGCCCGCGATCGACTCGGCGACCAGGATGGCACGCTCCGGCGGCACAGTCTCGAGGAGGCGCTCGACCCCGCGATGCTGATAGCCCAGCATGATCTCGAGGAAGAGCACCTCCTCACCGTGCGCCTGGAACCGAAAGTGTCCCGGTTCGATGATGCCGGCGTGAACCGGGCCGACGGCGACCTCGTGGATCTCTTCGCCCGACATGCGCCGGAACGCGTAGGCATCCGGGCGGAGCACGACGCCGTTGCGCCGTTCGGGTCGGTGGTCGGGTAGATGGCGGCGCAGCGGCTTCAGCCAGGGATGTCCCTCCGGGCACACGGCGCACTGTTCGGCGATCTCGCGCTCGAACGGCTCGGCCTGCGGGCAATGGACCGTGATGGCCGGGTAGCGCTCGCCGACGATCGTGCTGGTCGCTCCGAGGATACCGGCGGCGTCGTCAGCCAGCACGGTGAGAAGACGAGTCCGGAGACCGTCTTCCGGCATGCCGAACATGGCGACGATCCGCCACCCCTCGCGCACGGCGCCCACCACGGTGGCGCCGAAGGACTCCACGGACTCCGTGGGCACGGCGCCGAGGGGTATCGCACGCCGGTTGCCGAGTCCCAGGCCGTCGAATCCACTCACGGCGCGCGACCCCCGAGCGCCGAGGCCGCGCTGGCGAGCGCGGCCTGCAGCGACGACGGGATGTAGAGCCCGAGTCCGAGGACGGCGGCCGCGAGGATGGCGGGACTCACGGACAGCCACAGCCCGTCGGGCGCGGGTGCGGCCGCTGCCTCGGGCTCCCCCAGCGTCATGCGAAGGACGGGAACGGCCATGCCGACGAAGATCACGAGCAGTAGCGTCAGCGTCGTCCCGGCCACCCACGGATGGCCTGCACTCACGGCACCGCGGATGATCGTGAACTCACTGAGGAACGGCCCGAAGGGGGGCGAGCCGCAGATCGCGAAGAATCCGGCCACGAGCAGGACCCCGCTCACGGGGGCGGCGCGCACGAGTCCACGGACCCGCGATGCCGCCGCGGATCCCGTTGCCAGCGCCACATTGCCGGCCACGAGGAAGAGCCATCCCTTGGCCAATCCGTTGTTCAGCATGTGCAGCACCGACCCGTAGGCCCCGACGCCACCGAGGCCGAGCCCGAGGGCGAGCAGGCCCATGTTCTCCACGCTGGAGTAAGCGAGGATTCGCTTGAGATCACCCTGCCCGATCATGAAGACCGCGGCGGTGGTGAGCGAGACGAGGCCGAACCCGATGAGCACCGGCTGGACAAAGCGGGCGAGGCCCGCAGCCATGGCGATTTCCGTGACGCGCGCAACGCCGAGAAAGGCGCAGCTCGTCAACGCACCGGCCATGAGCGCGCCGACCAGGGCCGGCGCCTCGCCGTACGTGTCGGGCTTCCACGTGTGCATGGGCGCAAGCCCCATCTTCGTGCCGAACCCGACCACGAGAAAGAGAAAGGCCGTCCGGAGCCAGGCGGACTGGAGCTGGTGTGCGTGGGCCACCATCGCGCCGAGAATGAGGGGGGCGCCCGGCACGCCGTCCTGTGCCGTCGCCAAGAAGAAGAGCCCGAGCAGGGCGAGCGCGATTCCGACCGATGAGACGAGGAGGTACTTCCACACGGCCTCGAGCGAACGCCGGTCGTGCCGATGGTAGATGAGTGGCGCTACCGAAAACGTGGTCGCCTCGAGGCCCACCCAGAGCAGGGCAAGATGTTGGCTGAGTGCCACGACCGACATGGCGGACAGGAAGCCGAGGAGACCGGCCACGAACACCCGCCCGCCGCGCGGCGTGGCGCGCCGCAGGTAGCCCACGGCGTACACGGCCGTGGCGAAGAACAGCACGCTGACGAGCGTGAGCACCAGCAAGCCCAGAGGGTCCACGCCCAGCCAGCCATTGAAGGTCGGTGCGGTGGGAATACGCCAGAGCGACCAGGTCAACAGGAGATGGGCGGCCGCGGCGCCGACGAGCATCGCGACCCGACCGCGCTCGATCCGTGGCGATCGGGCAACGGCGGTTGCGATCGCCGCGAGCGCAGGCACCAAGCAGAGCAGCAAGAGCCGCATCGTTCGGGTCAGTTCTCGGATTCGGAAAACCGCGCCGTGTCGAGCGAGTCGAATTCGCGGTTGATGTGGAACACGACGATGCCCATGATGAACACGCCGGCAAAGACGTCGAGCAGGACGCCCAGCTCCAGCAGGAAGGGAACGCTGCCCGTCTGGGTGAGGCCGAACAGGTAGATGCCGTCTTCCAGCATCAGGTACCCGACAACCTGCGTGAGCGCCTTGCGCCGAGCGGTGAGCACGAAGAGGCCGATCATCACCGTGCTGAGCGCAACCGGGACGAGAAGCGGCTCGGGCACGGGGGGAGCCGGAAGGCGGACCGCGATGCCGAACGCCAGCCCGACCGCCATCGCGCCGATGAGGAGCGAGGCGAGGTAGCCCACGAGCGGCTCGACGTCGCGGCGAACCGATGCTTCGCGGATCGCCCACGTGAGGAACAGCGGCAGCCCCACGGCCTTCACCGCCATCGTACCGGCGGCCAGGACGACCGTGTGCAGCGTCGGTTCGGGCGCGACGGCAATCGCGAGTAGTCCGAGCAGCAGCCCCTGTACGGCGGTGGCATGGATGCACGTACGAAGGCGGGAGGTACCGAGGACGGCGAAGTCAGTCAGCACCACGAGCACGAGCAGCAGATCGGCGGGGATCCGCATCGTCAGCGCAGCAACAGGACGACGCCGAACAGGGCGAGGGCACCCGCCCCCGCCACGAACTGCGGAATTCGGCCGAGGCGGAGACGAGCCATGAACGACTCGACCGCGGCGACGGTCGCGGCCACGACCAACAGCCCGCCGGCGAGGAGCGCCGCCTCCGCCGGGACTCCGACGCTCGGGCGTGGCAACACGAGCAGCACGACCACGGCGGCGAAGGCGGTGAGCTTCAGCGCGGCCGCATACAGGACCAGGGCGAGATCCGGCCCGCCGTGGTCGAGGACCATGACCTCGTGAATCATCGTGAGCTCGAGGTGCGTGGCCGGATCGTCCACTGGCACGCGGCCATTCTCGGTGAGCAGGAGGACGAGAAGTGCGAGCGCGACGAGCACGAGCGACGCCGCATGCTGCTTCCATGCCAGCGCCAGTGCGCTGCCCAGGAACCCACTGAGCGACGTACGCCCGGTGGCCAGCACCAGGGCCACGAAGCAGAGGAACAGCACCGGCTCGGCGAAGGCGGCGAACGTGACTTCGCGGCTCGCGCCCATACCTTCGAAACTCGAACCGGTGTCGAGCGCGGCGAGCACCAGCGCGAAGCGGCCCAGTGCCAGCAAGCCGGCGAAGGCCACCAGATCGCCCGAGAAGTGCACGGGCGCCGCGCGGCCGTCCAGCGGCAGGAGCGCCACCGCGGCGACCAGCGACGCGAGGCTCACGACGGGACCGGCGCGGAACACCGGCGTGGTCGTGCGGCTGTAGACGGGGCGCTTGCGGAAGAGCCGGGCAAGGTCCGAGTACAGTTGAAGAACCGGCGGCCCCCGGCGGCCGGCCAACGCCGATTTGCTCCGCGTGACGACGCCGGCGACGAGCGGCGCCACGGCGAGGAGAAGGAGCATGGCGGCCAGGGCACGCCAATCGACCGCGGCCGTCACGGAAGTCGTCCCCAGGCGAGCAGATAGGCAAGCGCCGTCAGAAGCGCCGCGAGCACGAACACGACACTCGTCCACGGCCGGGCCGCATGGCGGCGACGAACCGTGGCGGCGACGCGCTCCACCCCGCGCCACGCCGGCAGGACCGCCAATTGGAGGACCGGATCCGCCGCCTCCGTTTCGAGAGCGTCAACCGTGCGGTGCACCCGGAGGCCGGCCACGCTGCGGTAGGCGGTCAACAAGGGCGCCGCAAACGACGAGGCCGTGTACTGCATGCGCGCCGTCGTTGCGTCGTAGCCGCAGCTCCAGGTGTCACCCATCTCCACCGGGCGTGTGCGTCGGACATGCACGGCGATCGCCCATGAG
>JBJKRG010000046.1:0-3473 GCA_046704805.1 Gemmatimonadaceae bacterium
ACCGCGCCAGGTCCTCGGGGGTGAACGGGTGGTCCACCTCGAAGTCGTAGTAGAAGCCGTCCTCGATCGCGGGGCCGAAGCCGATCTTCGCCTCGGGCCGCACGCGGCGCACCGCCGTGGCCAGCAGGTGGGCGGTGGAGTGCCGCAGCACGTCGAGGGCCGGGGCGTCGCGGGCCGTGAGCACCCGGAAGGCGCCGCCCTCGCGGAGCGGCGTCATGAGGTCCTGCACGCGGCCGTTCACCTCGACGGCGAGCGCGGCTTTGAAGAGCCCCTCGCCGATCGAGCGCACCACCTCGCCGGGGAGCGTGCCGCGCGCGACCTCGCGAGTCGCGCCGTCGGGCAGCGTCAGGGTCAGCATGTCCGAAGGCCGGTCGATCATCTGTCGATATGGATTCAGAGAAGCGGCGTGATGAAGCGCTGGTTCATGAAATACAGCGCGAGGCCCCCCAGGATCGCCAGCCCGATGACGCACCACATGACGATCCGCGCCGTCGGGACCTCGGTGGGCCCGTCGTCCGGTTCCTGGTGCTCGTAGAATTCGGTAACGCGCATGGTCGTGCCGGGGAAATCCCGATGCCGGGAGAGTCGCTGAACGCCGTCATGCAAGTTATCGTTCCTCTGGTACCTCCGCCACGGGTTCACGCCATGTCCATACGCATCACAGACTCCGACGACTCGACCGTCGGATCACAGATCGCCAGCGCCGTCGTGGGTGCGGCCGCGGGCGTGGCCGTGGGGCTCGTGCTCGCCCAGGTGTTCGGCGGCGTGTCGGGCATCGCGGCCCGGATTCGCGGCACCGTGGACGACGAGGAGCCCGGGTACGCGCCGGGATCCGACGTCGCTCCCGACGAGCCGGACGACGAGATCGTCGACGAATGGGAGGACGAGGAGCTCGACGACGTGCTGGGCGAGCGGGTGCTCGAGGCGTTCCGGAACGACCCCACCCTCGCCGGCCGTCCCATCGACATCGACGTGGGGCCGGACGCGACGATCGAGCTCACCGGGCAGGTGGACGAGGACAGCGAGGCGGAGTACGCGGCGACGATCGCCGGCGGCGTGCCCGGCGTGCGCCACGTGGTCACCCGGCTCGGCGTGAAGAGCGGCGGCCGCGCGTAGCGGCCGGCGCCGTACGCGGGCGCGCGGCTCTTCATGCCCCTCCCGCCCAGCGTTAGCTTTCGAGGTTCCGGCGACGACTCCCGCACCTGCATCCGATGGCCAGCCCGACCACCACCGAACTGCCCGACCGCTACGATCCCGCCGCCACTGAAGCGGAGATCTACCGCCGGTGGCGCGACGCCGGCGCGTTCGCGGCCCCCGCCGCCGATTCGACGCGGCTGGGCGGCTCCCTCGAGCCGTACACGCTCGTCATGCCACCGCCGAACGTCACCGCCGTCCTGCACGTGGGACACGGCCTCAACAACACCGTCCAGGACGTGATCGTCCGGTGGGCGCGCATGCAGGCCGGCACCGAGGCGCTCTGGGTGCCGGGCACCGACCACGCCGGGATCGCGACGCAGAACGTGGTCGAGAAGCAGCTCGCCGGCGAGGGGAAGACGCGGTTCGACGTGGGCCGGGACGCGTTCGTCCGCCGCACCGAAGCGTTCGTCGCCGAGACCGGCGGCACGATCCTCGAGCAGCTCAAGGCGCTCGGCTGCTCCGCCGACTGGTCGCGGACGGCGTACACGTTCAGCCCCGAGCTGTCGCGCGGCGTGCGCGAGGCGTTCGTGCGTCTCTTCGACCGGGGACTCATCTACCGCGGCCACCGCGTGATCCACTGGTGCCCGCGCTGCCTCACCTCGCTCAGCGACGAGGAGGCGGAGTTCGAGGAGGAGACCGGCGCGCTCTACCACGTGGCCTACCCCGTCTCGGGCGACCCGTCGCGCACGCTGATCGTGGCGACGACGCGGCCGGAGACGATGCTGGGCGACGTGGCCGTAGCCGTGAACCCCACCGACGACCGCTACCGCGACCTCGTCGGCCGGTCGGTGCGGCTGCCGATCGTCGATCGCGACATTCCCGTGATCGCCGACGAGTACGCCGATCCGGCGTTCGGCACCGGCGTCGTGAAGATCACGCCGGCCCACGACGCCAACGACTTCGAGGTCGGCCGGCGCCACCAGCTGCCGATGCCGGTGGTGATCGACGAGACCGCTCATATGAAGGAAGTGGCCGACGCCGACGGGCGCGTGCCGTCGTGGCTGGAGGGACTCGACCGGTTCGAGGCGCGCGAGCGGATCGTCGGCCGCCTGAAGCAGTCGGGCGCCCTCGTGAAGACGCAGACGCACACCCACAACGTGCGCCACTGCTACCGGTGCCATACGGTCGTGGAGCCGCGGCTCTCCGACCAGTGGTTCGTGAAGATGGAGCCGCTGGCGAAGCCGGCGCTCGAGGCCGTGCGCAGCGGCGCCGTCCGCATCCTGCCGGAACGGTGGGAAGCCGTGTACGTGAACTGGCTCGAGAACATCCGCGACTGGAACATCTCGCGGCAGCTCTGGTGGGGGCACCGCGTGCCCGTCTGGTACTGCGACGAGTGCGATCCGCCGAACACCTTCGCCAGCCGCGAGGACCTCACCGAATGCCCGAACTGCGGGTGTCCGGTGCGGCAGGACGAGGACGTGCTCGACACCTGGTTCTCGTCGTGGCTGTGGCCGATCTCCACGCTCGGCTGGCCCGACGACGGCGCCGCCGACCTGAAGGCGTTCTACCCGACCGACGTGCTGGTGACGGCGCCGGAAATCCTGTTCTTCTGGGTGGCACGCATGATCATGGCCGGCTACGAGTTCATGGGACGCACCCCCTTCCATACGGTGCTGCTCCACGGCACCGTGCGCGACACGCGCCACGTGAAGATGTCGAAGTCGCTCGGCAACGGCATCGATCCGCTCGACGTGATCGGCCTCTACGGCGCCGACGCGCTGCGGTGGACGCTCGTCTCGGGCATGGGGCTGGGCGCCGACGTGATCCTCGATCCGGACGACCTCGAGAAGTCGTTCGCCACGGGGCGCAACTTCGCCACGAAGCTGTGGAACATCGGCCGCTTCCTGCTGACCAACGTCGGCGACGCGCCGGTGCCGGACCTCACCGCCGTGCCGCGCGACGGACTCACCCGCGCCGACCGGTGGGTCCTGGCGCGTCTGGACGCGGCGATCGCCGAGTGCGACGCGGCGCTGGGGCCGCTGCGTCCCACCACCCCGCACGCCGGCGCCGACGCGGTGGCCTGGCGCGACGACCAGCGGTATCAGGGCATGCGCCTCAACGAGTACGCCGAGACGGCGCGGCGCTTCGTGTGGAGCGAGCTGGCGGACTGGTACGTGGAAGCGGTCAAGGGACGGCTGTCGGCGGGCGGCGCCGACGGCGACGTGGCGCGCGCCGTGCTCGTGTACGCGTTCGACCAGGCGCTGCGCTTGCTCCACCCGATCGTGCCGTTCATCACCGAAGCGCTCTGGCAGCGGCTGCCGTCCAGAGCGGAGGGG
>JBJKRG010000047.1:0-29391 GCA_046704805.1 Gemmatimonadaceae bacterium
CTCGCGGGCGTGCGGGTGCTCCACCGCGGCCCGCTGCGCGGCACCGTCGAGACGAGCTGGCGGGTCGCCGTGCGGCGCGGCGACGTAGCCACCGTGCACGTCGCGCTCTCACTCGATGCCGACGCCAACGTCGTCCGTATCGCGGTGGCCGGCGACAACGCGGCGGTGGACCACCGGCTGCGCCTGTGCATCCGTACCGACGTCGCCGACCCCGTGGAGTGGGCCGACGCGGCCTTCGGGCCGGTCCAGCGGCGGCCCCTCATGCTCTCACCGGAGGAGACGGCGGTGGAGGCCGCGCCGCCGACCGCGCCGCTCCACCGGTACGTCACGCTCACCGATGAGCGCTGCGGGGCCACGCTGTTCTCCGACGGACTCGCGGAGTACGAGGCGGATGCCGAAGGGAGTCTGCACGTGACGCTGGTGCGTGCCGTGGGCGAGCTGTCGCGGAACGACCTCCCCGAGCGTCCGGGCCACGCCGGCTGGCCGGCCCACACCCCCGGGGCGCAGTGCCCGGGCCGGTTCGCGGCGAACTTTGCGTTCCTGCTGCACGACGCGCACAGCGACGCCGTGGCCGATCTCGTGGAGCGCACCGCCGACGACGTCCTGCTGCCCGTCACCGGGGCCACGATGCGCTCGCTCATCACCGTCCCGCCGGAGATGCCCGGGCTCGAGTTGCAGGGGCAGGGGCTCGCGTTCTCCGCGGCCAAGGAGAGCGAGGACGGCGAGTGGGTGGTGCTCCGGTGCGTGAACCTCCTCGAGCATCCGGTGCGGGGGCGGTGGGTCGTGCCCGAGGGCCTGTCGGCCGCGAGCTTCTCGCGGCTGGACGAGACGCCCGGCGAGGAGATGCTCGTCGGCGACAACGCCGTGGAATTCGAGGCGGGCCCTCGCGCCGTCGTCACGATTCTGGTGCGCTGAGGGGCGGAACCTCCTCCCGACATGCCGACGTCGACCGGTGCGCGCTTCGCGATTCTGCTCTTGGTGGGACTCGTCGTCGTCGCTTTGCCGCGCCTGTGGTCGCTCGTACAACTCACCATTCGTCTGAAACGGGACGCACGCGACAAACGGAAAGCGCGCGTCCCCGATCTGGCGACGGCGCCCGCCTATCACGAACTGCTGCCGGCTGAAGCGGCCGCCGGCACGGTGGACGAGCGCACTTGGCGCGACCTGGATCTCGACGACGTGTTCTGCCGACTCGATTTCACGGTCAGCGAGCCCGGCCGCCAGTATCTGTATCACCTCCTGCGAACGCCGCAGCGATCGGCCCCCCAGCTCGAGCGTCTCGACCGCGCGGTACGCGCAATCGCCGCCGAGCCCCTCGAGGCGAGGCGGCTCCGCGAAACGCTGCGGCGGCTGCAGGATCCCCGCGGTGCCGGCCTCGCCTACCTCTTCTTCACCGAGCTGCCGAAGCGGCCGCGGCTCTGGCCCGTGTTCCCCGTGCTCACGATCGCCGCCGTGTTCTGTCTCGCGCTCGTCCCGGTATGGCCGGTGGCCGGCGCGTGGTGGGTGGGCGTCGCGTTCTGCAACGTCGTCGTGCAGGTGCTCTACAAGCCGGGCCTCAAGCGCTATGTGCCCGCCCTGCATGAGCTGCCGGCGTTCCTCGGCACGTCGGCGCGCCTCGCCGACGTCAGCGTCGATGAACTGGCACCGCAACGCGAGGTGCTCCGCGAAGGCGCGTCGCGGACCCGCGCGCTCAGCCGTGCCGCCCGGTGGCTGATGTTCGAAGCGACGCAGGTCCCCGAAGAGGTGGCCAGCCTGTACGAGTATCTCAATCTGCTCTTCCTGCTCGACGTGAATGCCTTCGTGTTCACCGTCGACACGCTGCGTGCCTCCCGAGATCGCCTCCGCGCCATGTTCGAGGCGCTCGGGTTCCTCGACGCCGTCCAGGCGCTGGCAGCCTGGCGAGCCTCCCGCGATTGCTGGTGCGTGCCGGAGTTCACCGAGCCGCGAAAGGCGCTGCGGGTAAGTGACATGGTACATCCTCTCTTGCTCGAGCCCGTGCCCAACTCGCTGATCGTCGACGGCCGGAGCGTGCTGGTCAGCGGATCGAACATGGCCGGAAAGACGACGTTCGTGCGCACGCTGGGCGTGAATGCGGTGCTGGCCCAGACGCTTGCCACCGTCTGTGCCGCCTCGTACTGCGCACCGTTCTTCGAGGTCCGCACGTCGATCGGTCGCGCCGACAGCGTCGTCGAGGGCAGGAGCTACTACCTGGCCGAGGTCGAATCGGTGCTCGCGCTCATCCGGGCGAAGGATCGCCCCGGGCAGCGGTTGTTCCTGCTTGACGAGACCTTCCGGGGCACCAACACCACCGAGCGCGTAGCCGCCGCGTTCGCCGTGCTCCGTCATCTCGATGCAGGGCTCGACATCGTGGTCGTCGCAACGCACGACCTCGAGGTCCTCGACCTGCTCGCCGAGGCGTACGCCGCCCACCACTTCCGCGAGCAGATCGTCGATGACGACCTGCGATTCGACTATCGCCTCCAGCCTGGGCCGTCGTCGACGCGCAACGCGATCGCGCTGCTTAGGTTCATGCAGTACCCGGATGCCGTGATCGATGATGCCACGGCGCACCTGAACTGGCAGTCGGCACGCGCACATGCGCCGGGCAACCCACCGCCGGAGTCCCGGTAGCGCCGTCCTACGCCCGATCGCCGAGCAGTCCCG
Organism: Gemmatimonadaceae bacterium; assembly: GCA_046704805.1. Lineage (GTDB taxonomy): Bacteria > Gemmatimonadota > Gemmatimonadetes > Gemmatimonadales > Gemmatimonadaceae > JAGWRI01. The sequence goes on from JBJKRG010000047.1 coordinate 2,665, forward strand.
CGGCCTCCCCCGACAGCCGGTCCCGCAGCCAGTCGCCGAGCAGCGTGCAGGCGAGCACCGTCACGATCAGCGCGATCCCCGGCGCGAGCGCGATCCACGGCGCGGTGACGATCGCGTCGCGCCCCCCCGCGATCATGTTCCCCCAGCTCGGCGACGGTGGCTGCACGCCGAGTCCGAGGAACGACAACCCGCTCTCGAGCAGGATCGCATTCCCGACGCCCAGCGCGGTGGCGACGATGGCGGGACCGAGCGCGTTCGGCACCGCGTGGCGCCACAGCACCCGCCCGCTACGCGCTCCGAGCGAGACCGCCGCATCGATGTACGGACGCGCGCGGACGCCCAGCACTTCGGCCCGGATCATCCGTGCCACTCCCATCCAACCCGTGGCGATCAGCACGATCACCACGGTGCCGAGCCCGGGCTGCCACAGCGCCGCACAGACGAGCAGGAGCACCAGCCGCGGTACCGCGAGCATCGCGTCCGTGGCGGCCATGAGCGCCCGATCCACCAGGCCGCCCGTCCACGCGGCGATCGCGCCGACGGCGGTCCCGAGTGCGGCCGCGGCCACCGATCCCACCACGCCGACCGCGAGCGAGATCCGGCCGGCGAGCATCATCCGCACGAACAGGTCGCGGCCGAACCGGTCGGTGCCGAGCAGGTGCAGCGCACCCGTGGAATCCCGCGCCAGCGGCGGCAGGTATCGGAGCGCCAGTACGTTCCCGATGGCGAGCGGATTCCGCCGGGCGAACAGCGGCACGACGACGACGGCCCCCGCCATCGCCGCCAGCAGAAATGCGGCGAAGACCGCCATCCGGTCGCGGCGCCCGGCGCCGACGCCGGCCGTCATGACGCGGCCCGCCGGGGATCGAGGAGGGGCAGCACGAGGTCGGCGGTCAGGTTCGCCGCGATCACCGCTCCGGCATACAGCATCGTGCAGGCCATCACGACGGGGTAGTCACGGGCCGCGATGGCGTTGAGCATCGCCTGTCCCATTCCCGGCCAGGCGAAGACCGCTTCGACGAAGATCGAACCGGCCACCAGCCCCGGCAGCGAGAGGGCGAGCAGCACGATCAGCGGCGGAAGGACGTTCGCCAGCACGTGCCGGCCAAACACCCGCGATGGACGGAGGCCCTTGGCCCGCGCCGTGCGCACGAAATCCTGGCGCGACACGTCGGCCACGCTCGACCGCGTGTAGCGCGCGATGCCGGCGGCCCCGATGGCGGCGAGAATCGAGACCGGCAGCACCGCGTGCCGCACCACGTCGCGCAGCGACGCCCACCCCGTGAGGTACGCGCCCGGCGTGTGTACGCCGAACGCCGGCAGCCGCAGCCATGCGGGGAAGCCCATCATGCTCGCGCCGTAGGTGAACACCGCGACCAGGGCGAGCGCCAGCCAGAACGACGGCATCGCGAACACCGTGGTGGTCGCAATGGTCAGGCTCCGGTCCCAGCCGGTACCGCGCCGCGCCCCCTGCAGCAGCCCGATCGGCACGCCGATCAGGAACGTCAGGATCAGGGACGCGGCGCCGAGCCCCAGGGAGATCGGCGCCGTGCGCGCGATCACCCGCGTGACGGGCTCGTGTGTGGCGAAGCTCTCGCCCAGGTTGCCGGTGAGCACGTCTTCCAGCCAGCGTGCATATTGCACGGGGTACGACGCGTCGAGCCCGAACTCGTGCCGGAGCCGGGCGACGGCGGCGGGCGACGCGTTCGGCGGGACGAGCATGGTGGCCGGATTGCCCGGCGCCAGCCGCACGAGGACGAACGTCAGCGTCACCACCAGCCAGTACAGCACCACGGCGTCGCGCAGGCGACGCGCCACGAGGAGGGCGGACACGGGTTGATAATGTCGGCGATTCGGCGCGCGTCAATCGTCGCCGCGCTGGGAATGCTCGCCTGCGGCGCCCCGCCGCGCGCGCCGGGCGTCGTGGTCTACGCCTCCGGCACCGATCTGGAATCGGCCAACCCGCTGGTGACCATCCATCCCCTGTCGCTCCAGGTGCAGCGCTACGCGCTGTTCACGACCCTCGCGCGCTACGACTCCGCGCTCACGCCGGTTCCGTACCTCGCCCGCGCCTGGAGCTGGACCGGGAATCGGACGACGCTTCGCTTCCACCTCGTCCAGGGTCTGCGGTGGGACGACGGTCGCCCCACGACGGCGCGGGACGTGGCGTTCACGCTCCTGGCTGCCCGCGATCCGGCCACCGGCTATCCGAGGGCCTCCGACCTCGCCGACGTCGACACGGTCGTTGCCGTCGACGACTCGACGGTGGACGTGCGGTTCACCCGCTCCCAGCCGGCGTTCCCGCTCATCTTCTGCGAGCTTCCCATCCTGCCGGAGCACCTGTTGGGAAAGGTCCCGCGCCGCGACATGCGCCGCGCAGCGTTCAACGATGCACCGGTCGGCAATGGCCCGTTCCGGTTCGTCCAGCACGTGCCCGGCCAGCGCTGGGTGTTCGCGCGCAACGACGACTTCCCCGCCGCCCTCGGGGGGCCGCCCCGGCTGCGCGGCCTCGTGATCGCCGTCGTGGACGAAGCGACGACGAAGTTCGCAGGGTTGGCCAGCGGCGAGCTGGACGTGGCCGGGATCTCACCGTCGATGGCCGGCCTGGTGCGCCGCGATCCCACCCTGCGCCTGATCGAGTACCCTGTCCTGTTCGAGACGGGCATCGTGCTGAACACGCACCGGCCGCCGTTCGACGACGTCCGCGTACGTCGGGCGCTCTCGCTGGGCATCGACCGCACGCAGATCGTCCGCGTGGCGCTGAACGGGTTCGGGATCCCCGCCGCGGGGCCGGTGCCGCCGGAGGTCCCCTACGCCGACACGACGCCTCCAGTCTATGACCCCTCGCGAGCGGACTCCCTGCTCGCCGCCGCCGGCTGGATCCGCGGGCCCGACGGTCGCCGCCGGCGCGACGGGAAGCCGTTCACGTTCCAGCTGCTGACGGTCGGCAGCGGCGACAACACGCTCGAGCAGCTCGTGCAAGCCGACCTCGCGCGGCTCGGCATCACGATGAGCATCCGCCAGATGGAGCTGGGGGCGTTTCTCACCGAGGCCCGGGGTCGGCCGAAGCGGTTCGACGCCCTGGTGACCGGCGTGGCCGGCGATCTCTCCCTCGCCTACCTGCGGGCGATGTTCGCCTCCCGTGAAGCGGGGAGCGCGCTGGACTACGCCGATTTCCATCGGCCGGTCCTCGACTCGGCCTTCGCCCGGGCCAGTGCCGCCCGCAGCGAAACCGGGCGGCGGCAGGCGTGGCTCGACCTGCAGCGGGAGCTGCGGCGCCTCGAGCCCGTGGTCTGGCTGTACCATGCCCGCGGCGTGCAGGGCGCCACCCGCCGGCTCCACCACGTGACGATGGACCTGCGCGGGGAGCTGGTGACGCTGGCGCAATGGCAGCTGTCCCCGAGAGATTCCCTGTAATGCCCCTGCTTCTGGACTCCGAGATCCTGGCGCAGCGCCGGCGGCTGGCCGACGGCGCCCTGGCCCCGCTCGCCGACTCGCTCGCCGCAGATCTCGAGCGCCCGCTCGCCGCCGGCCTCGCGGTTCCGCGTGGGAAGGCGTTGCTCTCGCGTGCCGGCGGCACCTGCGAGCGCGACGGCACGGCCCTCGTCTTCGATCCTTGGTCGCCGCACGAGCACCGATGCCCGCGCTGCGGCACCGTGCATCGTGGGGAGCTACACGATCGGTGGTGGCTCTATCCGTACCAGCTCTGGCTCGCCGAGCGTGCGGCGCACGCGGCGGCGCTGTTCGCGCTGCGGGGCGAATCCCGCCACGGCGAGTTCGCCGCCGCCCTGCTCGACCAGTACGCGACGGCATACCCCGAGTATCCCAACCGGGACAACGTGCTGGGACCCAGCCGGCCGTTCTTCAGCACGTACATCGAATCGATCTGGCTCCTGCAGCTGTGTGTGGCGCTGGACCTGCTGGAGATCGGCGGGCGCGAGGGGCTCGATGCCGTGCGCGAGCGGATCATCGAACCGAGTCTCGCCCTGATCGGGAGCTACAACGAGGGTCCGTCCAACCGGCAGGTCTGGAACAATGCGGCGCTCCTGGCCGGGCAGCTCGCGCTCGGCCATCTCGACGAGGCCGAGCCGCTGGTGTTCGGACCGTTCGGGTTGCTCGCGCACCTGGAAGACGGGCTCCTTGACGACGGCACCTGGTACGAGGGGGAGAACTACCACCAGTTCGCGCACCGCGGCCTCTGGTACGGTGTGACCCTCGCTTCGCGCGCCGGATTCGACCTGCCCGACGAGGCGCGCGGGCGATTCGCGCGCGGATTTCCGGCGACGTTCGCCACCGCGCTCCCGGATCTGACGCTGCCCGCGCGCAAGGACTCGCAGTACGCCACCTCGCTCCGGCAGTGGCGGTTCGCCGAAGCGTGCGAGCTGGGACTCGCGCGCGGCGACGATCCGGTGCTCGCCGCGATGCTCCACCGCCTGTATGACGAGGCAGCGGCGACCGGCGACACCGGCCGCGCAAGCTCGAGTGCGGAGGTGGAGCGCAACGTCCCCGGCGTCCGGCTCACGCGCGCCGACCTCGGATGGAAGTCGCTGCTGTTCGCGCGCGACGCGCTACCCGGCGGCGACGCGCTCCTCCCGGCCGATGACCTGCTCCGGGGACAGGGGATCGCCGTGTTCCGGCGCGACGAGGGGCGCACGTACGTCGCCCTGGATTACGGCCAGTCGGGCGGCGGGCACGGGCATCCCGACCGCCTCAACCTCCTCTTCGCCACGGGAGCCCACCGCTGGCTGGACGATCTGGGCACCGGGTCCTACGTCGATCCATCGCTGTTCTGGTATCGCAGCACGCTGGCCCACAACGCGCCGATGGTGGACGGGCACTCGCAGTGGCGCGTGGACGGCATGCTCGAGGCGTTCGACGGCGACGGCGAGGCGGCCTGGGTATGCGCCGGCGCCTTCCTCTGGCCCGACGTGGTCGCGCAACGCAGCGTCGTCGTCATGCCCGGCTACTTCATCGACCGGGTGCGTTGGCGGGCCGGGCACGACGCGGTGCTCGCGCTCCCCATCCACTGCGATGCCGAGCTGAGCGGCGCGATCAAGCCGACACGGGCCCGGTTCGAGCCGGCCGCAGGTGGAGAGGACGTCGGCCGGTTCGTGTCCACGGAGCGGGCGTACAAGGCGGCGGCGGACGCGCAGGTGCAGCTCACGGCGCGGAGCCCGGACGGGGCGACCGTCCGCGCCTTCACATGGTGCGGGCCGCGAACCGTGTGGTACACGCTCAGCGGTCCGGGGCAGCCGCCGTCGGAGCAGCGCCGCTTCCACCTCATCGAGACCGCGCCGGCGCCGGGCGGTAGCATCGCGACCGTGTGGGCCTGGTCCGACGAGGTCGCATCGGTGGAGTGGGACGGCGAGTCGATCGTCGTCCGCCGGCGCAGCGGCGAACAACACGTGCACACCCCCGAAGACGAAGGATGGAACATCGAGATCACCGCCAATGGGCACACCCGCCGGGTGGCGTTGCGCGGGGTCGAGCCGCCGGACGATACGATCGAGGTGATCGAGGAACCCACGGCCGAAATCCAGAGCGAGGATCCCGGCGCGGGCGCGGCGGTCGCCGCGGTCACCAGCGAGGAGCGGGCGCCCGGATACAACGGGCTGCTGCTGCTGCCGGGGAAGCTGCAGGCCGCCTGGTGGTCGGACGCCCCCCCGGACGAGCGGATGCGGTACGCGGTGTACCACCTGGGCGAGCCCACGTATCGTCGCTCCGAGGACAGTTGGGAGGAGGCAGGGCGGCCGGCGGCGCGCATCGCGCTGGCGGTGGCCCCGAGGCGGCTGATCGTCGACGTGCAGGTGGCGACGCCCGATCCGCGGTTCGTCCCAGCGGACGCCGTGAATCCCTACGACAACGAGCCGCCGGACATCAACGGCGACGGTGTGCAGTTGTACGTGCGCACCGCGGAGGATGCCGGTGCGTGGGTGCTGGTGCCCGAGACGGCGGGCCGGGCCGGCACCGTCCGGGCCCGTCCCATCGACGGGTGGGGCAGTCTGAAGCTCGCCCGCGCCGCGTGGCGCCGCACCCGGGAGGGCTACGAGTTGCGGGCCGAAGTTGCGGTACGCCAACCACTCGAAGTGGGGAGCGAGTTGGCGCTCGACGTGCTCGTCAACGAAATCGGGCCCGATCGCGAGCGCCGGCGCGGCCAGCTCATCCTCAGTGGGCCCGACGGCGAATTCGTCTACCTCCGGGGCGACCGGCACGACCCGGCCCGCCTGCTCCAGTTCTCGATCGTCACGTGAGCGACTCGCTCCTGGATCGTTTTCGGGTCGTGCTCTTCGAGCCGCAGGATCCGGTGAACATCGGCGCCGCCGTGCGGGCCATGAAGAACATGGGCGTCGGGACCCTCCATCTCGTGCGCGGGGTCGCCTACGAGCCCGATCGCCTGGAGGGGATCGCCCACGGCACCCGTGACCTCATCGACCGCATCGTCCGCTTCGACGAGTTCGACCAGGCGGTGGCCGGGTGCGTGCGGATCGTCGGATTCACGGCGCGGCGCCGGGCAGCGCGGTGGGCCGTCACCAACCCGCGCGATGAGGCGGGCGCCGCCCTCGGCGCTGCAAGCGACGGCCCCGTGGCCTACGTCTTCGGTCGCGAGGACAGCGGCCTGCCCAACGAGATTCTGGACCGCGTACACGCCGCCGTGATGATTCCCACCACCGAGCACGCCTCGCTCAACCTGGCGCAGGCAGTGATGGTGGCGCTCTACGAGTTGCACCTGGCCGCGCGCGACGCCACGCGGGTGGTCGCCCCGCCGCGCAAGGCCGCGCCACCGCCCACGCCGGCGCAGTACGAACAGTACTTCGGCGACGTGGAGCGGGCGCTCGACGCGATCGAATTCTTCAAGACGCGGGTGTCGGAGCACATCATGCGCACCGTGCGCTCCCTCGTCTACCGCGCCGCGCCCGACGCGCGGGAGCTCTCCCTCGTGCGCGCGATGGCGCTCGAGGTCATCAACTACCTGGACCGCTCGCGACGCCCTTGACGGCCGCCGCCCGTCCCACATTCTTCTCGCCATGGTGTTCAAACGACTCTTCGATCGCGGGGCCAGCGACGATCCCGCCGACACGGAAGCCCCGGCCGGGCCGCCGGAGGACGCTTCCGACGAAACGCCCGAGCCGGAAGACGAGAGTGACCTTCCCGAAGATGCGCCCCACCGACCGTGGGGCGAGCGCGCCGCCGACGCCGTTCCCGGCGGTGCCTCCACCGGCAGCAAGCAGCCTCGCGCGATGTACGGGACAGAAGCTCCGGACGCGCCCACGCACTTCATCCAGGCCTCGGGGTGCCACGTGGTGGACGCTGACGGTGAGACGTACATCGATTGCACGATGGCGCTCGGCGCCGTGGCCCTCGGCTATGCCGAGCCGAACGTCACGCGGGCGGTGCTGGATGCCGTGGGCAGCGGCAACGTCTGCGGGCTCAACAGCACGCTCGAAGTCGTGGTGGCCGAGCGCCTCTGCAGTCTGGTGCCCTGTGCCGAGCAGGTCCGCTTCCTGAAGACCGGTGCGGAGGCGGCGGCGGCGGCGGTCCGCCTCGCCCGGGCGTACACCGGCCGCGACGCCGTCGTGGCGTCGGGGTATTTCGGTTGGCACGACTGGGCGAGCGAGGGGCCGGGCGTTCCCGAAGGCGTGCGGCGCGACGTGACCCGCGTCCCCTTCGACGACGTCGCGGCGCTGGAGACGGCGGTCAACGCCGCCGGCGACCGGCTGGCAGCCGTGATCCTCGAGCCGGTCATCGAACGGATGCCGAGCGACACGTGGATCGCGCGTGCGCGCGAGCTGTGCACGCAGCATGGGGCTGTCCTCGTGTTCGATGAGTTGAAGACGGGATTCCGTCTGGCGCCGGCCGGGTATCAGGAGTTGTCCGGCGTGACGCCCGATCTCGCGACCTTCGGCAAGGCGATGGCGAACGGATTTCCGCTCGCCGCGGTCTGTGGACGCCGCGACATCATGGACGCCGCCCGGAAGACGTGGATCTCGTCGACGCTCGCCGGCGAAGCGGCCGCTCTGGCCGCGGCGAACGCCGTGCTCGACTGGCACGACCAGGCGGACGTGTGCGAGGCGATCGCGACGACCGGCGCCGAAGTCCGCCGTGCGGTCGCTGCGGCAGTGGAGGCGAGCGGGGTGCAGGGGGTGACGGTCGAAGGGCTCGACCAGATGTGGCTGCTCCGATTCGACGAGCCGGCGGTGGAGGCCGAATTCCTGCAACGCGCGGCCGGGCAGGGCGTGCTGTTCAAGCGTGGCGCGTACAACTACCCGAGCGTCGCCCACGACGACGAGGCCGTCCGGGCCATCGAGGCGGCGGCCAGCCGCGCCTTCGTCGAGATGCTCGAGGACCGGTGACGTCCGCGCCGTCGGCGGCGCCGCTGGCCGGACCCGAGCCGCTCGTCGACGTGCATGCCCATTTCATGCATGCCGGCTGTGGGCGCACGGACTGGGAGGCCGTCAACGCTGCCCGCTTCCGGGCCGGCGAACGCATCGGCATCTGGTATCACGTCGCATCGATCCTCGGCAGCTTCGGGTACTCCTCGCCTACCTACTTCCCGTCGCCCGCCGACGTCACCGCCGGTAACGACGCGATGCTGAAGCTGATGGACGCGCATCCCGGCCACGTGCGGATGTACGTGACCGTGAATCCGAACGACACCACCCATGCGCTCGCCGAGATCGAGCGATGCGCGGCGCGCGGCGCGATCGGCGTGAAGCTCGCCGCCAGCCGCCGGGCCAGCGATCCGCTGCTCGATCCCGTGTGCGAGGCGGCGGCACGCCACCGGCTGCCCATCCTGCACCACATCTGGCAGCACCGCACCCGCGAATGGCCGTCCCAGGAAATCTCCGACGGCCTCGACCTGGCGGTCCTGGCCCGGCGCCACCCAGCGGTGTCGTTCATCCTCGCCCACCTCGGCGGCGGCGGGGACTACCGACACACCTTCGGCGCCATCGCCGAGGTGCCCAACATTCTCGCCGATGTCTCGGGCAGCGGCGTCGATCGCGGCATGCTCGACGAGGCGCTGCTCCGCCTCGGCGGGGAGCGGCTGGTCTGGGGGTGCGACGTCACGATGGAAACCGGCCTTGCCAAACTGCTGGGTTTCGAGGCGGTCCGGCTGACCGCACGCGACCGAGCCCGAATCCGCTATGGCAACGCAATGCGGATCTTTCCCGCCGGAGCCTTCCCGCGGATCGAACCGGCCGCCGCGGCGGCCGGAGGGGCGGGCGCGTGATCGACGTGAACGCCCTCGTCGGGGCCTATCCGTTCCGCTACGTCCCGCATCCCGACCCGGCAGTGCTCGTGCGAGTGCTGGAGCGCGAGGGCTTGAGCGGCGCGTGGGTGGGACACCTGCCGAGCGCATTCTACCGCGATCCGTCACCGGGGAACGCCGAACTGTACACGGCGCTGGCGCCGCACACCCCCGTCCTGCGCCCCGTGCCCACCATCCGCCCCGACTGGCCGGAGTGGGAGCGGGCCGTGCGCACCGCCGTGGACGCCGGCGCGCCGGCGGTGCGTGTGTACCCGCCGCTCTGGGATCTCGGTCCGCACGATGCACGGCTCCAGGAGTTTGCCGTCGCCTGCGGTGAGTCCCGCCTCGCGCTGGTGCTCACGGTGCGGTTCGAAGACGTGCGCCAGCGGCATCCGCTGGACCGTGCGGGCGACCTCTCCGCGGCCACCGTGCGGGCGCTGGCCCGGGCGGGGGCGGCGGTACGCCTCGTGGTGACGGCTGCGGGGCGGGACCTCATCGAAGAGGTGCACTGGGGCCTCACGCCCGCAGAACAGGAGCGCGTGTTCTGGGACTTCTCTTGGGTGTGGGGGCCGCCGGAGGACCATCTGGCGAAACTGTTCCGCACGGTCGGGGCGGGGCGGTTCGTCTTCGGCACGCAGTGGCCGCTGCGCCTCACGCAGACACCGCGAGCGAATCTGGCCCTCCTGCCCGATGATGTCGCCGGCGGCGTGCTCGCCGATCCGGATCACCTGTTCGTGTGACCCGTCCGAATCCGCTCGGGTCTGGCCAGGTGTACCAGAAATTCGCAGGCATTCGCTTCGAATACTTGCGCGAACGTGTCGATGCGGTGAGATTTTTTCGTCGCCCCCCAGACTTGTGAAATTGTTCACAAATTTCGTCGCTCCGCTTCACAAGCCGCCCGTCCAAAACGTGATCCCAATCCGCTCTCCATGGCGATGACCAAGCGAAGGAAATGGGCCGCGATCCCAGGCCTGTTCGCGCTGGCCGCCGGCGCCGTGATTCTGTCCGCCTACAGTGGCGCCTCCACTTCGCAGAACAGTTCGCCGAATCAGCCCATCGCCTTTCCGCACTCGGTCCACGTCGGAAAGCTCGGGATCAACTGCATCTACTGTCACTACTCGGCGTATAAGTCGCCCGACCCCGGATTCCCCGCGGTGTCGACGTGCATGGGATGCCACTCGCTGATCGGCCCGAACCGCCCGGCCAGCAACCTCGGACCCGCGCGGAAGAGCCCCGGCATCCAGAAGCTCTGGGACTACGCGGGCTATCCGAGCCACACGGCGGACGCGAAGCCGATTCCGTGGAACCGCATCCACCTCCTGCCCGATTACGTGCACTTCCCTCACATGCGCCACGTGAATGCCGGCATCACGTGCCAGACGTGCCACGGGCCCATCCAGACCGAGGCGAAGGTCTACCAGTACGCCACGCTCAACATGGGCTGGTGCGTGAACTGCCACGTCCACGGCTACGATCCGCAGAAGGGTGAAGAGATGGTCAACATGGTGCCGGACGGACGTGGCGGCGCGATGCTGCCAGCCAACTATCCGATGCCGAAGACCGCGACACCCGACTCCCTGCGCAAGAAAGCGCGCTACGACTGTTCCGTCTGCCACTACTGAGAGAGCGCCGCGTGATCCACTACTCCCGCTCCCCGGTCTGGACTCTCGCCTGCCCCCCGCGGGTCGTTCGCCGTTCGAGGACCACTGCATGAGCAAGGCATCGGAGCCGACGGGCAAGGCCGTCGTCAAGCGCCGACAGTTCCTGAAGATTCTCGGTGCCACCGGCGCGGCCGTCGGCGCGGCGGGGTGCAGCCCCGAGCCCGGCGGCAAGCTGATTCCGTACCTGATCTCGCCGGACCAGACCGTGCCCGGCGTCTCGACCTACTACGCCACCACGTGCCGCGAGTGCGCGGCGGCGTGCGGGATCATCGCCGAGACGCGCAACGGCGTCACTATCAAGCTCGAGGGAAACCCGGACCATCCGTTGAACCGCGGCGCCATCTGCGCCCGCGGACAGGCGGCGCTGCAGGAGCTCTACAATCCCGACCGCCTCCGCACGCCGCTCGTGAAGAAGAACGGCACGTGGGGGCCGATCACGTGGGACGCCGCGCTCACGATGGTCAGCCAGCATCTGGGCGACCTGCGCAGCCGCAAGACCGCCGGCAACGCCGTCTTCCTCAATCACCACGAGAGCGGCAGCTTCCCCGACTTCCTCGACCAGTGGCTGGCGGCATTCGGCATGCCGCCGCATCTGAGCGTGGACTTCGAGGCCGACCAGGCGGCGCTGGAGGCGAACCGCCGCGCCTACGGCGTGTCGTGGCCGAGCCTGAGCTTCGCCGACGCTCGCCTGATCGTTTCATTCGGGGCTGACTACCTCGACACGTGGGGTGCTTCGGTGCCGCAGCAGCTCGACTTCGCCGACGCGCGCGCGAAGTTCGAGACGGCGCCGCGCGTCGTCTACATCGGCCCGCGGCGCTCGCTCACGGGCCTCAACGCCGACCAGTGGATCCCCTGCAAGCCCGGTACCGAGCTGGACATCGCCCAGGCGTTGCTCGGCGCCGTCGGCGGACGTGGCGGAACGACGCTCGCCCAGGCCGCCGCGGCCAGCGGCGTGAGCCCCGACGTGCTCGGCGTCCTGGCGGCGGACCTCGCCGCGACGAAGCCGAGCCTGGTCCTGGCCGGCGTGCGCACCGAGAACGCCCTCGACGTCGCGATGACGGTGGCCGCCATCAACCGGGCAGCCGGCAACGTGGGCAAGACGATCCTGCCGGATCGTCCGATCATGGCCTTCGAAGGCATCTCTCGCTACACGGAGCTCGCCGACGCCGTCGGCCGCATGGCGGCCGGCCAGGTGTCGATGGCGATGGTGCGCGGGACGAACCCCGGGTACTTCCTGCCGAAGTCGATGGGATTCGCGGCGGCGTTCGCCAAGGTGCCGTTCAAGGTCGCGTTCGCCACGCAGCCCGACGAGACGGTGGAGCTGTGCGACCTGATCCTGCCCGACCTGCACTCGCTGGAGAGCTGGGGCGATGCGCAGCCGGTCAAGGGGACGCTGTCGCTGCAGCAGCCGGCCATGGATCCGGTGTTCAGCGGGACGCGGGGAGCCGGCGACGTCATGCTCGCCCTGGCAGCGAAGGATCCGGCCGTGGCCGCGAAGTTCCCGCAGAAGAAGTATCGCGAGTGGGTCATGGGGCACTTCGCGGGCGGGCCGGCGGCATTCGGGGTCGCGCTGCCGAAGGGCGTCGCGCCGGGATCGATGCCGGTGCGGGCCACGCCGCCGGCACCGGCGGGCGGGGCCAAGGCGCCGTCGCTCGAGTCCGCGCAGGGCGACTTCTACCTCGTGACGTATCCCCACGCCGTGCTCGGCGATGGCCGCGGGGCGAACAAGCCGTGGCTCCAGGAGCTGCCCGATCCGGCGATCAAGGTCGTGTGGAGCTCATGGGTCGAGTTCCATCCCGAGACCGCGTCGCGACTCGGCATCGAGCGGGGGGACATCCTCGAGGTCCAGACGCCCGGGGGCTCCGTCAAGGCGCCGGCGTACCTCTACCTCGGTGTGCGCCCCGACATGATCGCCGTCGCGCTGGGGCAGGGACACCGTTCGGCCACGCCGATCCCGCCGTGGGATCCGTCGCACATGACGCCGACGAAGAACCTGCAGTGGGGGTACTCCCGGTACGCCCGCAACGTGGGCGTGAATCCATTCGACCTGATGCCGGCGGCGTCGGACGCCGCGGGCGGCTTCGTCTGGACGTCCATCAAGGCGACGATCCGGAAGACGGGTGAGCACGAGACGATTCCGTCCACTGAGGGGGCGGTCCGCCAGCAGGGCCGGGGCATCGCCCAGGCCCTCACCATCACCGACCTGCTCTCGGGGCACACCGAGGAGAAGGAGGAGCCGCCGCTTCCCGGCGACGCGCCGCACACCTACCTCCCCGGATTGCGGCCGCGGGTGGCCGCGGATGCCCAGGGCGACCTCGGAGCCCCGACGGCTGCCGACTCGGGTACGCATCTCGGCCTGTATGACCCGAAGAACCCGTTGGGCATGGCCCGCCGGCGTTGGGCCATGACCATCGACCTCGCGCGCTGCACGGGGTGCTCGGCGTGCGTCACGGCCTGCTACGCGGAGAACAACCTGCCGACGGTGGGCGCGCCATGGCAGAACGCCACGCTCTGGGCTACCCAGAAGCCCGGCTACATGATCGTGAAGGGCCGGGAGATGAACTGGATGCGCCTCGAGCGATACTTCGAGGGCGACGACGACGCGAAGTTCGGCGAGGAGTTCGAGAGCCGGTTCGTGCCCATGCTCTGCCAGCAGTGCGGCAACGCACCGTGCGAGCCGGTCTGTCCCGTGTTCGCCACCTACCACTCGCCCGACGGGCTCAACATCCAGGTCTACAACCGGTGCGTGGGCACGCGGTACTGCTCCAACAACTGTCCCTACAAGGTCCGGTACTTCAACTGGTTCGGCTGGGGCGAGAAGGACCGGCGGCAGTTCGCATTCCCCGAGCCGCTGGACTGGCAGCTCAATCCCGACGTGACGGTCCGCGGCAAGGGCGTCATGGAGAAGTGCACCTTCTGCGTGCAACGCATCCGGGAGGCGGAGAACCGCGCCGCGCTCGAGCACCGCGAGCTGATCCCCGATGGGTTCACGACGGCGTGTGCGGCGGCGTGCCCGTCCCGCGCCATCACCTTCGGGGATGCGATGGACGTGCGGTGGTCGGTCAACCGGGGCATTGAGGACAAGCGCGCCTATACGGTCTTCGAGTCTATCAACACCTACCCCGCGGTGGTCTACTTGAAGAAGGTCAACCATCCGACGCCGGCCACGGCGTCCAAGGCCTGAGGAGGGCACGGCAATGGCCACCACTGCTGCGCCCTTCCCGCCGGCCGAGGAACTGCGACCCAACGTCGCATCGGCCGATGTGCACTTCCCGGCGATCAAGACCTACGAGCAGGTCGACAAGGAGATCATCAATGTCCTGCGGCCGTCGCTCGGCTGGTTCATGCTGCTGTCGATCGCGATTCTCTGCATGCTCATCGGCGCCGCCACGTGGATGTACCAGATCTACGAGGGACTGGGCGTCGCCGGCTATCAGCCGCCGGTCATGTGGGGCGTGTACATCGTCAGCTTCGTGTTCTGGGTCGGTATCGGTCACGCCGGGACGCTGATCTCGGCGATCCTGTATCTCTTCCGGGCCGGATTCCGCACCAGCATCTACCGCGTGTCGGAAGCGATGACGGTGTTCGCGGTGATGACGGCGGGCCTGTTCCCGATTCTCCACCTCGGGCGCCCCTGGAAGTTCTTCTATCTGATTCCGTATCCGAACTGGCGGCTCATCTGGCCGAACCCGAAGAGCCCCCTCGTGTGGGACGTATTCGCCATCCTCACGTACCTGACCGTTTCGGCGACCTTCCTGTACGTCGGACTGCTCCCGGATTTCGCGGTGTTGCGCGATCAGGAGAAGAATCCGATCCGCAAGCGGCTCTTCGCCTCGCTCTCGCTGGGGTGGCGCAACTCCGACCGTGAGTGGCGGCACTTCGCGCGGGCGTATCTCTTCCTGGCGGCGTTCGCCACGCCGCTCGTGCTGTCGGTGCACTCCGTCGTGTCGTTCGACATGGCGATGGCCAACATGCCGGGCTGGCACGAGACGATCTTCCCGCCGTACTTCGTGGCCGGCGCGATCTACTCAGGCCTCGGGATGGTGTTCACCATCGTCATCCCGATGCGCAAGTACTTCAAGCTACAGCACTACATCACCCTGAACGACCTCGATGCGGCGGCCAAGATGTGCCTGTTCGTCTCGATGGTCGTGGGGCTCGCCTACCTGACCGAGTTCCAGATGGGCTGGCTGGCGGGCACGAGCTTCGAGAATGAGTTCTGGTGGAATCGCACCTTCGGCCAGTGGGCCTGGGCCGAGTGGACGATCCTCATCTGCAATACGATCCTGCCGCTCTCGCTGTTCTCGCAGAAGCTGCGCCGAAACCCGACCTGGCTGTTCATCCTCTCCATCTTCATCAACATCGGCATGTGGATGGAGCGGTACACGATCATCATCCCGTCGCTGTCGCACGAATTCGAGCCGTGGCAGTGGGGCGGGTACTGGCCCACCTGGGTCGACCTGGCGATCCTGCTCGGCAGCTTCGGGTGGTTCTTCATGTGGTTCCTGTTGTTCATCAAACAGTTCCCGGTGATGGCGATCTCCGAATTCAAGGAGCTCATCCCGCCGAAGCTCAAACGCGTATCCGCCGAGGGAGGGGCCGACTGATGGCAGGCGTCATTGCGGCCTTCCACGAGCTCGACTCGGCCGTCGACGCGCTGGAAGAGCTGAAGAAGGAGCGGTTCGGCGACCTGGTGGTGTACACGCCGACACCGCACCATGAATTCGACGAGATCATGGACCATCCGGAGAGCCACGTCCGCCGGTGGACGCTCATCGGCGGCGTGCTGGGTTGCACCTTCGGCTACTGGATCTGGGTCTGGATCTCGCGCTACTGGCCGCTGGTGGTCGGGGGCAAGGCGATCGTCGCCTGGGTGCCCTACACGATCTTCGGGTTCGAGGTGATGGTCCTGGTCGGTGCGCTCTCCACGGTCGTCGGCATGTTCGCCAACTCGCACGTTCCGCGCCTGACGACGACGGTGGGTTACGACACGCGGTTCAGTGCTGGCCACTTCGGCGTCTGGGTGGATACGACCCCGGATCGGGCCGAGGCCGCCATCGCGCTGCTCGAGCGGTATGGAGCCGAGGAGGTGCGCCGTGAGGATTGAGATCAACCGCACGCTGTTGCGGGTTGGCGCCCTCACCTACGCCGCGTTCCTGCTCAGCGGCTGCTCCTGGTTCACCGACTTCAAGCGGCAACCGGATTGGCACCCGTGGCAGAGTGTGGCCGATACGGTGCCGGCGCGCGGGAATCCGCAGAACTCGGTGCCCCTGGACGGGTCCGTCGCACCCGGGTTCCTGTACAGCCGGGCGAATCTCCCGAGCACGATCGACTCGATGTCCGGGATCAAGAATCCGGTGCCTCCCGACGCGCGGTCGCTCGCCAACGGCCACAAGTACTTCGCCATCAACTGTTCCGTCTGCCACGGCTACACGGGGGCCGGCAACGGCATTGCCACGCAATACGGCATGATCGGCATGCCCCTCACGTCCGACCAGGCGAAGTCGCTCTCCGACGGATACATCTTCGGGATGATCCGGAACGGGCGCGGCATCATGCCCACGTACAACCGCATCGAGGAGTCGGACCGCTGGGACATCGTGAACTACGTCCGCGCCCTCCAGGGGAAGATTCCGGGCGTGACGGTGGCCACGGGGCCGATCGGCAAGCCCGGCGAGACCGGCACCACCCTGCCCGGCGTGTCGGAGATGGGCCCGACGCGGCCGGCGCCATACTATGATCACATCGGTTCCCAGGCCGGCGTGCCGCTCGACTCCGCGCGCCATGCCATGGTCGGCGTGCCCACCGGTTCGGACACGGTGCGCATCCCGGTGAAGACGAATCTCAAGGGGGACCTGTGAGCCACCTCCACCCGACCGTCGTCCCCACGCGCGACGAGGTGCAGGCCGCCACCAGCAAACCGCTGCCGCGGTCACTCACGACGATCAGCGTGCTCCTGGCGATTCTCGGCGCGGTGATCTTCATCGTGGGGCTGTTCGTCGCGCCCGAGCGGGTCTGGCACGCCTGGGAGGTCAACTGGCTGTTCTTTGCCGGACTCTCGTCCGGTGGCGGGGCCATCGTGGCCGTCCAGCGCATCACCACCGCGCGCTGGTCGCGCCCGGTCGTCCGGATGCTCGAGGGCTACGTGGCCTTCCTGCCGGTCGCGTTCGTGTTCCTGCTGGTGACCCTGTTCGTCGGGAAGGGCGACATCTTCCCCTGGGCCAACGGGTTGTATCCGAATCCGGCGAAGGCCTTCTACTACGGTTCGACCTTCCTGACGATCCGCGACATCGTCACGTTCGGGCTCCTCACCATCCTGCCGCTCTGGTTCGTCTACCGGTCGGTGCGCCTCGACGTCGGGCAGATCCCGGACGCCGGCGCCCGCTGGGCAGCCGGCCTGCGCGCCCGGATGCGGCGTCATTTCGGAGAGGAGCGTCGCGAGCTCCATTCCACGCACTCGATCACCGGTAAGATCGCCGTCGCGATGGTCATCCTGTACGGCTACGGGTGGTCCATCCTGTCGTGGGATCTCTCCATGTCGCTCAGCATGCGCTTCCAGAGCGACCTCTACAGCTGGTGGTTCTTCATGGGGGCGTGGCTCTCGGCGCTGATGGCGTTCACGCTCATCGTGATGGCGTGGCGCCGCTATCTGGGCGCCGGCGACCTCATCACCGAGAAGCAGATCCACGACATCGGCAAGCTCTGCTTCGCCTTCACGGCGTTCTGGGGCTATCTGACGTTCGGCCAGTACCTGGTGATCTGGTACGGGAACATGGGCGAGCAGACGTTCTACATGCGCCTGCGCCTGATCCATCCGTGGGAGATGATCACCATGGCCTCGATCTGGATGATCTTTGTGATCCCGTTCTTCGGCCTGATCTCGAAGGCGGCGAAGATGTACCTCCCCACGCACATCCTGTTCGCCGGCTCCAGCCTGGTCGGCCTGTGGATCATGCGCTACATCGAGGTCTACCCCTCCGCCTACGGCGTCACGGCGACGGCACCGTTCGGCATCTGGGAACTCGGTGTGACGGCGCTGTATCTCGGCCTGTGGGCGTTCTGCTACGTGAAATTCATGGATGCCTTCCCGCGCATGCGGCTGACGGCGATGACTTCGGAGTTCCGGGACGAGATCCAGGTTCCCGTCGATCCGAAGACGATGGAGCCGCTCCCGGCGCACGAGTAGCGGGGCAGGGCGGCACGCGCCCCATCCCACGCAGCAATGAGGAAGGGCCCGGCTCCGCCGGGCCCTTCCGCTTCCCACGCCGTTTCGGTTCGGCGTGGTTTCGGCCTTGCGCCGTTGCGGTATTGCGCAGTTTCGGCCCCGCGCAGTTTCGGTACCGCGTTGTATCGCCCCCGCGCCGTTTCGGTCGTGCGTTGTTTCGGCCGTGCGCAGTATATTGATAGCAGTTGGGGCGTTAGCTCAGCTGGGAGAGCACCGCCTTTGCAAGGCGGGGGTCAAGGGTTCGAGCCCCTTACGCTCCACTTTCCTCGGAAATCGTTGCGCGGACCGCAGGCCTTCGTGCCTCCGGTCCGCGCAATGCGTTTGCCCGGTGCGAGGATCGACGCGAATCGGTCGCACGGACTGGATCGGTCATCTTGTCCCCTCTCCGTCGGCGCCGTAGTTTGCGTCTTTCAGCCAGTTGGAGCGTGTCCGCTGTCCCGCGACGCCACCCCCGCCACCCCTGAGTCCAGATCCGCCAGGCGCCCTGCGGCCAAGCGCCGGTCGCCGGGCTCGGCGCTTCACAGAGTCGCGCGCGCCTTCGCGCGTGGCGACGAGTTGGAGCGCGCGATGGCGGCGGGGCTGCGGGCGGTGCGGCGAGAGTTGGGGGCGGTGGGCTGCAGCATCTGGCTCGAGGGCCGAGACGGGGTGCGCCGCACCTGGGCGGTGGGTCGTGACGGCTTCGACACGGATCGGGTGGATCGGCTGGCTGCCACGGCGCGGCCGCGGCCGGGGGCGCCGCACGTCACCAGACTCCGTGCCGGCGCACGGAGCGTGGGAGCGCTGGTCGTTCTGACGGCGCGCCCGCTCGGCCGGGAGGCCGCGGAGCTCGTGCGCGACATCGCCGGGGTGCTCTCGCCCATGCTCGCGCAGACGGCGCGGGCCCGGCAGCTGGAGGAGACCCTGGCGGCGAGCACGAGGGAGATCGAGGAGCAGCGGGCGTTCTTCGAGCGCATCGTCGACACGCTGCCCGTGGGCCTCTATGTCATCGACCGCGACTACCGGGTGCGGGCCTGGAACCGCAAACGGGAAACCGGGCTGCAGGGCGTGGCCCGCCGCCAGGTGCTGGGACACACGATCTTCGACGTCCTGCACCGGCAGCCGTCGGATATGCTGCGCCGCGAGTTCGAGGAACTCTTCGCGACGGGACGCATGCAGCAGTTCCAGACCGAATCCACCGCCACCGGGGAACCGCGGGTGTACCGCTTGACCAAGCTCCCCATGCGGGGGGAGGGCGGGAAGATCACGCACGCGATCACCATCGGTGAGGACATCACCGAATGGAAGCAGGCCGAAGCGCGCATCGCCCAGGCGGAGAAGCTCGCTGCCCTGGGGACGCTGGCCGCCGGCGTGATGCACGAGGTCAACAATCCGCTGGCGACGATTGCCGCCATTGCCGAATCGCTCGAGGTGCGGGTACGGGAAGGCACACTGCGCGGCGACGCGATTGCGCGGGAGCTGGAAGGGGCGCTCACCGTGATCGCCCAGGAAGTCACCCGCTGCAGCGGCATCGTGAACGGGGTGCTCGAGTTCAGCCGGCCGAAGCCCGCGCAGCGTGAGCCGGTGGGAGTCAACGATCTGGTCGAGCGGACGCTGTTCCTGCTCAAGCACCATGCCCGGTTCAAGGCCATGCGTGTGGCGCAGGATCTCACGGCGGACCTGCCGGCCGTGCTCGGGAACGACGAGCAGCTCATCCAGGTCGTGATGGCGCTCCTGCTGAATGCCATGGACGCGACGGCGGACCGGGGGACGATCACCATCCGCACCGCCGCCGACGGTGGCGGCGTGCTGATCGAGGTGGCGGATGACGGCGCCGGGATCCGGCGCGACGATCTGCCTCGCGTGTTCGAGCCGTTCTTCACGACCAAGCCCGTGGGCCGGGGCACCGGCCTGGGGCTGTCCGTCTGTTACTCGATCGTAACCGGCCACGGGGGCCGGATCGAGGTGAGTTCCACGCTGGGCCGGGGGAGCGTGTTCCGCGTGCTGCTGCCGGCCGGGGAGCAGCCATGAGCGAGGATCCGGGGATTCGCATCCTGATTGCCGAGGACGAGGAGAAGCTCGCCGAGATTCTCGCCTCGTATCTCAACGGGCGCGGCCACGTCGTGCGCGTGACGTCGGACGGGCGTCAGGCGCTCGAGGCGATGCGGACCGAGGCGTTCGACGTGGCGCTGCTCGACATCGTGATGCCCGAGCTCGACGGACTCGAGGTCATGCGACAGGTCCGGGAGGATCCGGCGCCGCCCGAGATCATCGTGATCACCGGCAACGGGACGATCGACAACGCGATCACGGCGATGAAGCTGGGTGCCTACGACTACATGACGAAGCCGTATCGCATGGCGGAGATCGACGTGCTCGTCAGGCGCGCCTGGGAGAAGCGCCAGTTGGCGCGGGAGAACCAGTTCCTCCACCAGCGGCTGTCCCGGATCGACGGGGCGCCGATCGTCCAGACCCGCTACGCGCCGATGCAGGCGGTGCTCGACGTCGTCGAGAAGGCCGCCCCCAGCGATGCGCCGGTGCTCATCACCGGAGAGTCGGGCACCGGAAAGGACCTGCTGGCGCGGGCGATCCACCACCTGTCGGAGCGCGTGGGCCCGTTCGTCGACCTCAACTGCGCGATGCTCTCGGACCAGAATCTCGAGACCGAGCTGTTCGGCTACGAGCGGGGCGCCTTCGCGGGCGCGACCGAGCGGAAGGTGGGCTTCCTCGAGATGGCGACGAACGGGACGCTGCACATGGACGAGGTGAGCGAGTTGGAGCCGCGCATGCAGGGGCGTTTGCTGCGCGCGCTCGAGCACGGGAGCTACTTCCGCACCGGCGGCATGCAGCGCGTGGAGATCCACACCCGCCTCGTCACCGCCACGAATCGCGATCTCGATGCACTCGTCGGCGAGGGCCGGTTCCGCGGGGACCTGCTCTACCGCATCAACACGGTGACCGTGGCGCTGCCGCCGCTGCGCGAGCGCGTGGTGGACATTCCACTGCTGGCCGAGCATTTCCTCGAACGGTTCCGCGGGTCGGGCGCGCCCACGCTGACCCCGGATGCGGTGGAGATGCTGCAGGCCTACGAGTGGCCCGGCAACATCCGGGAGCTGCGCAACGTGATCGAACGGGCGCTGCTGCTGCACCGGGGCCCCGTGCTCACCGCGGCCGATCTGCCGATCGCCCAGGTGAAGCCGGCGAGTGGGCTCCCGGGCGGGCGCGTCTCGCTCGCCGAGCTGGAGCGGCGCCACATCGAGGCGGTCCTCGCCCACATGGGCTGGCATCAGGGACAGGCGGCCGAGGTGCTCGGCATCTCGCCGAAAACGCTCTACCGGAAAATCCGGGAGTACGGCCTCACGCGTCCGCGACGGGCCTGAGCGATGCGCATCCTCGTCATCGAAGATGATCCGACCGTCGGCCAGCATGTGAAGCGCGGCCTCGAGGAACAGCTGTGGGCCGTGGACCTCGTGCCCGACGGGGAGGAGGGCGAGCGCCGGGCGCGGTCCGACGCCTACGACCTGGTGATTCTCGACATGCGGCTGCCCGGCAAGAGCGGGCTCGAAGTGCTGCAGTCACTGCGCGGACGTGGGTTCACGCGTCCGGTCCTCGTGCTCACCGCGCAGGACGCGGTCGACGCCAAGGTCACGACGCTCCGGGCCGGGGCGGACGACTACGTGACCAAGCCGTTCGCGTTCGAGGAGCTGCTGGCCCGGGTGGAAGCGCTGTCGCGGCGGCCGCGCGCCATCGCGTCGCCGATCCTCCAGGTCGCCGATCTCGAGCTCGACCTCGGCACCCGCGAAGTGCGGCGGGGCGGCCAGCGCGTCGACCTGACCCCGAAGGAATTCACCGTGCTCGAGTACCTCATGCGGCATCAGGGCCGGGTGATGAGCCGGACGCTGATCACCGAATACGCCTGGGGCTACCACTTCGATCCCGGCACCAACATCGTCGATGTCGTGATCAACCACCTGCGCAAGAAGGTCGACGCGGGGCGGCGCAAGCGCCTCATCACGACCGTGCGCGGCGTCGGTTACATGATCAAGGCCTGACCGGGGGGCGGTCCGCCAAGCATGTACAGCACCCGAACCCGGCTCACCACCGCCTACGCGGGCCTGCTGTTCGCGACGATGCTCGCGTTCGGCGGGGCGCTGTACTTCGCGCGTCGGGCCTCGGCCGGCGAGGAGCTGACGGCCGAGGCGCGCAAGGAGGCGAACCTCGTCCTCAACACCATCATCGCCGCGCAGGCCGCCGGTCGCGTGCTGACGGTCATCACCCAGACGCCGGGGTTCGGCGGCGTGACGCAGTCGACGCCGGCGATGAACCAGGTGCTGGGATCGGTGCCGGGGTATTTCCTCGTGCTGGACCCGCAGGACCGGATGCTGTATTCCTCCACCACGCTGCGCCTGCTGAGCCAGGGCGACCAGGACACGGTCTACTCGATCGGGCGCTCGCTGAAGACCAACGGGCCCAGCAGCACCGTGGCCCTCGGCGTCGATGCCGTGCCGAACGAGCTGCTCCTGGTCGCCGTCAGCGACACCGCCGCGGGGCAGGACGTCTCGCGGGTGATTGCGGGGCTCCCCACCTCGACGGCCCAGATCGCCCCGCAGCTGCTGGTCGGCACGATGCTGCTCCTGGCCCCGCTCGTCCTCGTCATCTCGCTCGTCGCCGCGTACTACCTGGCGGGCCGCGCCTTCAAGCCGGTCGAGCTGCTCATCAATGAAGTGGAGGCGATCACCGACGGCCGCAGTCTCCACCGGCGATTGCCCACCGATACGGCGGACGACGAACTGGGGCGTCTGGCCGAAACGCTGAACCGGATGATCGCCCGCCTGCAGGCGTCGTTCGGGGCCCTCCGCCGGTTCACGGCCGACGCGAGCCACGAGCTGAAGACGCCGCTGGCCGTGCTGCGGGCCGACGTGGAGCGGGCAATGCACCCGAGCACCGGGGAGGACGATCGCCAGGTGGCGCTGGAGGAAGCCATGCAGGAGATCACCCGCATGGCCGACCTCGTGGAGAGCCTGCTGACGCTGGCCCGCACCGACGAGGGGCGGTTCGATCTGCATCGCGCGCCGGTCCATCTGGAGCCGATCGCCCGCGACGTGAGCGAGACGGCGACGATCCTCGGTGAAGAGTCGGGCATCGCCGTGACCCTGCCGATCGTCGAGGACGCGGTCGTGCTCGGTGATGCGGCGCGGCTGCGACAGCTGTTCCTCAACCTCGTGACGAATGCCATCAAGTACACGCCGCGGGGGGGCAAGGTGGAGATGACGTTGAGTCACCGCAACAACAACTCGGTGGCGTTCACCGTCCGCGACACGGGGATGGGCATCTCCGCGGCGGATCTCCCGTACGTGTTCGAGCGCTTCTGGCGCGCCGACCGCGTGCGCTCGCGGGCGTCGGAGCGCGGCGGGTTCGGCCTCGGACTGGCCATCGCCCAGTGGATCGTGCAGGCGCACGGCGGCACGCTGAGCGTGCAATCGCGCCTCGGACGGGGGAGCGTGTTCACCGTGCTCCTGCCGATGCTCGTCGAGTCGGCCGGCGCCGCGGACGCCGGGACCGCGGTTCCGCAAGGCCCCGGTGAAGGTCCATGACTTTCTAACGGGCGCTTCATCGATTCTTAATCTGGCGACCATTCCGCTCTCATCTCGGGGACGTAGGTTACCCGTTGCAAGCCCCAAAGTTCTCCTTCCCACAGGCAGGATCCGCACGGACCATGTTCAACAACCTCATCGAGTCGAAAGCCAAGAAGCAGAGATCGACCGGCGGGATGTTCATGAGCCTGGTGATTCACACCCTGCTCATCACCGGCGCCGTGTACGCCACGCTGCAGGCGGGACAGCAGATCGAGAAGGTGAAGGCGGAGAAGGTGGAGTTCGTCAAGATGCAGAAGAAGGCGCCGCCCCCGCCGCCGAAGCAGAAGGCACCGCCGCCGGACAAGATTCTGGCGCCGCCGCCGCCGAAGGGATTCCAGGTGCTGACGGCCCCGATCAAGATTCCCGACGTGCTGCCGAAGATCGACCTGTCCAAGAGCGTCACGAACGCCGCGGACTTCTCAGGCAAGGGCGTGGCCGGCGGCATCGCACGGGGCGTGGCCGGCGGCGTCGCGAAGCCCAATGAGAACAAGGCCTACTATTCGTTCCAGGTCGAGAAGCAGGTCGACATGGCGCCCGGCAACCCCCCACCGCACTATCCTGACATGCTGCGCTCCGCGAACGTCGAGGGCGAAGTCCTCGCGCAGTTCGTGGTGGATACGAACGGCCGCGCCGACATGAGCACGTTCAAGGTGATCAAATCGACTCACGAATTGTTCACGCAGGCGGTGAAGAACGCTCTGCGCAACTATCGCTTCATCCCGGCCGAGATCGGTGGCCACAAGGTGAAGCAGCTGGTGCAGCAGCCGTTCCAGTTCAGCCTCGCCGGACACTGACCACTCTCGGCCGCGGCACGCGGTCGTTCCAACCCGTATCCTCAACCGGAGCTCGTTGACTTATGGATGTCTCAATGCTGGGTCTGTGGCGCTCGATGGGCTACTTCGCCAAGGGCATTGTGTTCGTGCTGGCGGCGATGTCCATCTACTCGCTCACCATCATGGTGTCGAAATGGTGGAGCCTGAGGCGGGCGCAGAAGGAAACGATCAAGTTCGCGCCCGAGTTCTCCCAGTTCCTCGAGGAGGACAACCTCACCGAGGCGATCAACCTCGCCGAGAGCTACAAGCGCTCGCACGTGGCCCTCGTGCTCGGCGGCGCGCTGGGTGAGGTGAAGCCGCTGATCCAGGACGGCTCCGTCACCGTGGCCGACATCAACTCGGCCGAGCGCGCGGTAGAGCGCAACATGCTCCTCGAGGTCACGAACCTGAAGCGCGGGCTCGCGGTGCTCGCCACGGTCGGCGCCACGGCGCCGTTCGTCGGACTGCTCGGAACGGTCATGGGCATCGTGAACGCGTTCCAGGGCATGGCGGTCTCCGGTTCCGGCGGCCTCGCGGCGATCGGCGGCGGTATTTCCGAAGCCCTCGTCACCACCGCCTTCGGGCTCATCGTCGCCATCCCGGCCGTGTGGGCGTACAACTACTTCACGACCAAGATCGACAACCTGACCGCGGAAATGACGTACGTGTCGAAGGAAATGATCGACTACCTGATCAAGGGCGTCTCCGGCGAATTCGGGCGCTCGCGGTTCACGCGCGAGTTCAACGCGGCCGCAGCGGGCGGCGCGCCGATCAAGCAGTAGGCGGCGCCTCCCTTCGACCACAGGAGTCTGACGTATGGCCATGTCAGCCAGTTCGAGCGGGGTGCAGAGCACGCCGAACGTGACGCCGATGATCGACGTCATGCTGGTGCTGCTGATCATCTTCATGGTGGTCACGCCGATGCTGCTCTCCGGCTTCACGGCCACCCCGCCCGAAGCACAGAACATCAAGGACCACCCCGAAGACTCGAACACCGACCAGGTGTTGGGAATCGACGTCGACGGAAATTACTACTTCAACAAGAAGCCGATCCAGTACGACCAGATCGCGCCCACCCTGAAGGCCATCTACTCGCAGCCGGATCGTGACGACTACGTGCTGTACCTCAAGGCCGACAAGAATCTGAAGTACGAGAAGGTGCTCGACGCGATGGACATCGCCGCCAAGAACGGCGTCCGTGTCGTGGCCATGATCGGCGAGCAGAAACCCGGCACCGAGTCCACCGTCCCAGGCGACGTCATTCACACCGGCACGGGCCTGCAGCTCGGGGGGCAATAATGGCAATGTCCAGCGGCGGTGAGAAGGGCGGACTCACCAACGATATCAACGTCACGCCGATGATCGATATCATGCTCGTGCTGCTCATCATCTTCATGGCAGCGCTGCCGAGCATGCGGAAGGCGAACGACCTGCAGCTCCCGGATCCGAATCCAACGGTTGCTCCGGCCAATGCGAAGTCGGATCAGATCGTGCTCGAGGTGGGCCAGAACGGCTGCTACGCGATCAACACCAAGATCGTACCGCATGACGAACTGGCGCAGGAACTGCATGACATCTACGATCCCCGTCCCGACAAGATCATCTTCATCAAGGGCGATCCCCAGGTGACGGTGCAGGCCGTGATGGATGCCATCGACATCTCGCGTGGCGCCGGGGTCAAGGTGATCGGTATCCCGCCCAAGGATACACCGGGTGCCAGCAACGGCGGCTCCTGCAAGACCTGAGGGCCGTCGGAACGGACGAGTGGTGATACGGCGGGCGAACCCTTCGGGGCTCGCCCGCCGTATTAGCTTGGGGGCAGGTGCCCCGCGGCGCCCGGCGCCCATCCAGGCCATGACGACGTATTCCAGCATCGACCCGACCCGACGCCCCGAGCGGCCGGCCTACCGCGCGCCCCTCGGGCTGCCGAAGGGGCGCGAGAACCGGCGCCTGGGTACCGTCGTGTCGGTGCTCGTCCACCTGCTGATTCTCTACCTGCTCATTACGCCGTTCACGACCCACCCGCCGATCCATGAATTTGCCCAGGGCGCCGGAGGACCGGGCCCGGCGGGCGGCGGCGGTGGGGGCACCGGCGGCACCGGGGGCCGGATTCGCCGGGAGACCGAACGGCTGCGGTTCGTCGCCGTCGCGCCGGCACCGGCGCCCAAGG
>JBJKRG010000048.1:0-6794 GCA_046704805.1 Gemmatimonadaceae bacterium
TTGACTTCATCTTGAGCCGTCAATAATATCCGCGTTCACGCCGAAGTGGTGGAATTGGTAGACGCGCTGCGTTCAGGGCGCAGTGGGCGCAAGCCCGTGTGGGTTCGAGTCCCACCTTCGGCACTTCCGGCAGACCCCAGGGGCGTCGTCCGTGTGGACGGTGCCCCTTCGCCGTACCCCGCTCAGCGCCGGCGGATCGCCGACGGCGCCACGTGCTCCGGCAGCGACGCCGTGCCGAAGATGGTGCGGAGCGCGTCGTTCCCTTCCCGTAGATACCCGGCGAGGAGATCCCCCGCTCGCTGGACGTTCGTATCGACCTCGCGGAACGACCCGCCGGCGAAGGCCAGCAGGGTGCGACCGAGCCGGGATGGCGTCTCGGCCGTGACCCGGGCGCCCAGGGCATCCCGGTAGGCACTCAGCCGGTCGTTGAACTGGCGCTGGGCCAACTCCAGCCGGTCGCGGCCGATGCGCCGGTCGCTCTCGAAGGCAGCCGCCATCTGGTGGGCGACGACGGCCCCGGTGCGATCATCGAGGGCGTCACGCTGCGCCGTGACCAGGCCCAGCGCCCGGCGCGCGTAGCGCAGCTCCCAAGCCGCGTGGTCCTCGTCGCCCCGAGTCCCGGCACCGGTGAGCCAGGCCACGTCATCCGCCGCCGGCTCGGCGAGCAGTCCCCGGACGTACCGCTCCGCACGCTCCTGCAGTTGGCGTTCGGCCCTCCACCGCCCGAAGATCGGCATGGTCGACACGCCCGCCGACGCGCGATCAGCCGTTCTGGAGTACCGGCAGGCCTCTCCCTGCCTCCACCTCACCCGCATCCGGGAGGCCGACCCGGGCCCGCACCTCGTGCTCCTCGTGCAGCAGATCCGAGAGCCGCACGCCTTCCAGCACCTCGTCAATGCGGTGCTGGAGCATCAGCCAGACCGGCCGGATGCTGCACTCGTGCGCCGAGGAGCAGCGCTCCTCCTCCACGGGGTGCGACACACAATGGAGGTCGAACGTGGTGAGCTCCGAGGCCGCGATCACGTCGCGCACGCTGATCTCGCGGGCGGGACGCGCCAGCGAATACCCGCCGCGCGCGCCACGGGTGCTCTTCACGATGTCGGCGCGGCGCAGCCGCAGCAGAATCTGCTCGACGTAGTCCACGGGCAACCGCTCACTGGCCGCGATCTCGCGGCCCGTGATCGGCGCGTCATCGGTGCGCTTCGCCAGATGGAGCGCGCAGATGACGCCATATTCGGCAAGGGTCGTAATTCGCACGAATGGAGGTTAACCTCGCGCGAGGTCCGCGGAAAGGGGACGCACGATTTCGGCGCTCGACCGTCTGTCGAACGGGGCGAGGGCGCTTCCGGACTCCGGCCGAGCTACGGCGCCGCGCGCAGCCCGCGCACCGCGAGGACGAGGACGATCAGCGCGCTCACCATGCCGATGCCGAGCAGGACGACGCTGAGCAGGTGGAGTTGCCCGAAGGCGATCCGCAGGGGGTTCGTGGCGGCCAGGGCATCCACCGGCCCGTGCATGCGTACCTGTACACGCGTGATCATCGCATCGACGATGAATTCGTCGATCATGCACGCCGCCCCACCGATCGCCCCGAAGAGCACGCGAGGCTTGAGCCGGGACATCGCGTCGGTCCACGCCCCGAGCACCATCGTGACGGCGAACATCACCATGCCCGACCAGAACAGCACGGGGAGGATCCGCCCGACGAGATCACCGGCCAGCGTACTCGTGGGAAGCACGGCGAACGCTGAGGGAGCGACCGCGGCCGCGAGGAAGAGGGCGGCGCCCAGCCACATCGCGCCGACCACGATCTGCCCGAGGGCAGCCCCTCCGCGGGTGATCCTCACCGGTGCACCGGGCCCGCCGTACCGTTCAGAAACGGATTCGTCGCAAGCTCCTCGGCGATCGTCGTCGGGGGCCCGTGTCCCGGGTAGACCCGGATGCCGCCGGGGAGGGCGCGCACGCGGGTCAACGAGGCCTCCATGTCGTCGCCGTTCGAGAACGGCAGGTCGGTGCGGCCCACCGATCCGCGGAACAGGAGGTCACCCGCCAGCATCACGCCCTCGCCCAGAAAGACGACGTGGCCCGGCGCGTGGCCGGGCGTATGGAGCACCGTAAAGCGCGCGGTGCCGACGTCGAGCTGCTGCCCCTCCGCCAACTCGCGATCTGGAGGGTCGGGCTGGTCGAACGGCAGCCCGTAGAGGGCCGCCGCGTCCTCGGCGTGGTCGTAGAGCGGCCGGCCGAAGGGGTGCAGATAGACCGGCACCCGATGCACCCGCCGCACGCCGTTGATCGCCCCGACGTGGTCCAGATGGGCGTGGGTGACCCAGATGGCATCGAGTGACGCGCCGGAGTCGGCCACCATGGCGAGGAGCCGCTCCGGCTCGTCGCCGGGATCGATCAGGACCGCTCGCTGCCGTTCGTCGTCGACCAGCAGATAGCTGTTCTCCTGGAAGGGCCCGACGGTCTCCGATACGATCCGGATCACGGCATCCGCCCGCTCACGCCGCGCCGACGGTGTTCGCCGTATCGGCGCGCGCCTTCAGGTACTTCTCGGCGGCAATCGCCGCCGTCGTGGCGTCGCCCACCGCCGTGGTGACCTGCCGCGTGACCTGGACGCGCACATCGCCCGCCGCGAACAGTCCGGGCAGCGACGTCTGCATGCTCGAGTCGGTGAGCAGGTAGCCCATTTCGTCGTGGTTCACGTGCTCGGCGATCACGCCGGTATTGGGACGGAACCCGATGAAGATGAACAGCCCGGTGACCGCTAGGTTGCGCCGCTCATCACTGGTCACGTCGCGCAATTCCAGATGGTGCAGGAGCCCCTGATCGTCGCCCACCGCACGCTCCACGACCGTGTTCGGCACGAACGCGATCTTCGGGTTCTCGAATGCCCGCT
Source organism: Gemmatimonadaceae bacterium (assembly GCA_046704805.1). Taxonomy (GTDB): domain Bacteria; phylum Gemmatimonadota; class Gemmatimonadetes; order Gemmatimonadales; family Gemmatimonadaceae; genus JAGWRI01. The sequence continues at coordinate 2,900 of JBJKRG010000048.1, forward strand.
CCTGGAGCGTCTTGCAGGCGCGCAGCTCGTCCCGGCGGTGGATCAGATAGACCTTCTCCGCATAGCGGGTCAGGTAGTCCGCCTCCTCCACGGCCGCGTCGCCGCCCCCGACCACCGCAATCGTCTGCCCGCGGAAGAACGCCCCATCGCAGACCGCACAGTAGGAGACGCCCTTGCCGGCGTACTCCGCCTCGCCGGGGATGCCCAGCTTCACGGGCGTGCCGCCCGCCGTGACGATCACCGTGGGGGAAACGTAGACGTCCCCGCCCTCGGTGGTCGTCTCGAACATCTCGTCCTCGCGCTTCCGAACCGACGACACCGCGACGCCGGTGCGCACGTCGGCGCCGAACTTGATGGCGTGATCGGCGAACTTCTGCGCGAGTTCGTAGCCCAGGATGCTCTCGAACCCCGGGTAATCCTCGATCAATTCCGTATTGAGCAGCTCCCCGCCGGGGGCGCCGCGCTCCAGGACGACGGTCCTGAGCATCCCGCGGCCCGCGTACATGCCGGCGCAAAGCCCGGCCGGACCGGCGCCGATGATCACGACGTCGAAGTCATAAGTCTCTGCCACTGGTCTCTCACTTTTTTGGGGGCCGCGCGCTCCATGCGCGCAGGCGCCATGCTAGCTCGGAATCTCGCCAGAAAGGCCCGGGAACGGAACCGGATTGCCCGCGCGGTGGTTCACGGACTGGTCGCGCGGGTGCTCCCGGCCGCCGCCACGACGATGCGGCTCACGGCCCCGTGGCAGTGCGAAACCGTGCCCACGATCACGTCCAGCGGCGTGCCGTCCGTGCCTGCGACCGCGAGCGCCGCCTCGGCTGCGAGGATCTCGCGAACGTCGATCATGCCCACGCCGTACGCCCGATGCGTGCAGCGGAACAGGTACGGTCCGGGCTGGGGCATCCCCCGCCCGGCGCGCTCCGCGTATCGGCGGAGCGTGGGCGCGAGGCTCCAGTCGCGCGGCCCCCGGGTGTGGGGACAACGTTCCGGTTCGATGCAGTTGATGGGGCACGTCCACGTCGCGAAGCTCACGTAGTGCGTCCCGTCGGGCGCCTGCCGCTGCCACGGCACGTCCGGCGGGTCGATCAGCGGCTCGACCCGCACGTCACGCGTCGGCCAGCGCCGGCGCGCCGAATCGATGAGCCAGTCGCGGAGCAGGTGTGGCATGAGCGGGGACGGCACGATCGCATCGGCGTCGCCGAGACCGCCCTCCTCGGCGGGTGCGCCGAGAACACGCGACAGGTAGGCCCGCCACTCGGCGATCTCGACGTCCACGAGCGGGTCCTCGGCCGTACGCCGGGCGGCCACCGGGCACGCGGCGTCGCGGTCGACGACCACGATGCGCGCGCACCGCACGGCGCCGGCCGCTACGGCCCGGCGGAGTTGGCGCACGTAGTACCCGCCGTAGCACCCGCCTCCGACGACGACGATGCGCCCGAAGTCTTGCCGGGCCGCCAGCCGCGGATTACCGCCGGACATCTACTTGCCCACACCCGCTCCGGCGGCGAGCGCCGCCACGCGCCCGTCCTGGAGGTCCAGCCACACTTCAGGGACGCGCATGGCACCCAGCGTCCGGGCACCATCGCGAGCCCCGTGCCAGTCGGAGCCGCCGCTCGGGATGAGGTCGAGCTCCTCGGCCAGGCCACGCAGCCGGGCCACGTCGTCAGCGGAGTGACTGGGGTGCAGCACTTCGACGCCATCGAGTCCCTGGGCCGCCAAGGCCTCGAGACGCGTGCGCGTCCCGGCGTGGGCGGGGTGGGCCGCCACCGCCAGACCACCGGCTCGGTGGATCATCGCGATCGCGTCGGCCATGCGGAGCCGGTCCTTCTGTATGAACGCCGGGCGGCCGTTGCCGAGGTAGCGGTCGAACGCGTCGCGGAGGTCGGTGGCCCACCCCTCCTGGACCAGGGCCCGGGCGACGTGCGGACGGCCGATCGCCGCGTCCCCCGCCTGTTCGAGGACGGCGTCGAACGTGATGCGCACGCCGAGCTCGTTGAGCCGTGCCACCATCCGCTGCGCGCGGATGCGGCGCATATCCCGCAGCGCCGCCAGGCCGGCCTCGATCTCCGAGGGACGGGACACGTGGAGGCCCAGCACGTGCGTTTCCACTTCGCCTTCGACCGCGCTCAGCTCGATGCCGGGCACGAGCCGGAGCCCCCGTCGTTGCGCCGCATCCAGAGCTTCCGCGATGCCGGCCACGGTGTCGTGGTCGGTCAGCGCCACGGCCGCGAGGCCCGCGAGTGCGGCCGCGTCCACGACCGCCGCGGGGGCGACCGACCCATCGGACGCCGTCGAGTGGGCGTGCAGATCGACGAAACCGGACCGCGTCGCGCCCCCTCCGGTTCCGTTCGATGCCGTCACGCGGAGTAGTCGGCTTCGGGCGACGTGAAACTGGGCTGCGAGTGCACGAACAAACGCTCCAGATCGGCGTCATTCATCTGGGCCAGCGCCAGCTCCCGCGAGCGCGTTCCGTGCGGCGAATAGCGGGTCACGCGCACTTCACGGTCGGCCCCGCTGCCGGCGATGAACAACAGGCCGAACTCATCGTGATCGTACTGTGTGACACGGCCGGACGGCACGACGCGCCAGGTCCGGCCATTCACGGTCAGCGTGCGCACGGGCATCTATTCCAGCTCCACTTCGAGGTAGATTCGACCGGCGTCGAGGATCGGATCGGGGGCGCCTTCGTGGGCCCGTGTCAACGTCTCGACGTCCGGGGCTTCGAAGAACTCCAGGAACGCGCCCGGCAGTGCCCCCTCCTCGAACGCCCAGAACCGGCATCCGGCCCTGGCGTAGTATTCGCGCCGGCGGAGGAGCCGCTCGGCGTACCGCTTCCGTTCCTGCGGCGGGATGAGCGTGCGCTGCACGGTCAGGGCGCGGGGCATGTCAGACAGCCGTTTCCGGGAACTGCTCGATCGTCCGCTTGACGTGCCCGAGGAACTGGTCCGCGACGGCACCGTCGACGATGCGGTGATCGAAGGACAGCGACAGGTACGAGCACGTGCGAATGGCGATGGCGTCTTCACCATCGGGGCCGGTGACCACCTTGGGACGCTTCTCGATGGTGCCGACGCACAGAATCGCCACCTGCGGCTGATTGATGATCGGCGTGCCGGTCAGCGAGCCGAACACCCCGGGGTTGGTGATCGTGAAGGTTCCGTCGAGCACGTCGCCGGGATCCAGCCGCTTCGTGCGGGCGCGCCCCGCCAGGTCGTTGAGTGCCTTCGTGAGCCCGGCGAGGGACAGGTCGCCGGCGTTGCGGATCACCGGCACGATGAGCCCCCAGTCCAGCGCCACGGCGATGCCGAGGTTGATCGGCCGCCGGTAGATGACGTTCGTCCCGGCGACCGACGCGTTGACCACCGGGAAGGCCTTCAGCGCTTCGATCGCCGCCACCATGATGAACGGCAGATAGGAGAGCTTCTCGCCGGTTGCAGCCTCGAATGCCGCCTTGTGGGCGGCGCGGATCCGCGCCACGCGCGTGAAATCCATCTCCATGAAAGACGTGACGTGCGCCGAGGTGCGCCGAGAGAGCACCATGTGCTCGCTGATCAGCGCCCGCATCTTCGACATCGGCTCCACCCGGTCCCCCGGCCACGGCTCGGGCATCGGAGCGGTCCCCCCTATCGCGGCCGCCCCACGGCCGGCACCCGGCGCACCGCCGCCGGCGGCGAGGTACTGGTCCAGATCTCGCTTCGTGACCCGCCCGGCTACCCCGGTTCCCTGCAGCGCCGAGAGCTCGATGCCGTGGTCGGCCGCGATCCGGCGCACGAGCGGCGAGGACTTGGTCCGAAGGCGCTCCTCGAACGAATGGCCGTTGCCGGTGGCGATCGTCGGCGGGGGCGGCGGCGGGACGACGGGGCGCGCCGGAGCGGCAGGCGCCGCGGCGGCCGGG
>JBJKRG010000049.1:0-2569 GCA_046704805.1 Gemmatimonadaceae bacterium
TTCATGATGAAGCTCAACCGGGAGCTGCAGGAAGCTGGTGAGCTGGTTTTCGCCGAAGGACTGACGCCGCCGCCGCTCGCCAGGCTCGTCCGGGCCGGGCAGAATGGTGCCCCGATCACGGACGGGCCGTTTCCCGAGTCGAAGGAGTTCCTGGTCGGCTTCTGGGTGGTGGACGTCGATTCCGCGGATCGCGCCTACGCGCTGGCCGCCCGGATCTCGGCGGCGCCCGGCCCGGGTGGGAAGCCACTGAACATGCCCATCGAGCTCCGCCCCGTGACGGCGGGCCCGCCAGCCGACGCGTGACCGGCAACCCGCACGAGGCCGCCGTTGGTCTGCTGCGCGAGTGCGGGCCGCCGGTGCTGGCCGCCGTTGCCCGCCGCTGCGGCGATTTCACCGAGGCCGAGGACGCCGTACAGGAAGCGCTGATCGCCGCGTCCGAGCAGTGGCCGGTGGCCGGAGTCCCGCACAACCCGCGCGGCTGGTTGTATCGAGTGGCGATGCGGCGGCTGGCGGATGCGGCACGGAACGACGCGACCCGACGCCGGCGCGAAGAGATGTCGCCGCCGGAGCCGTTCGTGCCGCCGCCCGATGCCGAGCTCGGCATTGATCGAGACGACACACTCGCGCTCCTGTTCATGTGCTGCCATCCCGCACTGACGCCGTCGTCGGCGATCGCGCTGACGCTGCGGGCCGTGGGCGGGCTCACGACGGCGGAGATCGCCCGGGCATTCCTCGTGCCCGAGGCGACGATGGCGCAGCGGATCAGCCGGGCCAAACAGACCATCCGGGCCTCCGGCGTCGGCTTCGAGATGCCGGGGGAAGACGAGCGCCGCGCGCGCCTCGACGCCGTACTGCGCATCCTCTATCTGGTATTCAACGAGGGGTACGTGGCCACCTCGGGGCCGGCGCTGCAGCGCCTGGACCTGTCCGCCGAAGCGATCCGGCTCGCGCGGCTGCTTCGCACGCTGCGTCCCGACGATCCGGAGGTGGGCGGGCTGCTGGCCCTGATGCTCCTCACCGACGCCCGTCGCGGGGCACGGACGGGGAGTTCGGGCGAGCTGATCCCCCTGGACGAGCAGGACCGTACGCGCTGGGACCGTGCGGCCATCGCGGAAGGGACGAGCCTCGTGTCGGCGGTCATGGCGACCGGGTCCGTCGGCTTCTACCAACTGCAAGCGGCGATTGCGGCGCTTCATGACGAGGCGCCGAGCACCGGCGAAACCGACTGGCCGCAGATTCTTGCGCTCTACGGGCTGCTCCTGGGAATGAGCGACAGTCCCGTGGTGGCCCTGAACCACGCCGTGGCCGCCGCGATGGTGTACGGCCCGCGGGCGGGATTGACGCTGCTCGAGCCGCTGGACGGCGACCCGCGGATCCACGACCACTACCGCCTGCACGCAGTGCGCGGGCATCTGTACGAACGGCTCGGAGACCGGGAGCGGGCGGTCGCGCAGTTCCGTGCGGCGGCGGAGCGGACGGCGAGCGATGCGGAGCGCCAGTATCTCCTGGAGAAGGCGGCCCGAGTCGGCACGTGACGGAGCGGGATCCGAGGTGAACTTTTTCCGCGCTCGGCGGTATGAGGGGAAGTCCGGCACTTCCGGCAGCCGTTGCGGCCGGAGCCACGGTGCGGGACAGTCGCGAGCGGGGCAGCACCGGGCAGCGGAGGAATCCCGGGAGCCGGGATCCGGCGCCGGCCTGCGTGGTGCACGCCCCGACAGGGCCGACGGAGGCCCGTGCACTACACGTCAGTTCCCCGTCCTGCCATGCACACCATCCAGTCGACGCTCGTGGGCGGCTCGCCGGGAGATGGTCGCTCCGCCCCCCAGGTTCTCTCCCCATCGGCCCTCCCGGTCCTGGCGCTGATCGACGAAGCGAGAGATCGCCTCCAGCCGCTCGCCCGCGCGCAAGGGGTGCGCCTCGAGTTCCTGCCCGGTCCGGGTCTCCCGGAGCTTCGGGGCGACCGGGAGCGCCTCCTCCAGATCATCACCAACCTCGTGACCAATGCCGTGCAGATGGTTCCGGCGGGCGGGTGCGTGACGGTCTCGGAGTCGGCGAAGGGAAGCGCCGCAGAATTCGTCGTGAGCGATTCCGGCTCGGGTATCACGGCGGCCGACCTGCCGTGGGTCTTCGACCGCTACTGGAGCGGACCGTCGGGGCGGACGTCCGGGATCGGGCAGGGGCTGGCCATCGCCCGCGAGCTGGTGCAGGCGCACGGTGGACGCATCGAGGTCCAGAGTATGCCGGGCCTCGGGACGACGGTCCGGTTCACGATTCCGTTCGCGGGCACGGCTGCAGCGACGTCACGGAGCATGTAGCGGCACACCCGCTCCGATCCCGACGTGCTGCTATAGCGAACGGGCCCCGGGGGACTCTCCCCCGGGGCCCGTACGACGTTCCGGGCCGCGGTTCTTCAGGGTGCCGTCCGTCGGTTGCATCTTGGGTATCGTCAACCGTCACGTACTCACCGCGAGGAGCCCGCGATACCATGTCCAACCGACTCGAGGGAAAGACCGCGCTCATCACCGGCGCCAGCTCCGGCATCGGCCGCGCTACCGCCCTCGCCCTGGCG
>JBJKRG010000050.1:0-7239 GCA_046704805.1 Gemmatimonadaceae bacterium
CTCCCCCAGCCGCCCGCGCTCCCCACGGCGGCCTGGATCAACCCACCCCAACCCCGCGCGATCTCCGCGGGCGCCTGCTCAGTAATCTCCACCCACTCGGTGTCTCAAACTCGTTGACAGGTTCCGCCTTCTCGACAGGCAGTATGTCCAGGACCGGATTCGGGCCGGTGACGCATACAGGCTCGCCTTGGCGGACGATATGCCGCCGGAGAAGGTTGCGCAGCGCGAGGAGGAGCTATTGGCTACGGCAAAGCGGTACCGGGCCGACACTCCTGCTCCGAGAATTGTCACGGCATCCCGTCTCGCGGAGATGGCGAATCGCTTCCCCTCCTTGGTCCTTGCTACGTTCTACGCCGACGCGAGGCGGGACTTCGTCCATTTGGATGCGTGGGGGAGGGCCGCTCAGGACCCGACACCGGAGTATGTCCCCGTCCCCGACTGGGGGGGGATCCAAAGCGATCTCTCCGCTCACATCGACTTTGGCATCTTGCCTACGGCAGCCGTGCGTACCGTGCAAGGCGAGGCGGGCGTGGGCAAGACTCGTCTTGTGTATGAGACGGTGCGCCTCATGCCTGGCGCCGATAGCCTCGTCGTGTACACCCTCGCCGACCGGGCCCTTGACGTTGCGCGATCGGCGCTCAACGACGCCGAGACCCGGCTCGTGCTCGTCGCCGACGACTGCGACGTCCGGCTGCGGCACCAACTCGGTCAGCTTCTGAACGGCGATCGCGCGCGGATTCGTGTCATCGCCATTGACAACACACTTGTTCGCGCGGACGCGCCAGACCCAGAGCTGTGCCTCGGCAAGATGCCCGGGCAGACTCTTGAGGCAGTGCTCGAAAGGAATTTCCCGCAGATCGATATCACTAGGCGTCGTGCGTACGCCGAACTCGCTGAGGGGTTCCCGCGCCTGGCGGCGGAACTCTGCCGGTACGACGCCAAGATCCCGGCGCACGGAGATGTGAGCGTCGTCATCCCGAAGTTCGTGGATTTCTACCGCGTGCGGCTCAGCGACGTAGAACGCGAGGCGATGAGTGCGCTCGGGCTGATGACTAAGCTGGGCTACGCTGGTGACGTGGCCGGGCAACTCAGGGAATGGTGCGCGTACCTCCGAATCGATTACGACGCTGTACTCCAAGCGCTACATCGGGTGCACGACGGGCCGGGGTTCGTGGCTCGGACGCCACGATACTTGCGCGTCGTCCCCGAGTTGATCGCAAAGCTCGCCTTCGCCCAGGGCTGGCGGCGATGGGGAGAGGCGGATCCGGCCGCGTTTCTCGACGGCATTCCTGCGGCGCTCCTGGACGAATTCATCAAGCGCTTCCGCGATAGCGCGTCCGAGGAGGTGCGGCGCGTTTGCGCCGAGTACTTTCGCAGCTGGGCCGAAGCACGTGGCCCTGGTGACCTGACAGACCTTGCGGTAGTCCGCAGGCTTGAGAGCCTCGCGGACGCATATCCGAGTGACTACCTGCCTCTTCTCCGTCGCGTCGTGGAAGCTGCGACGCCGGAAGAGCGGCTGGCTGTCACGGGGCACGGGGACGCGTCCGGGAATTGGGGCCCCCGGCGTACCCTCGTGTGGCTTGCCGAGCGCTTCGCACAACTGCCGGAATGTTGGTCCGACGCGGAGAGCGTGCTGGCGGCGCTCGCGTCAGAGGAGTCCGAACCGGGCATCGGCAACAATGCTACTGCGATTTGGGCCCAGGGCTTTCGCATCATTCTTTCGGGGACAGCTACACCGTTCGAAGAGCGACTCGCGCGGCTTCGGGAGCGGCTGCGGGACGCTCGCACCGAGGTGCGGGCCGCAGCGCGCGGCGTGCTCGGTGCACCGTTGGCCTACCGCGCGATGCGGATGGTTGGGCCGGCGGTGATCGCTGGGCGAATTCCACCCGCTGAGTGGCGGCCAGCGTCGCGCAGTGAGGAGCACGCGTGCATCGAGGCCACGCTTGCGCTCTATGACGAGGTGGCGGCCTGGGACGTCGATACGAGGGCGGCCGTCATACGAGAGCTGCTCGGTGCACTTCGCTCACTGGCGATGACGAGACACTTCAGGAAACTGCGCGACATCCTCGAGCGCCTCGGTCTGCGTGACGATGAGTAGGTCGCGCTTATAGGCGCTCTTGATGCGGTGATCCAGTATGATCTCGGCCGCCCACTTGCTGCCTCCGATGCCGAAGCCCACGATCTGCGCAGCGTCGGAGGGGTCGGAGACCGCGGCGAGGGCTCTCGCGCCGGCAGCGGCACAGGGCACGCTGCCGTCGTTGCCGGGACGGCGAGCGTCTCCGTGGAATCCGAAGTGAAGGCATGGCGCGAGTCGCTAGTTGGCCAGGATGTACATAGCCGAGTGCTCGCGCTCGTCGGGACTGAGCGTTGGGGGGCTATGCGCCTTCGGCAGGAAGCGGCATGGAGGGACGAGCTCGATCAGTTGGCGCGTGACGTCCTGCGCGACGGGTCCGCCCTCACATTGGAATTGGGGTGGCTCGCGAGCGGGTCAGCACACGCGGCCGGAGAATTTGGGGCGGCCCTTGGAAGGGCAGACGCCAAAGGGGTGCACTTCGATCGCATAATGGCGACGGCCCGGCCAGGTGAGGGCTGTATCTTTGCCGCCGGCTACGCCAGCGGACTCGTAAGTGTCCACGCGGTCCAACGCACGCGTCTGGCACAATGGATCGATGGGTGCGAGCGGAATGCACCTGATCTCGCGGCTGATGTTGCTATCACTGCTGGGCCGGCGACCGAGGCGCTCACGCGAGTTCTTCGCCTCTTCGACGCCGGGCGTCTGCCAGCGCGTTACCTCTACGCACGGAATTTCCCCACCGGACCCGACGGAGAGATCAAGACTGAAGACCTGATCACGCTCTTGGAGCGGCTCGCGCCTGCGGCCGAACGCGGTGACGGGATGGCACTCCGGATCGGCCTTGAGAGTCTCGCGATGCGCCTCCCGTACGAGGTCGGGCCAGCCGCCGAGCCAACGCTCTCCGCACATCCCGTCCTCCGGACGCTGGCGTGGAAGCTCTTTGACGCGGTCCCGAATGGGCAGCTGCCGCCGACGCACTGGTGGGGCTCGCTCGTGGGCCATCTGAGCCATTTCGAGCCGATGCGTGCCGCCCGGTACTTAGCGCGCCTCGTCCGAAGTGAGACTGTGCTCCGCGATGATGCGCTTGAGCGGGCGCTCACCCACCTCGCCGCCCGCAGCCCCGTCGAGGTGATGGACGCCCTCGGCGAGGTCATGCTCGACGACGCAGTTGGGTTCCGCTTCTTCATCGGTGATTACGAGGCAATCTTCGCGGCGCTTCCGGACGATGTGAAGCGCGAGTGGCTGGAGCGTGTCGGCGTCGAAGGCGCCCGCCGCATGGCGCGGCACGTGGCGCCCCCCCACGTCACGGAGAATGGTGAAGCCCTCGTGCCGCCATTCACCGCATGGTTCTTGGAACGCTTCGGCGACGACGACCGCACCTTCCACGAATTCTTGGCAGGAACGCGCAGCTGGCGTTCCTACTGGGGCGACATTGCGGCTCAGCATGACGCTGAGGCTGCAGTGGCTCGGAGGTTTCTAGGTCACCCCCTCGCCCGAGTCCGGGAGTGGGCGCGGATGGAAGAGAAGAGTGCGCTTGCGGAGGCTGCGGCCGAGCGTATGCGTGAGGCGGAGCAAGACCTTCCCTAGGCAATTCGGATCCAACCCGGTGCGCCGAACACCAGCCAGTCACCCCACTAGGCCGCTTTGCTCCACTCTGAACCTGATGAACGATACCTACGGCGGGCCGTAAACGGCCCTGGGTCTCCATCTCCGCTATAGGTCGTCGTTGCCGGCCACCGCCACATTCCGCCGCGCCGCCCGCTCCCGCCACTCCGGAATCGCCTCGAGCTCCATCCGCCGGTTCCCGGGCATCGTGCCCTTCTTGATCCGGATCTCCTGATTCTTGAGCCACATCAGCAAGTTGATGCCATTGGGCCGTTCGTGCTTCTTCGGCATCAAGTGCCCGTGCTCGGCCGCATAGGCCCGGGCCGCCGCGAGGTTGATTGCGAAACGCTCGTCACGCGATTCGACAATCGTGCCGTCGGGCATCTTGGACCGCGCAGCCGAACCTAGCCGGCCGCCGATCCCATCGGCTACGGGACGCTCTGGCGTCGCTTCGTCCCGGACGGGGCGGTGGAGCTTCCGTACTCGCCGCGGCGCAGGCTGAGGTACCGGCGAGTTCTGGCCCGGGGCGTCCGCCGCTCCCGGCATCTCGCCCGTCGCTTTGGGCACGGGCGAGGACGCTCGTGCACTGGCGTCGGACGTCGGGGTCATCACGGTGCGCCGAACCACCACGGTGGGCGTGGTGACGACCAGGTACGTCGTCTCCGGGTCCGCGTGCCGATACCGCTCCACGCTGGTCGGGTCCGCGTAGCCCGCGGCCTTGGCGACGTCCTGCACTGGATATGTCTTGCGCTCGGTGTGCCATTTGCGGCGCCAGGCGTGAAGGCCGCCGATGTGTGCGATTTCCGCGGCGGCCTCCGCGCGCACGAGCAATCGGCCCACATGCCAGCGCGACCACGGCTTCTTGCCCCCACCCTTTGGGGCCGGGAACAGGTACGCGTCGTCACCAACGTGGAGGCCTCGTAAGGCCAGGAGCTCGTGCAGGACGTCAGCGATGCGCTTCGTGAGCGGCACGCCATCGTTCCGCCGTTCCTTGTCGATGGTGGCATTCTTGATGAGCCGCCCATAGGGCGCGTGAACCTGGGGCGAGAAATCGATCTCGTTCGCCTTCACGCTCGAGAGGCCCGTCACACGCCAGCCGTACTGGTTCACGAGTTCAACCCAGAAGCGGAGGAGTTTCTGTGGATCGACCGCGTCGAGCACCGGGCGCAAGGCATCGAGATCATCCTCGGTCGCGACCGGCTGATTCAGCGTTCCCGCCTGCGGCTTGCAGCGCGGGACCTTGGGCTTACTCTTCAGCAGCGCCTCGCCGTTGATCCGGTAGTTGGTGGCCCAGTTCAGCGCTGCGTTGAGGTAGATGAAGTCCGCGTCGATGGTGCCATCAAGCACGACTGCCTCGCGCTTGCCGCCCTTCGGGGCCTCCGGCGCCGCTTCAGGCAGTGCGATACCCTCGACCTCGAGGTCGCCGTGTCGGCGCATCGATTCGAACTTCTCGAACAGCGTCTGATCGAGGTCGCGAGGGTACACGATCGGGCGCTCCTGGTTGGCGAAGAACCCAGTCCACAGACGGCGCCGCCGCGCATGCTCCGACGGTTGCTGCCCGTCGAGATGCTTCCCGTGTTCTTCGTAGTAGAGATGCAGCAGCATATCCAACCGAGGCTCGCCATTTCCGGCCATCACGGGTTGCGTGCGAAGCCGGATCTGATCGGACATCTCTCGCGCCTGCTTCCGGGCCAACTCCTGATCCGCGTGCCCGAGCGAATGGCGCTCGACGTTGCCCTTCTTGGCGCTCCACCACGATATATAGAGGAGCCGCTTCCCCCGCTTCTGGAAGACCGTGACGGCGTGCCCATAGTCCCCGGCGGTAAACCGCCACAGGGGCTCTTTGCCTCGCTTGTTCTTCTTGCCCCGCGGACGAGCAGGAATCCTGTTCGAGCCGCGGCGGGCGCTCGCTTCAGCGGCTGTGCGGTTCTCGGCGATAGAAGGACTGCCGCCCTCCTGCGGCTTGCGTTCGCCCTCGAGCCGCGGGGGCTCGGGAGGGTTCGTCGGACCGTCAGTTGGGGGAAGGGGATTCTCCATATCGATCTCGGCGGTGTGGTGTCTCAGCCCTGGTGGGCAAGCGCGAGGAGCTGATCGAACCGCTCCTTCTGGGACGCGTGCCGACCCCTCTTCCGCGACGCCCGCGCGCGGGCCTCAGCCGTCTTTGGCTGCGTGGCAGTTGCGTTGGGGAGCGAGCGTGCCTCCTCGTCGGCCGTATGGTCAGCCGTTGTCGGAGCGACTTCCTCTTCCGGTCCAGCGGCATCCGGATTCGCGGGGGTTTCGACGGGTTGGGCGTCGGTAGTTCCGGGGGGTGTGGGCTCGGCCGAGTTCGTGCCCACGGCGGCGGTCTTCGTGTCGTCGCCGACGCAGCCATCCGCCTTTGCCCGGCGCGGCTTGTACGGGCCCCGGGGGCCACGGGGCGCGCCGAGCCGCGGCAAGTCGGCGCGGCGGATGAGGGGCGCACCCTCCGTTCCAGCGTTGAGCGTCGGATCGTCGATGAGCTTGCGGCGCAGCCCGTCATACGACCATCCGAATGCCGTGCATGCCTGCCTCACGGTGAGGACCTCCTGGCCGTGCTCCGCGAGGGAGGCTTCCACCTGTTCCGCGCAGAACGCGAACGCCTCCGCCACGCCCGGGGCGAACCGGGCAACGGCCTCGGCCCGCTGCCGGAAGGCGGCGGGAAGGTCGGCAAGGGGCAGGGGGGAGGAATCCATGGCAGAGGGCGGGGGCGCGAACACAGGTCCGTCTAGGTCTCTGCGCACAGGGTAGCGGACCTGCCCCCCCCACCCGGTAGTCCCCGGCGCGGAAATGTCAGGGCGGCGTGGATCGGTGAGCACGCGGCGGTGCCGGCGCCGCGGGGACCATACGGCCCGCCAAGCCGGTGGGGCCGCTACCCGGCCACCGGCAGGCGTCTTCTGGACAGCGCTGCAGATTGGTAGACCGTCGCTCATCGGGGTTCTCAGATCGTGGGGCGATCCACCATACCCGGTCGCGCACGTACGACGGGAATGCTCGGATCAGCGAGCGATGCGGCCCCGGCGGGAGGGTCGCGTCGGTGTCGGCGGGACCGGGCGCGGCGGCGCCTCGGGGCCGGGTGCGACCGGCTCTGCAATGATCGCAGCGTCCACAATCGACAGGAGCCGGGCCGCCGACGGCGCTGCGGCGGTCGGGCGCGCTTGCTCCAGGACCGTGCCCGTGACGGGCATCACGCGCGTGAAGACGTCGAGACGCCGGACCTCGGCAATCCGGTGCGGTCCTGCGAATCCGACTGTCATCGCGCGCCGGACCGCAATTCGGATGTGCTCGCCGCGCGCGAGTTGATCCTCATCGACGGCGACGAAAGTATCGAAGGTCCCGCCCCGGCGGTTCGTTGGGGACGCGCACTCGAGGTAGACGCGAAAGACGGGCATAGGGCGTGAGGAGGGGGGACTCCACCATCTCTACCCGACCGTCCAGACTCGAACCAAGCTCCCTCGCGGAGGTGGGACTCGACGCGGGGGCCGGGGGGGGGCCCCGGGCGGCTTCGGGGGGTATCGGGGGGTGCGGGGTGTGGGGCCGTGCGG
>JBJKRG010000051.1:0-3618 GCA_046704805.1 Gemmatimonadaceae bacterium
TTGGCGGCGTCGAGCCCGTGGCGGATGCGGCCCCAGAAGTCGAGCTCCCACGACACGTCGCCGGTGAGCCGGCTGGCGTGGTAGACCACCGGTGGAATGAACCCGAACGCCACCTCGTTGCTGCTCACGGAGCCGTTGGCGGTGACGGTGGGAAAGAGCGGTGCGCGCGCCGCGCCCGCGTCGGCCCGGTACTCGTCGATGCGCGCGATCGCCGTCTGGAGGTTGCGGTTCTGCCGCAGGGCCGTGTTCACCAGCCGGACGAGCACGGTATCGCGCAGGATGCTCATCCAGGCGACGCCGGCCAGGGAATCCTGCACGACCAGCCGCTCGGTCACCGGGGTGGCGGCCGCGACGATGCTGTCGCGGCTCCGGGCCTGGGCGAGCGAGTCGAAGAACGCGCGGGTCGAGTCCGGTACCCGCGGGAGCGCGATGGAGGCGCCGGCGGGTGCCGGCGCCGGCGCATGATACGCCGGACCGATCATGCAGCCGGCCAGCGGCAGCGCCAACAGGACCGGCGGAATACGAAGCCTCATCGGTCCTCCCCGGCCGGCACGGCGGCGGTTGCGCCGCCGCGGCCGCCTTCGGCAATGCGCCGGATGACTTCGAAGAAGAGCGGAATGAAGAAGATGCCGATGCTCGTGGCAATGAGCATGCCCGCGAAGACGCCGGTGCCGATGGAGTGGCGGCTGGCGGCCCCGGCGCCGGTGGCGATGGCGAGCGGCAGGACGCCGAGGATGAAGGCGAACGACGTCATGAGGATCGGGCGCAGCCGTTCGCGCGCCGCCTCGAGCGCCGCGTCGCGGATGGAGAGCCCGTGCCCGCGCAGCTCGGTGGCGAACTCCACAATCAGAATCGCGTTCTTCGCCGCCAGCCCCACCACCGCGATCACGCCCACCTGGAAGTAGATGTCGCTGGGCTGGCCGCGGGCCCAGATGCCGAGGAGCGCGCCGAGCACGCCGAACGGCAGTCCCAGCAGGACGGCGAACGGCACCGACCAACTCTCGTACTGCGCGGCGAGCACGAGGAACACGATCACCAGCCCGATGCCGAACACCAGCGCGGCATCACCGCTCGAGGCCTGCTCCTGATACGACTCGCCCGAATACGCGACCCCCACGCCCGCCGGGGTGAACTGCGCCTGGACGAGCGAATCCACCTCGTTCAACAGCTGGCCGGTACTGAACCCCGATTTCGGGGCGCCGGTGAACAGCGCCGACGGGAATCCATTGAAGCGCGGGATCACGGTGGGCCCGCTGCGGAAGCTCGTCGTCGTGAGCGCCGAAACGGGAATCATCGCGTCGTTGCGCCCGCGGACGTACAGTTGGCCGAGGTCGGACGGCTTCTGGCGGAACTGCGGCTCCGCCTCGGCCTGCACGCGGAACGTCTTGCCGTAGAGATTGAAGTCGTTGATGTAGACGGACGACAGGAACGCCTGGAGCGTGCTGAACAGGTCGCTCAGCTTCACTCCGCGCGCTTCGGCCGCGGTGCGGTCCACGCTCACGTAGAGCTGCGGCACGTCGGCGCGGAAGCTGGTCGTGATGTTCTGCGCGGCGGGCAGGCGGTTGACCGCCTGCTGGAACGACTGCACCTGGCGGGCGAACGCGTTGATGTCCATCCCGCTCCGATCCTGCAGATTCAGCTCGATGCCGGCGGTGGCGCCGAGGCCCGGCACTTCCGGCATGTTGAAGGCGAAGGCCACCGCGCCCTTGAGCGCGAAGAGCCGGGCGTTCACCCTCCCGGCGATGGCGGCCGCGGATTCCCCCGGGCCGCGCTCGTTCCACGGCTTGAACTGCGCGAAGATCGTCGCGGCGTTGGTCTGCGACGAGAACCCGAGAATGCTGAACCCGGCAAGCGCGACGAAGTGCGCCACCCCGGGATCTTGCCGCAGGATGCCCTCGACCTGCTGCACGACGCCCACGGTGCGCTGGAGCGACGCGGCGTTGGGCAGCTGGACCGAGATCGCCATGTACCCCTTGTCCTCGGTGGGCAGGAACGCGCTCGGGATGTGCCGCCAGAGCAGCCCCGTCAGGATCACGATGGTGAGGAACACCGCCAGCCACGGCGTGGGACGGTTGAGCATGCCGCCCGCCGCCTGCGTGTAGCGCCGCCGGCCGCGATCGAACGTGCGGTTGAACCAGCCGAAGAACCCCGTCGTGTTCGCCTCGTTGGACTCCTTCAGGAGCAACGAGCAGAGGGCCGGCGTGAGCGTGAGGGCCACGATGCCCGAGAGCACGACCGAGATCACGATCGTGACGGCGAACTGCCGGAACAGGGCGCCGGTGACGCCGCTGATGAAGGCCACCGGGACGAACACCGCGCACAAGGACAGGACGATGGCCACGAGGGCGGCCGCCACCTGGCGGATGGCCCGGTCGGCCGCCAGCCGCGGGGGCAGCTTCTCCGTGGCCATGATGCGCTCCACGTTCTCGATCACCACGATCGCGTCGTCGACCACGATGCCGATGGCGAGGACGAGGCCGAACAACGTGAGCACGTTGATCGACATGTGGAGCGCGAGCAGCCCGCCGAAGGTGCCGACGACGCTGACCGGCACGGCGAGCATCGGGATCAGCGTGGCGCGCCAGCTCTGCAGGAACAGGAATACGACCAGCGTGACCAGGAACAGCGCCTCAAGGAGCGTGATCACCACCTCGTGGATCGAGGCGGTCACGAACGGCGTCGTGTCGAAGGGAATGCTGTAGTGGACGCCCCGCGGGAAGCTCCGCGCCAGCTCGTCCATGCGGTGCGCCACGGCGTTCTTCACGGCCAGCGCGTTGGCGCCGGCCCGGGCGTACAGCAGGAGCACGGCGGTCGGACGGCCGTCCAGCCGCCCCTGCAGATCGTAGCTCTGGGCGCCGAGGACGGCGCGGCCGATGTCGCGCAGCCGCACGACCGCGCCATCGGGCTCGGCGCGGATGATGATGTCGTTGAACTGCTGCGTCGTCTGCAGCCGGCCCTGGGCGATCACGGGAATCGTCAGCTCGGTGCCGGCCGGCGACGGCTCGGCGCCGATCCGGCCGGCCGGATTGGTCGCGTTCTGTTCCCGCACCGCGCTCTCCACGTCGCCGACCGTGATGCCGAGGCGGGCCATCTTCTCGGGGTCGAGCTGGAGGCGCATCGAGTAGTTGAGCCCGGCGAACGCCGTGGCATCGCCGACCCCGGGCACCCGCTTCAACTCGTCGATGACGTACAGGTTCATGTAGTTCGTCAGGTACGACGCGTCGTAGCGCGGATCGTCCGAGGTCAGGGCGACGAGGGCGAGGATGTCCGTATTCGCCTTGACGATCGAGATGCCGTTGTTGATCACGGCCTGCGGGAGCTGCGGCTCGGCCTGCTTGACCGCGTTCTGCACGTCCACGGCCGCCAGGTCCTGGTCGCGCGAGACGTCGAACGTGACTGTCAGCATCATCGTGCCGTCGCTCGAGTTCGACGACGAGTAGTACAACAGGCCCTTGAGCCCGGCGAGCTGCTCCTCGATCGGCGCCGCGACCGCCTGCTCGACGTCCTGCGCCGAGGCGCCGGGATACACGGCCGTGATCCGGATGGCCGGCGGCGTGATGTTCGGGTACTGGGCGACCGGCAGCACGAAGATCGCCAGCACGCCGAGCAGCGTGATGA
>JBJKRG010000052.1:0-34308 GCA_046704805.1 Gemmatimonadaceae bacterium
CGCCGAGGCAGCGGCTGCCGAGCTGCCGGGCGAGGCCCGCGGGTTCGCCTGCGACGTCAGCGACCCCGGCGCCGTGACGGCCCTGGTGGCAGCGGCCGAGCAGGCGTTCGGTGGCGTGGACATCCTGGTGAACAACGCCGGGATCACGCGCGACAACGTGCTCTTCCGGCTCAAGGACGACGACTGGGATGCCGTGCTGAATGCGAATCTGCGTGGCCCGTTCACGGCCATCCGTGCGGCCGCGCGCGGGATGATGAAGCGGCGCTGGGGACGCATCATCAACATCGCCAGTGTCGTGGGGCTGGTCGGGAACAAGGGGCAGGCCAACTATGCTGCGAGCAAGGCCGGCCTGCTGGGGCTCACGAAGTCGGTGGCCAAGGAGCTGGCCTCGCGCAACGTGCTGGCGAACGTGGTGGCGCCCGGGTTCATCGAGACCGAGATGACCGCGGCGATGACGCCCGAGGCCCGCTCGGTGCTTTCGGGGCAGATCCCCCTCGAGCGGCTGGGCACGCCCGCGGACGTGGCGGGGGTCGTCGCCTTCCTGGCTTCGGAGTATGCCGCGTACATCACGGGACAGGTTTTCGTGGTGGACGGGGGCATGGTGATGTGACTGACAACGACCATCTATCACTGATAGATTACAGAGTTTACACACCCTTCAAGGAGAGCCGCTTCCCATGGCTGACAACGCAGATAAGGTCCGGGATATCATCGAGAAGGAACTCGGGGTGGAACGCGAGAAACTCACCGACGAGGCGAGCTTCATCGAGGACCTCGGCGCGGACAGCCTCGACATCGTCGAGCTCGTGATGGAGTTCGAGAAGGAGTTCAACATCGACATCCCCGACGAGGACGCGGAGAAGCTCCGCACCGTGGGCGATGCGATCGGGTATCTGAACCAGAAGGTCGGCGGCTGATGAAGCGTCGGGTCGTCGTCACAGGCCTCGGGATGGTCACGCCCGTCGGCAACGACGTGGCGACGACGTGGCGCGGGCTGCTCCACGGGGTGTCGGGAGCAGCGCCGATCACGAAATTCGACCCCTCGACGTTCGCGGTCCGGTTCGCCTGCGAGGTGAAGGGGTTCGACCCGCTCCAGTACATGGATCGGAAGGAAGTGAAGCGGTCCGATCAGTATTCGCAGTATGCGATCGCCGCCGCGGTCCAGGCGATGAAGTGTGCCGGCCTCGCCGAGCTCGACGACGCGCTCGGCCAGCGCACGGGGGTGATCCTGGGAAGCGGCATCGGCGGGCTCCGCAGCTTCGAGGAACAGCACGACGAGTACCGCGAGCGCGGCCCGCGGAAGATCAGCCCGTTCTTCATTCCGATGTTCATCGCCGACATCGCCGCCGGCCTCGTCTCGATGCGGTTCCGCGCCCGGGGGCCGAACTTCGCCACGGTCAGCGCCTGTTCCACGGGCGCACATGCGATCGGCGAAGCCTTCCGGACCATCCAGTACGGCGACGCCGACGTCATGATCGCCGGGGGCACCGAAGCCACGGTCACGGCGATGGCCATCGGTGGCTTCGCCAACATGAAGGCACTCTCGGAGCGGAACGACTCCCCGGCCACGGCTTCCCGCCCCTTCGACCTCACCCGCGACGGATTCGTGATGGGCGAGGGCTGCGGCATCGCGGTGCTCGAAGAGTTGGAGCACGCCCGGCAGCGGGGCGCCGCCATCTACGGCGAGGTCGTGGGCTATGGCGCCACGGCCGACGCGTACCACCTCACCGCGCCGGCGCCGGAGGGCGAGGGCGCGCAGCGTGCCATGCGCCGCGCCCTCGACGATGCCGGCGTGACGACGGCCGACATTCAGTACATCAACGCCCATGGCACCTCGACGCCGGCAGGCGACGTGGCCGAAACGAAGGCCATCGCCAAGGTGTTCGGGGAGCACGTGGGAGACATCAACATCAGCTCGACGAAGTCGGCCACGGGTCACATGCTGGGCGCCGCGGGTGCCGTCGAGTTCATCATCACGACCCTCGCCACCCGCGACGGGATCGTGCCCCCCACGATCAACTACGAAACGCCAGATCCGGACATCCCGCTCAACGTCACCCCCAACCGGGCGGTGAAGCGCGACATCCGCGTCGCCCTGAGCAACAATTTCGGGTTCGGCGGCCACAACGTGACCCTCGCGGTCCGGAAGTGGGAGGAGTGAAGCCCATGCCAGTCGCTCCCGTCGTCGACCGCCGTCGCCTCAGCGACCCCGCGCTCCGCCCGATCGCCGACAAGGTCGAGGGCGGGGAGGTGCTGACCCCGGACGACGGCCTGACGCTGTTCCGGACCCCGGACCTGCTGGGCCTCGGAACGCTCGCCGATGCCCGCAACCAGGCCCTCCACGGCGACCGCGTCATGTTCGCCGCCAACCAGCACATCAACCCCACCAACATCTGCATCCTGCGGAAGACGTGCGTGTTCTGCTCGTACGCGCGCCTGCCCAAGGAGGAGGGGGCGTACCGCTACACGCTCGAGCAGGTGCTCGCCGAGTCGGATGACGCGAACACGACCCTGACCCGCGAATTCCACATCGTCGGCGGCCTCGACATGCAGGCCGGCCTCGAGTACTACGCCACCATGTTCCGGGCGCTGAAGGCGCGCCACCCGCAGGTGCACATCAAGGCCCTGACCGCGGTCGAGATCGCGCACCTGGCCCGCATCGAGAAGATGAGCGTGCGCGACGTTCTCATCGCGCTGCGCGAGGCGGGCCTCGACACGATGCCCGGGGGCGGCGCCGAGGTGTTCAGCGCGGGCGTGCGGGCCACGATCGCCGACAAGAAGCTGGCCGGCGAGGAGTGGATCGGTGTGCACCGCGAGGCCCACGGGCTGGGCATCCGCACGAACTGCACGATGCTGTACGGGCACGTCGAGACCGATGTCGACCGCATCAACCACCTGTCCATGCTGCGCGACCTGCAGCGCGAGACCGGCGGTTTCCTGGCCTACATCCCGCTCGCCTACCACCCGGACCACAACGAGCTCGGGGAAGCGCTGCACCGTGAAGGGACGGCGACGTCGGGGTTCGACGACCTCCGGAATCTCGCCGTCGGCCGGCTCTACCTCGACAACATCCCGCACATCAAGACCCACTGGGTGATGGTGACGCCCTTCCTCTCGCAGACGGCCCTCCACTTCGGCGTGAACGACATGGAAGGCACGATGGTCCACGAGAAGGTCTACCATGAAGCCGGCGCCCACACGCCGCAGGCCATGGCCCTCGACGGGCTCCTGCGGCTCATCCGCGGAGCGGGGAAGGTCCCCGTCGAGCGGGATTCCCTGTACCGGGTGGTGCGGACCTTCGACGGGGCCGACGCGGCGGCGGCACACCAGGCGGCCTGATCATGCGCATCGGACGTATCCCCTACATCAACTGCTACCCGGTGTACGGGGCGATCGATCGCGGGATCGTTCCGCTCGAGGGCAATCTCGTCGACGGGGTGCCGACCGCGCTCAACCGCCGGATGCGTGAGGGCACGTTGGACGTCAGCGTGATCTCGGCCGTGGAGTATGCCGCCGACGCCACGCGGTACGTCCTGCTCCCCGATCTCGCGATCACCAGCGACGGCCCCGTGCGCAGCGTCATGATGTTCTCCAGGCGCCCGGCGGCCGAGCTCGGCGACCAGCGGGTGCTCGTGAGCCGGAGCTCGATGACCAGCGTGGCCCTGCTCGAGCTGCTCTTCGAACACGTCTGGCACGCGCGCCCGCAATTCGTCCCCGCCGATGCCGAAATTGCCGACATCGCCGCGTTCGACGATGCCGACCACGAGGCCCGGCTCGTCATCGGCGACGCCGCCCTGGTGCTCAACGCCCGACTCGGCGCTGCCCCCGGGTCCGACACGCGGTACCGCCACGCCTACGATCTCGGTGCCGAATGGAAGGCGTGGACGGGCCTCCCCTTCGTGTTCGCGGTCTGGGTGGCTCAGCGCACCGTCGACGTCGAGCAGGCCCTGCGCGTGCACGGGCGCCTCATCACGTCGCGGGACTGGGGGCTCCAGCACCGCGATGTGCTCGCGGCGCAGGCGTCCCTCGCGACCGGCGTCGCCCGACCCGTCTGCCTGGAATACCTCTCCGGTCTCGACTACCGGCTCTCCTACCGGCATCTGGCCGGGCTCACCGAATTCTTCCGCCGCCTCGTGGCGGCCGGGCGGGTGCCGGACGGCTCGCTCAGCTTCCTCCCCGCGGCGTAGCAGGTACGGCCATGCGCGATCTCCTCGATTTCTACACCAACGCTCCCCTCCTCGAGCTGGGCGTCGAGGCCGACCGGATCCGCCGGGAGAAGCACCCGGACGGCATCGTCACGTTCATCATCGACCGCAACATCAACTACACGAACGTGTGCGTGGCCGACTGCGGGTTCTGCGCCTTCTACCGGCGCCCGAAGCACGCCGAAGGGTGGACCCTCTCCTACGAGCAGATCGGGGCGAAGATCGACGAGGCCAAGGCCCTCGGGGCCATTCAGATCCTGATGCAGGGCGGGCACAACCCGTACATCCCCTTCGAGTGGTACCTCGACCTGCTACGCTACATCAAACGCTACCATCCCATCCACATCCACGGGTTCAGTCCCAGCGAGGTCGACTTCTTCGCGAAGCTCTTCCGCATGGACGCCCGCGACGTGATCCGTGAGCTCATGAAGGCCGGCCTCGATTCGATTCCCGGCGGGGGCGGCGAGATTCTCGTCCAGCGTGTGCGTGACGAGGTGGCGCGCAAGAAGGCCGGCGCCGACCGCTGGCTCGAGATCATGGAGATGGCGCACGAGGAAGGGATGAAGACCTCCGTCACCATGATGTACGGCATCGGGGAGACGCTCGCCGAACGGATCGAGCACCTCCAGCGCGTGCGGGATTTGCAGGCGCGCACCGGCGGGTTCACGGCGTTCATCTGCTGGCCGCTGCAGCCGGAGAACACCCCCCAGATGTCCCACATGCCGAAGACCGATGCCGTGGACTATCTGCGGACCGTCGCCATGGCCCGCATCGTGCTCGATAACGTGCCCAACCTCCAGGCCAGCTGGGTCACGATGGGGATGAAGATCGGCCAGATCGCCCTGCGGTTCGGCTGCAACGACTTCGGCTCGCTGATGATCGAGGAGAACGTCGTCTCGGCCGCCAACACGACGTTCCGCACGACCACCGAGGAAATGGAGCGCCTGATCCGGGATGCCGGGTTCACCCCGGCGCGCCGGCGTCAGGACTACTCGATCGTTCCCGGACGAGCGGACGCCGCGGCCTGACCGTCGGCCGTGCTCGCCCCCAACGCGTGCGGGATCCACGGATCGCACGACGAGCAGGTATGACGCGCACCGGTATCGGATACGACTCCCACCGCTTCGCTCCACCCGGACCGATGATCCTGGGTGGGGTGACGATCGAGAGCGACGTGCGGCTGGCCGGCCACTCGGACGGCGACGCACTGGCGCATGCCGTCACCGATGCGATCCTCGGCGCCGCCGCCCTCGGGGATATCGGCCGCCTGTATCCGGACACCGACCCGGCCAACGAGGACCGGGACTCGATCGAAATGCTCCGCGCCGCCGTCGCCCGGCTGCACGCGGCCGGCTGGCGCGTCCAGCAGGTGGACGCCACGATCATCGCCGAGTACCCTCGCATCGCTCCCCATCGAGACGCCATGCGGACCTGCCTTGCCGAGGCCCTCGGCATCGCGATCGGCGACGTGAGCATCAAGGGTAAGACCAACGAGGGCATGGGATGGGTCGGCCGCGGGGAGGGCATGGCCTGCCTCGCCACCGCCACGATCGCCCGCGAGGGCTGACCCCGTGGATCCGCTCACCCTGTTGGAATGGGTGGGGTCGCTCCCACTCGCTGCCGTTTACCTGATCCTCGCCGCCGTCGCGGCCTCGGAGAACGTGTTTCCGCCCGTTCCCGCGGACAGCGTCGTCGCGTTCGGGAGCTTTCTCGCCGCCCGCGGCCACGGCTCGCCCTGGGTGGCGTTCGCGGCCGTCTGGATCGGCAACATCGCCGGTGCCATGGCCGTCTTCGCGCTCGGCCGGCGGTACGGCGCCGATCGCCTGGAGCGCCGGCTCTTCGGCGAACGCGCCGAGCGGCTCGAGGCACGCCTCAACAACTACTATGGCCGCTATGGACTCACGGCGCTGTTCCTGGGCCGGTTCATTCCCGGCGTCCGGGCACTCGTGCCGCCATTCGCGGGAGCGCTCCGCGTGCCGGCGTTCACCGCCTTCCTGCTGATCGGGTCGGCGTCCGCGATCTGGTACGGGACCGTCAGCTACGTCGGCTTCACCATCGGGGCCGACTGGAAACAGGTCGTCCGCGTGCTCGCACGGGACGGCGGGACGGTGGCCGTCGCGGCCGCCGCCGCGGCCCTCCTGCTGCTCGCCGTGTGGCTCGTCGGCCGGCATCGACGCTGATGGACGACACCCAGGCGCGAGCGTTCCTGCTCGAGCGGTTCGGCGACTTCCTGTCGCTGGAGAAGGGGGCCTCGCCCCGGACGAAGGAAGCCTACGGCCGGGACGTGGCCAGGATGGCGGAATTCGCGCTCTCGAAGGGCGTGAGGTCCCCGGCCGACGTCACCGTGCGCCTGCTGCGCGAGTACATCTACCACATGAAGGACCTCGGACTCTCCCCGGCCTCGATCCGGCGCGGCGTCTCGAGCGTGCGGACCTACTTCCGGTTCCTGCTCGGTGACGGTGTGGTCGCTCGCGATCCGAGCGAGCGGCTGGAGACGCCGAAGCGGTGGCGCGAGCTGCCCGACGTGCTCTCGGTGGAGGAAGTGACCCGGCTGCTGGCCGCCCCCACGATGGACGACCCACTCTACTTCCGCGACCGGGCGATGCTGGAGGTCGCCTACGGCGCCGGGCTCCGGGTGTCGGAGTGGATCACGATCGGCGTCCGGGACGTGCTGATGGAGCAGGGGGTCCTCCGCGTCTTCGGCAAGGGCAGCAAGGAGCGTCTGGTGCCCATCGGGCGGAACGCCATCGCCGCTCTGGCGATTTACATGCGGGAGTTGCGGCCGAAGCTCGAGCACGGGCAGGGCCGCGGAGCCCTGTTCCTGAACGCACGCGGTGCGCCCCTGTCCCGGATGGGCGCCTGGAAGATCCTCAAGAAGTACGTCGCGCGGGCCGGGATCGAGAAGCACGTGACGCCCCACACCCTGCGGCATTCGTTCGCCACCCACCTGCTCGAGGGAGGAGCCGATCTGCGGGCCGTACAGGAAATGCTCGGCCACGCGGACATCTCGACGACACAGATCTATACGCACGTCGACCGCGAGTACCTGCGCAGTGTCTATCGCCAGTATCATCCCCGTTCCTGACCGGGCCTTTCGCCGACCACCATGATTCTCGTCATCGACAACTACGACTCCTTCACCTACAACCTGGTGCAGTATCTGGGCGCGCTCGGCGCCGAGCTCGTGGTCCGCCGGAACGACGCGATCGGGGTCGAGGAGATCGGCGACCTCGCGCCGGCCGCGATCATTCTCTCCCCCGGGCCGTGTGCGCCGGCGCAGGCCGGGATCACCGTGGACACGGTGAAGCGGTGGGGGCCGACGGTGCCGATCCTCGGCGTCTGCCTCGGGCACCAGGCGATCGGGGAGGCGTACGGGGGCCGCGTGATCCGGGCGGCCCACGTGATGCACGGGAAGACCTCGCGCGTGGTGCACGAGGGGACGGGGGTCTTCGCCGGGCTGCCGACCCCACTGGAAGTCATGCGCTACCACTCCCTCGTCATCGAGTCGGGGTCGTTGCCCGCCGGCCTCGAGGTCGCGGCCCACTCGGCCGACGACCCGACGGAGATCCAGGCGATCCGGCACCGCCAGCATCCGGTTTTCGGTGTTCAGTTCCATCCGGAATCGATCATGACCGAGCACGGCAAAGCCATGCTGAGGAACTTCCTGCAACTGGCGGGCGCCGAGTAGGAAAGGGACGCGCGGCAGCGAAAGCAGTTGCCGGAAAAGCGTTTGCCTTTCACTGGGCGTCTGGATAGATTGGCTGGCGTGAATCTTGCGGCCGGTCGCGCGGCCCGGCGCCGCCCATGAGGACGCTCGCCGTCATCCCAGCTCGGCTGGGCGCGACGCGCCTCCCCCGCAAACCCCTCCGCCTTCTCGCCGGTCGCCCGCTCGTCGTCCGGGTGTGGGAACGGGTACGGGATTCCGGGGTCGCCGAGCGGTGCGTCATCGCCACCGACAGTCCGGAGGTCGCGGAGGTCGCCCGGGCGCACGGTGCCGACGCGGAGCTCACCTCGCCCGAGCATGCGTCGGGCACCGATCGGGTGGCCGAACTCGTGAGCCGGCCTGCCTATGCCGGGTTCGAGACGATCCTCAACGTGCAGGGCGATGAGCCGTTCGTGGATCCCGAAGCGCTGCACGGGACGGTGCGGATGGTGGCGACCCGGGGATTCCCGCTGGGGACGGCGGCGGTCGCGGTGGGCGCCGACGCCCTCGCGAATCCCCACATGGTGAAGGTGGTCACCACCGACGATGGCCGGGCCATGTATTTTTCACGTGCGCCAATCCCGTTCCTGCGCAATGCCGAGGACGAGCCGCTGCTGCGCGATCGGATCTGGCTCCACGTGGGCATCTACGCCTATGCACGAGAGGCACTCGAGCGTTGGGTGGGCCTGCCGCCGCATCCGCTGGAGCGGATCGAGCGGCTGGAGCAGCTCCGCCCGCTCGCGGCTGGGCTGGCGATGGGCGTGATCCGTCTGGCCCGTGCGGGTCCGGGCGGTATCGATACCGAAGACGATCTCGTGCGGGCGAACAGCGAGTGGACCAATCTCAACCCGGGACTCAACTGATGTCTTCCAGCGCAAGCCAGCACACGACGAAGTACATATTCGTCACCGGCGGAGTCGTTTCGTCGCTCGGCAAGGGAATCGCCGCGGCGTCGCTGGGCCGCCTGCTGGTGGAGCGGGGGCTTCGGGTGTCGATGATGAAGTTCGATCCCTACATCAACGTCGACCCGGGCACGATGTCGCCGTTCCAGCACGGCGAGGTGTTCGTGACCGACGATGGGGCAGAGACCGATCTGGACCTCGGCCATTACGAGCGGTTCATCGACCGGGCGCTGTCGCAGGCCAATAACGTCACGACGGGCCGCATCTACCTCAACGTGATCACCAAGGAGCGCCGCGGCGAGTACCTGGGCTCGACCGTGCAGGTGATTCCCCACATCACCGACGAGATCAAGGCGGCGATGCGGCGCATCGCCCCCGAAAACGACGTCGTGATCATCGAGGTGGGCGGGACGGTCGGCGACATCGAATCGCTGCCCTTCCTCGAAGCCATCCGGCAGTTCCGCCACGACGTCGGGCGCGAGAACGCGATCTTCGTGCACCTGACCCTGATTCCCTACATCGCCGCGGCCGGCGAGCTCAAGACCAAGCCCACGCAGCACTCCGTCCGCGAGCTCATGGAGATCGGGATCCAGCCCGACCTGCTCATCGTCCGCACCGAGCGGCCGATCTCCGACGAGATCAAGCGCAAGATCGCCCTCTTCTGCAACGTGGAATTCGGCTGCGTGATCGAGAGCCCCGACGTGCGCACCATCTATCAGATCCCGATGGCGTTCCACGACCAGGGCTTCGACGACATGGTCCTGCAGAAGCTGGGCCTCGAGCGCCCCGAGCCCGATCTCACGGCGTGGCGGACGATGGTGGAGCGCGTGCTGGCGCCGCGCGAGCGCGTCCGCATCGCCGTCGTCGGCAAGTACACCGAGTTCGTGGACAGCTACAAGAGCGTGCAGGAGGCCCTCATCCACGGCGGGGTCGCCAACGACGTGGGAGTGGACATTCACTGGCTCTCCAGCGACGCCTTCGAATCGCAGGAGCGCGCCGCCGAGCTGTTGCACGGATACGACGGGCTCCTCGTCCCCGGGGGGTTCGGCGTCCGCGGGGTCGAGGGCATGGTCGAGGCCATCCGGTTCGCCCGCGACAGCGGGCTCCCGTTCTTCGGCATCTGCCTGGGGATGCAGGTCGCGATCATCGAGTTCGCCCGTAACGTCTGCGAACTCGGCGACAGCCATTCGTCGGAGTTCGCCCCGTCGTGCGACAACCCCGTCATCGCCCTGATGGAGTCCCAGCAGCACGTGACCGATATGGGCGGGACGATGCGGTTGGGGGCCTACCCCTGCCGGCTCACCCGCGGGACCAAGACGGCGGAGATGTACGGCGTGGCCGAGGTGAGCGAGCGCCATCGGCACCGCTACGAGGTCGCCAACGCCTACCGCGAGCTGTTCGCGCAGCACGGGTTGAAGCTCAGTGGGCTGAGCCCGGACGGACAGCTCGTCGAAATCGTGGAACTGCCGTCCCATCCGTGGTTTATCGGCTGTCAGTTCCACCCGGAGCTGAAGTCTCGGCCGATGCGGCCGCACCCGCTGTTCGCGGGGTTCATCGCCGCCGCGTACCGGGCGAAGCACGGCGCGGGGTCCCGGACCGAACCGGGCAGTCTCGTCGAAGCGGCGGACTGACATGCCGGCGGCCTTCCCCTCCGACGCCTTCTTCCTCATCGCCGGCCCGTGCGTGGTCGAGGACGACGCGCTCAATCTGCGCGTCGGTGATCACCTGGCTGCGCTGGCCGACCGGGTGCCAGGCGGCATCATCTACAAAGCCTCCTTCGACAAGGCCAACCGATCGAACGCCGGCGCGCATCGCGGCCCCGGCCTCGACGAAGGGCTGGCGGCGCTCGACCGCGTGCGTCAGGCCACCGGCCTCCGGATCCTGACCGACGTGCATCTGCCCGAGCAGTGCGCCCCCGCCGCCCAGGTGGCCGACGTCCTCCAGATTCCCGCCTTCCTGTGCCGCCAGACCGACCTGCTGGAGGCGGCTGGAGCCACCGGAAAGCCGGTGAACATCAAGAAGGGCCAGTGGATGCATCCCGAGGGCATGCGCGGGGCCGTCGAGAAGGTACGCGGGGCCGCCCCATCGGGTACCGAGGTCGCCGTGACGGAGCGCGGCACCTTCTTCGGCTACGGCGATCTCGTCGTCGACATGCGGGACTTCGCGCGCATGCGCGAGGCCTGCCGCGCTCCGATCATCTTCGACGGCACGCACAGCGTGCAACGCCCGGGTCGGGGCGAGGGCGGCGCCAGCGGAGGCGCCCGGGAATTCATCCCGCCCCTGGCGCTGGGTGCGGTCGCAGCCGGAGCGGACGGGCTGTTTCTGGAGACCCATCCCGATCCCGACCACGCCCCCAGCGACGGCCCCAACATGCTGCCGCTCGAGGGCCTCGGGACCCTCGTCGAGCGGGCGGTGGCGCTCTGGGCCCTGGTCCGCGCATGATCGACGCGACGCTCGCGCGACGGATCCGCCTCGTGGCGCTCGACGTGGATGGGGTCCTCACCGACGGGGGGATCTACCTCGGGGCAGTCGATGGGCGCCCCCTGGAATTCAAGCGCTACGACATCCAGGACGGACTCGGCATCCGCCTCCTCCAGCAGGCCGGGCTCCGGGTCGCGATCGTCACGGGGCGCATCTCGGAGAGCGTCCGGTTGCGGGCGCTCGAGCTGGACGTGGACGACGTGGCGCAGGTGGTCGACGCCTACAAGCTGCCCGCGTTCGCCGCCATCCTCGAGCGCCACGGAGTCTCCCGGGCCGAAACGGCCTTCGTGGGCGACGACTTCCCGGATCTCGCGGTGATGCGCACCGTGGGGCTTCCCGTCGCCACGGGGAACGCCGCCGACGAGGTGAAGCGCGAGTCCGCATTCGTGCTGCAGCGGGGCGGGGGAGCCGGCGCCGTCCGCGAGTTCGCCGAGGCCCTGCTCCGCGCGCGCGGCGAGTGGGAGATGCGCTGGCAGGATTACGTGCGCGAGCGGTCGGCGCAGGGGGTGTCCGGATGAGCCCGACCGACGTCACCGCCATGGGACGCCGCGTGCTCCGCCTCGAGTCCGAGGCGCTCGCCGAGGCCGAGCATCGGCTCGGCGACTCGTTCGCCGCCGCGGTCGGCCTGCTGGCCGACACGACCGGACGGGTCATCGTGGCCGGTCTGGGGAAGTCGGGCCTCATCGCGCGCAAGGTCGCGGCCACGCTCACGTCCACCGGGACGCCGGCGGTCTTCCTGCATCCCGTGGACAGTGCCCACGGCGACCTCGGCATCGTCGGGTCCCACGACGTGGCCATTCTGATTTCCAAGAGTGGGGAGTCCGACGAGTTGCTCGGGCTGCTGGATCTGCTGAAGGGGTTGGGCGTCGAGATCATCGCCATCACGGCGGACGGCACCTCCCGGCTCGCCCGCCTCGCGGACCTCTGGTTGGACGGCTGGGTAAAGGAGGAGGCCTGTCCGCTCGACCTCGCGCCGACCACGAGCACGACCGTGGCGCTCGCCCTGGGCGATGCGCTGGCCGTGGCGCTGCTCGACGTGAAGGGATTCGACCGCGACGATTTCGCCCGGTTGCACCCCGGTGGATCGCTCGGCCGCCGCCTCCTCACCCGCGTCGCCGACGTCATGCTCACCAGCGATCTTCCGGTGCTGCGGGCGGGCGACACGATGCGGCAGGCCATCGTGCTGCTGGCCGAGAAGCGCGGAATCGCGATCCAGTTGGACGCCCACGAGCACCTGGTG
Source organism: Gemmatimonadaceae bacterium (assembly GCA_046704805.1). Classification (GTDB taxonomy): domain Bacteria; phylum Gemmatimonadota; class Gemmatimonadetes; order Gemmatimonadales; family Gemmatimonadaceae; genus JAGWRI01. The sequence goes on from JBJKRG010000052.1 coordinate 12,532, forward strand.
GGGATCATGACCGCGGGCGACCTGACGCGGATGATGGAACGCGAAGCCGACATCCTCTCGCTCCCCGTCGATCGGGTGCTCACGCGCGTGCCGAAGACGGCCCGGGGCGACGAGCTTGCGAGCGCCGTGGTGTTCCGGATGGAGCAGCACGGCATCATGGCGATGCCGGTCGTGGACGATAGCGCACGGCTCGTCGGGGTCGTCCACCTGCACGATCTGATGCGGGCGAGGGTTCGATGAAGCGCGTCCTCATCGCCGGACTCGCGACGCTCCTGCTGGCGGCGGGCTGCAAGAGCGGCCCCGAGCCACCGGTCGCCCACGTAGCCTCGCTGGCCGATAGCGCGGAGCAGGTGATGTTCGGCTTCTCGTCGATCATCACGGACCAGGGCGTCGAGCGGGGCACGATGACCGCCGACACCGCGTTCGTGTTCAACGATCAGACGCGCTTCGATTTCCGGAAGGTCCACGTCAACTTCCGGACGGACACGGGAGAGCCCGAGGCCACCATGCAGGCCGACAGCGGCCGCTACGACATGCGGACCGAGGTGCTCCAGGGCTGGGGACACGTCGTCATCACCACGACGAAGGGCGAGCGCCTCAAGACGCCGCAGATCCGCTACGACCAGGGGGGGAACGTCATCTCGAGTGACACGTCGTTCGTGCTCACGACGCCCGATGGCAACACGAACACCGGCATCGGATTCACGGCCGACCCCAATCTCAACCACTTCAACGTGCTCCGCGCGGCGCGCGGATCCGGCCTTGTCACGGTTCCCAAACACTGATGCGGCGGCTCGTCGTCGCGGTCGTGCTGGCCGCCTCCCTCGCGCCCGCCGTGGCGCTCGCCCAGGACTCGACCACGCGCTGCAACGCGATCAACACCGATTCCACGAGGCAGCATTCCGTCAAGACGTACAGCGGCCAGTACAACAGCTTCTTCGGCGCCGGGGTCGTGGTGGTCTGTCCGGCCAAGAAGATCCACCTGCGGGCCGACAGCGCCGAGCAGTACAGCGACCAGAAACGGTTCTATCTGGTCGGTCACGTGTTCTATCGGGAGCCGCGGTTTACCCTGCACTCCGACTTTCTGAACTACTACATGGCCGAAGAGCGTGTGGTCGCGACGGGACACGTGCGGGCCACGATGCCGTCCGGGTCCCGCCTCCGGGGCCCCGAAGCCACGTATCTGCGCCCCATCCCGAAGACCCGGCCGCTCGCCATCGTCACCGCCACGGGGCGCCCGACGATCACGCTCATCCAGCGGGACTCGCTCGGCCATCCGTCGCCGCCGACGGACGTGACGGCGAACCACGTGTACATGCAGGGGGACAGTCTCGTTTACGCGGGGGGCGCCGTGCAGATCGCGCGGAATGACTTCACCGCACACAGTGATTCGCTCTATCTCGACGGGCGCCACGACGTGCTGCACCTGATCGGGCACCCGGTGATCCGGGGTGCGCAGGGCCGCCACCCCTTCACCCTCGTCGGCACGCTGATCGACCTGTTCTCCCACGAGCAGAAGCTTCGACGGGTCCTCGCGAAGGGAAAGGGCCTGGCGACGAGCAAGGACCTGCGGCTCGTGGCCGACACCATCGACCTGCGAGTCGAGAACGACCTGCTCCACGAGGCGATGGCCTGGGGGCCGGGTGGGGCGAGCGCGAAAGCGCCCACCGACAGCCTCATCGCGGACTCGCTCGACGTCATCATGCCGCATCAGCAGGTTCGCGAGATCCACGCGATCGGCAACGCCTACGCTGCGCGGAAGCCCGACTCGGTCAAGTTCCACACCAAGGACATGGACTGGCTGCAGGGCGATACGATTCTCGCCACGTTCGATTCCGTGCCGCCCAAGGATACGGCGCAGTCGCCACGGCTGCGCCGACTCGTCGCGATCGACAGCGCGCGCGCCTACTACCATCTGGCCCCGCAGGACACGACGCTCTGCGTCCCGGCCGTGAGCTATTCCACCGGCCAGCGCATCACCGTCGCCTTCGGCGCCAAGGGCGTTGAGCGGGTGGACGTGATCGGGAAAACCCTCGGCGTGCTCGCCGAGCCCGATACCTCGACCCGCGCCCAGTGCGCGAAGCCGAAAGCGGCCAAATCGGACACCACCGGCAAGTCGGCGAAACCGGACACGACCGGGAAGTCGGCGAAGCCGGACAGCACCCGGAAGCCGGCCGTACGTCCGGACACGTCTTCCATCCTGCGAGCACTCCGCCGATGAGCGAGAACACACCGACCGACAAGTTCCTCGCGCTCGTGGACCGGTTGTCGCATGGCGATCGCTCGACTGCGCTCGCCGTACACGCGCTCATCAGTCAGGCCGACGAGCAGGGAGCGACGACGTTCGACCGGGCCGCCACCGTGTATCGCGAGGACCACCTGGCCGCTCTGCGCGCCGCGGGCCGTGACGCCGAACGCGAAGCGGGGCGGCTCAGCCTCGACGAGGTGCGCGAGTACCTCGCCCGGTCGGTCCTTCCGCGGCTGGCCGGGGATGGCCTGATCGAGCTGCCGCCCGAGGGACTGGACAATCCCGACGCCGTCATCCGGTTCACCCGGTCCGTCTGGGCCAAGATCGCGACCAGCCGCGCCGAGATCGCCGAGGTCATGCAGCGCACCGGAGAACTGCCGGTGCCCGCCGTGGACCGGAGTACGGTCACGCCCGAAGCGGCCGTGGTCGCCGGCGGCAGCACGCTCGAGGCGCAGGGGCTCGTCAAGATGTACCGCCGCCGGCGCGTCGTGAACGACGTTGCGGTGCGCCTCCGCCAGGGCGAGATCGTGGGGCTCCTGGGGCCGAACGGTGCGGGGAAGACCACCACGTTCTACATGATCGTCGGCATCATCCAGCCGATGGCCGGACGCATCCTGTTCGATGGGAAGGACATCACGAACATGCCCATGTACAAGCGCGCGCGCATGGGCATTGGATACCTCTCCCAGGAGCCGTCGATCTTCCGGAAGCTCACGGTGGAGGACAACATCCGCGCGATCCTCGAGACGCTGCACATGCCGGGCGCGGAACGTGCCCGGCGGCTGGAGTCGCTGCTCGATGAGCTGGGGATCAAACATCTGCGTCATCAGAAGGCCTACGCGCTCTCGGGCGGGGAGCGCCGCCGGCTCGAGATCACCCGGGCCCTCGTCACCTCGCCCAAATTCATGATGCTGGACGAGCCCTTCGCCGGCGTCGACCCGATCGCCGTGCACGACATCCAGACCATCGTCGCCCGACTCCGCACCCGGAACATCGGGGTGCTCATCTCGGACCACAACGTGGAACAGACGCTGGACATTGTCGATCGCGCGTACATCATGTTCGATGGACAGGTCAAGGTGTCGGGCACCGTCCGGGAGTTGGTGTTCGACGACACCGTCGCCGATATCTATCTGGGACCCACGCTCACGGCGCGACTCCGGTCGCGCTTTGCCTCCGCCGCCGTCGGTTGACCGGAACACCGTCATGAAAGCAGGGCTACAGCAGAGCACCCATCTTCGGCAGGAATTGAAGATCAATCCACGCCTCTACCAGGCGATGGATCTGCTGTACATGCCCCTCCTCGACCTGCAACAGCACCTGAAGCAGGAGCTGCTGAACAATCCGTTCCTCGAGCTCGTCGAACCCGAAGAGGACGAGAACGAGGAGAGTGAGGCGAACGAGGAGGAGCTGCCAGCCCTCGATGCGGGCGCCGAGGACGACGCGGCGGAGCGTGACGCCGCGAAGGACGACGCCATCGACTGGGAGGAGATCCTCCTCGACGGCTTCGAGACGGGCGGGGCCCCGATGCCCACGGAAATGCACGAGCAGTACGAACCGGTCACGGTCGATCGTGGGGACCTCTCCGATCACCTGATGGACCAGCTCTCCCTGCTCGATCTCACCCCGCGCCAGGAAGTGCTCGCCGCCGAATTCGTCGGCAACGTCGGCGACGACGGGTACCTCTCGTGCACCGTGGACGAGGTGCTGCAGGGGATCAACGAGGCGATCGCCGGCGCGGCCGGGGGACTGGGCGAGGACGGCGGTGAGGACATGCCGCTGTTTACCCCCGACGAGGCCGACGCGACGCTTCGCATCATCCAGAGCCTCGATCCGCCCGGGGTCGGCGCCCGCGATCTTCGCGAGTGCCTGCTCCTCCAGCTGCAGGACCAGGGCCGCGAGGAGGCGCTCGCCTACCGGCTCGTGCTCGAAGCCTTCGACGACCTCATCGCCCACCGCTGGCCGGAGATCGCCCGGCGGTACGGGCTCACCGTGCAGCAGGTCCAGGCGGCGGCCGATGAGATCCAGAAGCTCGACCCGAAGCCGGGCCTCCGCTTCAGTCGATCCGAAGACAACTACATCATCCCCGACCTGGTCGTCGACAAGATCGACGGCAAGTACCGGGTCTCGCTCAACGACAGCAATCTGCCGAGGCTGCGGCTCAGCCGCGCCTACCAGGAGATCGCCCGCGACAAGAGCAAGTTCCAGGGGGAGAACAAGGAGTTCATCGCCAGCAAGCTCAACTCCGCGACCTGGATGATCCAGGCCATCGAGCAGCGCCGCCAGACGATGCTCAAGGTGATGAACTACATCGTCGACCGCCAACGCGAATACTTCGAGAAGGGCGTGCAGTACCTGAAGCCGCTCACGCTCCGCGAAGTGGCGGAGGCCATCAGCATGCACGAGTCCACGATCAGTCGCGTGACGAACGAGAAATGGGTGCAGACACCGCGCGGCGTGCTGCCCCTCAAGTTCTTCTTTTCGTCGGGGCTCACGACCACGGGCGGCGACGATGTCTCGGCCCGCGGCATCCGGGCCCAGATCGAGAAACTCATCAAGGACGAGGATCCGCGGCATCCGCTGACCGACCAGGAGATCGTCGAGATCCTCAAGAAGCAGGGAGTGCAGATCGCGCGGCGCACCGTGGCCAAGTACCGCGACCAGCTCGGCGTGCTCTCGGCCCGTATGCGGAAACGAGTATGAGTGCCCGTCCGGTCAGCCCGCCCGCCGCTCCCGGCGATCTCCGGCCCGTCGACGTCTCGGTGCTCGTCCCCGCGAAGGACGAGGCCGAGAACCTGCCGCTGTTCATGGAACAGGCGGAGGCCGCGTTCCGCTCGGCCGGCCCGCGGTTCGAGGTCGTGGTCATCGACGACGGCAGCACGGACGGGACCTGGGACGTGCTCCGGCAGCTCCAGGAACGCTACCCATTCCTGCGCGCCGTCCGGCACCGCAGCCAGCGGGGCATCGCCGACGCGCTGCGGACGGGGTACCTTGCCGCGCGCGGCGACGTACTCGTGTTCTATCCGGCCGACCTGCAGTTCAAGCCCGAGGACATTCCACGGCTCGTGGCGCCCATCCTGGCCGGCGATGCCGACATGGTCACGGGCTTCAAGCAGGGCAAGTACGAGAAGGCATTCGTCTCCCGCATCTACAACGGCCTCAGCCGGCTCCTGTTCGACGTGCCCGTCAAGGACCTCAATTCGGTCAAGGCCTACCGCCGGGAGATCATGGACGGGCTGCCGATCCGCCCCGACTGGCATCGGTACATGATCGTGCTCGCCGCCGCCCAGGGCTTCACCGTCACGGAGATTCCGATCCCGCTGTATCCGCGACACGCCGGCAGGTCCAAGTTCGGCCTGTCGCGCATTCCGATCGGCGTGCTCGACATGCTGTCGGTCTGGTTCGAGTTGCGGTTCGGCAAGAAGCCGCTCCTGGCTTTCGGCATGCTCGGCGCGGCCCTGTTCGCGATCGGCGTCCTGGCCGGGATCGTCGCACTGCTCTGGCTCTGGCTGCGCGGCGAGGGCCTCCGGGCGGTGTGGACGGTGATCCAGACCTGCCTCGTGCTCGGCAGCGTGTTCTTCGCCACCGGCCTCCTCGGCGAGCAGATCGCCGGGCAGCGCGCCGAGGTCCGCGAGCTCCGGCGGCGCGTGGAGGCGATGGACCTCGAAGGCGACGACGCGCGCCGGCAGCAGTAGCGCGTGCGAGCGCTCTGGCTGACGCACGCGTTCCCGCGCGACGAGAGCGACATCGCCGGGCATTTCCTGTTGCGGCTCGCGGTCGCGTTGCGTGATCAGGACGTGCACGTGCATGTGCTGGCGCCGTCGGCCCCCGGCCTCGCGCCGTCTGCCGAGCTTCACGGGGTGCCCGTGCAGCGCTTCCGCTACGCCACCCGCTCCCTGGAGACGCTGGCCTACACCGGCACGATGGCGGAGCAGGTCGCCGGATCGCTGACCGCCAAGCTCGGCCTCGTCGGCCTCCTGACCGCAGCGGCCCGGAGTACGACGCGGGAGTGCCGTGTCCGACGCCCCGATGTCCTGCACGCACACTGGTGGTTCCCGTCGGGGGTCTCGGCGGCCTGGACCGCATCGCATCTGCACCTGCCGCTGGTCACGACGATGCACGGGACCGACATCCGGATGGCGCGGGCCGTCCGGGCGTCGCGCGGCGCCTTCCGCTTCGTCGTACGACATTCGGCGGCCGTCACGACCGTCTCGACGTGGCTGGCCCACGAGGTCCAGGCGCTCACCCCGGCGGTCCAGCCCATGGTGCTCCCGATGCCGGTGGCCACCGAGTTGTTCGCGCCCGCGGACCATCCTGGTGCGGGCGGCCGTCTGCTCTTCGTCGGCCGGCTGATGCCGCAGAAGGGACTCGACCTGCTCCTCGAAGCACTGGCCGGGATGCGGCGGCGCGTGCCGCTGGACGTCGTCGGCGAGGGCCCGATCCGGGGCCATCTCGAGTCGTTGGCGCGTGAGTTGGGCGTGGGCGCGGACGTGACCTGGCACGGTGCGCTCCCGCAGGCCCGTCTCGCCCCGTTCTACCGCGACGCACTCGCGCTCGTCATTCCCTCGTATGACGAGGGGCTCGGGCTCGTGGCCGTGGAGGCGATGCTCTGCGGAACGCCGGCCGTCGCCTTCGCCTCCGGTGGGCTCCCGGACGTCGTCCGGGACGGCGAGACCGGCCGCCTCGTGCACGAGCGGACCCCGCGCGCGCTGGCGTCCGCCCTCGACTACCTGGTGGCGGACCCCGAGCAGGCAAGGCACCTCGGGCTCCACGCCCGCGACGTCATGCTCGGGCGTTTCTCGCCCGACGCGGTCGCGGCGCGTTACGCCGAGCTGTACCGGGGGGTGCGCCATGGCGCGTAGCCGCTGGTTCCGCGTGATCAGACTCGCCTTCTCGGCCATCGCGCTGGTGTTCATCGGCTGGGCGCTCGCCCACTACTGGCGAGCCTACGCCGCCCAGCCGCTCTCGCCGCACCTCCGCTGGGGCCCCATCCTCGCCTCGGGCGCCGTCATCGTGAGCGGCTACGCCGTGCTCGTGCAGACCTGGCGCATCATGCTCGCCCAATGGGACGCCCGGCTCTCCTTCTGGCGGGCGGCGCACATCTGGAGCGTGGCCAACCTCTACCGGTACGTCCCGGGCAAGGTGTGGCAGATCGGGGCCATGGGCATGATGGCGCAGCGCGAAGGCGTTTCGCCGGTCGCCGCTACCGGATCCGCCGTGCTTAACACCGTCGTCGCCATCACCACGGGATTCGCGATCGCCCTCGCCACCGGCTCTGTGGCCCTCGACGCCTATCAGCCCGGCGCGACGCGCGTGGCGGTCGCCCTCACCATCCTGGCGTTCGTGGGCCTCGCCCTGCTGCCGACGGCGATGCCGCGTCTGCTCGCCCTGCTGCGACGCGTGACGGGGCGGGGGATCCCCGACGCCGCCGTTCCGCCGCGGGTGATCGCGTATGCCATCGCCGGCAATCTGGTCACGTGGGTGTTGTACGGCATCGCCTTCCAGTTGTTGGTGGTCGGCGTACTCGGCTACGCGGCTGGCGCGCTCACGAGCTACATCGCAGTTTACAGCGCGTCGTACGTGCTGGGGTACATCGTGCTGTTCCTCCCGGCGGGACTCGGGGCACGGGACGGCGCGATGGCCGCCGCACTGCCGGCGCTCAAGCTCATGACGGGACCGCAGGCGCTGCTGATCGCGGTCTCGTCGCGTTTGTGGACCTCCATACTCGAACTCGTGCCCGGATTCCTGTTTCTCGCGGTCGATGCCTGGCGCCGCCGGAGTGCCTCCCATGCCTAAGCGGCCTCCGCGCCACGACGAGTCCATCGCCGCGCCCGTGCTGCCCGCCCCGCGCTTTGCCCTCGGCTGGGCCGTGCTGACCTACGCCCTGTGCACGCTGGTGCTGGTCTATCCGGTGTTCGCCGGGAAGTTCCTGGTCAATCCGAACAGCGACCAGTACATCGCCGGCTATGCGTTCCGCCTGTTCGGCGCACAATCGCTGCGGTCCGGCCACGGGTTCCCGCAATGGGATCCGTACATCTTCGGCGGGCTCCCGTACATCGCGGCGATGCACGGCGACATCTTCTATCCCACGTTTCTCCTGCGCCTGGTGATGCGCACCGACCTGGCCATGACGTGGGGGTTCGCCATCCATCTGTTCCTCGCCGGGCTGTTCACGTACGGGTTCATGCGCGCCTGGGGGTTCGGGTTCTTCACGTCGCTGTTCGCCGGTGTCGGCTACATGCTCGCCGGGCAGATCGCCTCCCTGGCCTCGCCCGGCCACGACGGGAAGCTGTTCGTCAGTGCATTGTTCCCGCTCGCGCTCTGGATGCTCCTGCGCGGCATCCGCGACGGCCGACCGTGGGCCTGGGGCGTGCTCGCCCTCACGGTGGGGCTCGCCGTCCTGAGCCCGCACCCACAGCTCCTCCAGTACATGCTGCTCGGCTCGGGCGCCTTCTCCCTGCACATCGCGTTCAGCGACCACGAGGGCAGGGGACGCCTGCCCCGGGACGTCGCGATCCGGCGACTGGCCTACGGGCTCGGCGCCGTCGCCATCGGGCTGTTGATCGGGGCCGTCCAGTTCTGGCCGGTGATCGAGTACACGCCGTGGTCGCCGCGTGCCGGGGGGCGCGGCTATGCGTACGCCACCCAGTTCTCGATGCCGATCGAGGAGTTCATCAACACCTACCTGCCGCAGTTCAGCGGCCTCCTCGGCCACTACTGGGGCCGGAACGGCATCCACCTGCACAGCGAGTATCTCGGCGTTTCCGTCCTCATGCTCATGGGAGCGGCCTTCGGCGCCACGGCCCGCCGCGGCTTCCGGGCCTTCTGGGCGTGGACGGGCGTCGTGTCGATCTTCTGGGCAATCGGGAATGCGACGCCGTTCTATCACCTGGTCTACGATTTCGTCCCCGGCACCAAGTACTTCCGGGCGCCGAGCACGATCTTCTTCATGACGAGCTTCGCGGTGGTCATGCTGGCCGCCGTGGGCCTCGAGCGCGTGCTCGCGCGCCGGGTGGGGATCCGGTACATCGTCGGCTGGGCGATCGGGGCGACCGTGGTCGCCCTGCTCGCCACCGGGGGCATGCTCACGAACTTCGCCCAGACCATCGCCGCCTCGTTCGCCGGCTCCCAGCTCTATGCGCAGGTGCAGGCCAACAACGGCGCGCTGATCCTCGGCGCGTGGCGGTCGTTCCTGGTCGCCATCGCTGTCTGTGCCGTGCTCTTCGCCCTGGCGCGAAAGCGCGTGTCACTCCGCGGGGCCGCCATCGTGCTGGTCGTCATTTCGGCCGCGGACCTGCTGAGCATCGACCACATCTACTGGATGTTCTCGCCGCCGGCGTCCACGCTGTACGCGTCGGACTCCACCATCACCTACATGCAACGGCAGCCGCAGCCGGGCCGGGTGCTCCCGCTTCCGGCCGGGCCAGGGATCACTCCCGCCGATCCGTACTTCACGGGCGACGGGTTCATGGTCCATCGGATTCGATCCGTCGACGGCTACCACGGCAATGAGCTCGGCGACTACCAGATCCTCGGCGGCAAGACCTCGCCGGACGTCGGGTACCGGAACATCATCCAGCCGCAGTTCTGGAAGCTGACCAACGTCCAGTACATCTACACGGACGTGGACGCGGCGACGCTCTCCAAGGCATTCGCGACGCAGTTGAAACGCCCCGACATCACGTTCACCCGTCTGGTCGGTCCCGTCCGGAACGCAGCCGGATCCATGGTCTACCTGCTCAAGCCTTCGCAGGACGACCCCTATGCCTGGGTGACCCCGGCGATCGTGAAGGCCACCGAGGCCCAGACGCTTCCCACCGTCCTCAACACGCGGTTCGACCCGGCCACGGTGGCCGTGTTCGACACCTCGGCGCACGTCACCCCCGTAAAGCTGACCACGGTGCCGGCGCCCCTCCCGATCACGACCTCCGTGACGAGCTACGCGCCGGGGCACGTCGTCCTCGACCTGAGCGCGCCCGCCCCGGCCGGTGCCGCTCTCGTCGTCTCCGAGAACTACTACCCCGGGTGGCACGCGACCGTGGACGGCACGCCTGATCCTTCAATCGGACGGGCCGACTTCTCGCTCATTGGTGTGGCCCTCCCCGCCGGTGCCCGCCACGTCGAGCTGAATTTCGTCGATGCCGCGTACGTGCGGGGAAGCAAAGTGACCCTGGCGGCGCTCCTCCTGACGGTGCTGCTGATTGCCGGCGGCCTCATGGCGGCGCGGAGGGAGCGTGCCTGAGCGGGCCCTGGTGGTCGTCCCCACCTACAACGAAAAGGAGAACATCGCACGGATCATCGGGGCCGTGCTCGCCCAGGACCCCCGGCTGGAACTGCTGGTCGTCGACGACGGGTCTCCCGACGGCACGGCGGACATCGTGAAGGGGATCATCTCGACGGACCCCCGGGTTCACATCCTTGAGCGTACCAAGAAGATGGGGCTGGGAACTGCGTACCTGGCGGGGTTCGGCTGGGCCATCGAGCGAGACTATGCGTACGTCTTCGAGATGGACGCGGACTTCTCCCACGATCCGGCGCACCTCCCACAGTTTCTCGACGCCATCCAGAACGCCGATCTCGTGCTGGGCTCCCGGTATCTTCACGGGCGGGTCAGCGTGGTGAACTGGCCCATCTCGCGTCTGCTGCTGAGCTACTTCGCGAACGTGTACGCCCGATGGGTCACCGGCCTTCCCGTCTGGGACTCCACCGGTGGCTTCAAGTGCTTTCGCCGATCAGTGTTGGAAGCCGTTGATTTGCAACATGTTCACTCCAACGGCTACGCATTTCAGATCGAGATGAGCTTCCGGGCGTGGAAGAAGCACTTCCGTGTCGCCGAAGTGCCGATTGTCTTCGTGGATCGCACGGAGGGCCAGAGCAAGATGTCCAAGGCCATCGTTCGCGAGGCGATCTGGATGGTCTGGTGGCTCCGGTTCAGGTCCATCTTCAATCGGCTCTGACCGTTCACGTCCACCCGCGCCCGGGATTTCGCGCATGATTCCAGCCGGTCGAGAGTTCTACAAGCTGAGCGGGTCGGGCAACGACTTCGTGTTCGTCGACGCCCGATTGGCGCCTGCCGGCCGTCTCCAGGACCCCGACGTCATCCGGCCCATCTGCGCCCGCGGCACCGGCGTGGGGGCGGACGGCATCGTCTTCCTGGAGCCCAGCCGGGCGGCCGCCATTCGGATGCGCTATCTGAACAGCGACGGGTCCGTGGCCGCCCTGTGCGGCAACGCCACCCTCTGCGCCGCCCGCCTCTTCGTCGAGTTGGGGGGCGCGGCGCCCGGGGAGCAGTTCAGCATCGAAACCGCCTCAGGAGCACTGGCGGCCGTCGTGCACAGTTCCGGCCCCGAGGTCGAGATGCCTCCCGTCGGCCAGCTCACCGCCGAAGCCGCCACGCCCTTGATCGCCGGCGAGCGCCGGGTCGGTTTCGCCCAGGTCGGCATTCCGCACCTCGTCCTCCTCTGCGACGACATCGAGGCCGTCGACGTGCCGGGGCGGGGGCGGCCCCTCCGCTACGACGCCGCCTTCCCGGAAGGCACGAACGTCGACTTCGTCGCCCGAGACACCGCTGGCCGGTGGCTGATGCGCACCTACGAGCGGGGGGTGGAGGGCGAGACCCTCGCCTGCGGGACCGGGGCAGTCGCCTCAGCCGTCCTCCTCCATCGCTGGGGCCTCGCCCCCTCACCAACCACGATCGTCACCAGATCCGGCAAGCCCCTCACGATCGGCGTCACCGCCAGCGGGGACCGCCTGACACCGCGTCTCGCTGGCGAAGCCCGCATCATCTATAGGGGCTACCTCGCCGAGATCTAGCGCCAAAACGGCGCCTACCGCCGATCATCGCCGCCTCGACCAGAGGTCGACCGACCTCCAAATACATCCACCCGTGATGCATCAGTTCACGTCATGCAACGTATTGGCCAGTACATCAATATGTTACGACGTATCATGGCCAGTGAAATGCCCACGAATGTTGGGCCTTTTCCACACTCGTAGTTGACATAATATTTCTTATACGAACTATACTTGTGCCAGTCTGTTTGGCGAGTGGCCTGATGATGGCTGCAGATCTCCCTGCTCGCTGGCGAGGCTCAGCCGGATGAACCATAGACCGTCGCGGGGGCGTTCTTGGGCGAGCGGCGGTCCCGAGGTGCTGATACGGCAGGATTCACGTGGAACGGATCGAGACTAGGCGGCGTGTCGAGGGCGCTGCCTCGACTCAGCCGGCCGGGCTCCAGCAGGATCTCAGGGGGCGCGGAGCGCGGCCGGGCCGTCGGGTCCGGGCATCCGCAGTCCCGGATCAGCCCTTGGGGGCCGGCCGGGCTTCGATTTCGCCCAGCCGAACCCGTGCCTCTGCCGCGACGCCCTGGGCCTTCGGGTCGTTGACCAACGCCTGCCACAGCGTCTTGGCGCTCGCGGTATCCCCGGCCACGAGGAACGCCCGGGCTGCTTTGGCCTGCTGATAGACGCGATCGGCGTCCGTCGTGGCCGCTGCCGCAGCCTGCTGGTACGAGTCCGCGGCCGCCTTGGCCTTGTCTGCTTGCATCTGCCCGTCTCCGATCAGGCTGTAGATCGAGACCTTGTCCAGGTTGGCCGCTCCCTTGGCGAGGAGCTCCCGCAGCACCGCCACGCCGCTGTCCGTCTTTCCGGCGTTGAAGTCGATCTGCGCCAGCAGCTGCCCCGCTTCGATCCCGGACTGGGTGTCTCCGTACTGATCGACCACCCTCCGCAGATCGCTCTGGGCCAGCGCCTGGTTGTTCGCCTGCACCGACTGGAGCGCGGTATTCAGTGCCCGCTCGGCCGCCTGGTCCTTCAACTGCTGCGCTCTCGTATAGTACCAGTAGACGCCCGCCCCAAGGGCCACGACGACGGCCGCGATGATCAGCGTCCTGCCATGGTGCTGCAGCCATTCGATGACGGATTCTTCGCGTTCTTGTTGAGTGCGTCCGGGTTGCGTCATTGTCGGTAACGGGAGATGAGGTGCCCCTGGGGTGACTCGAACACCCGGCCAACGGTTTAGGAAACCGCTGCTCTATCCATCTGAGCTACAGGGGCAGGTGTCGGGCAGTCTAACGTATGGGAAGCCCGTAATTTACGAACGGGCAGGCCCCGGGTAAAGCCGCCCTGCCCCGGCGGCGGATCCGAGCGCCGACCGGGACGCCTCAGGTCGTTAGTATGGTCTCGATGCGGCGTCCGTTCAGCTCCTCGGCGCCGCCGAGAAAGCTCAGCACGAGCAGGAAGCTGAGCCCGGCAATCGTGCCGCCCAAACGCTCCACCAGCCGGCAAGCCGCCGCCGCCGTCCCCCCGGTGGCGAGCACGTCGTCCACGACGAGCACGCGCGCCCCCTCCGTGAGCGCATCCGCATGCATCTCGAGCGCATCGGTCCCGTACTCCAGGCTGTAGTCCTCCCGCGCCCGCTGGGCAGGCAGCTTCCCCGGCTTCCGAATCGGCACCAGCCCCGCTTGGAGGTGCTGGGCAACCGGAGCGCCCAGGATGAACCCGCGGCTCTCGATCGCGACCACGTGCGTGATGCCCTCGCCGGCGAAGGGCTCTGCCAGGGCGTCGGTGACCCGCCGGAACAGTGCGGGATCGAGCAGCACCGGCGTGATGTCCTTGTAGATGATCCCCGGCTTCGGAAAGTCGGGAACGTCGCGGATGGTGTGGCGAACGTCGTCGGTCAGAGACACGGGTTGCGGGGCGAAGCGTGGTCGTGGGTCAACGTACGACGTGGAAGCGGTCCGGCAAGGGCAAGTTGTCCGTGCGTTCGCTGACGCGCACCTCGTGAACGGTTGCGCCCGGCGGACCCTCCTTCAGCGCGGCCGCGAACCGGTCGATGGTGTCGCGGGACGCTGCCACTTCGAGGAGCACCGAGCCGTCCGGCATGTTCCGCACCCACCCCACGACGCCCAGAGCTCCCGCCGTGTGGCGCGCGAACCAGCGATACCCCACGCCCTGCACCCGTCCCGTCACGACGATCCGCCGTTCCACGGCGTCGACGGGCACGCTATGGCCTCCACCCGTGGCGCCCGAGCAGCGGCACGAAGCGGACGGCATCGAGGTCCTCGCGGTCGAAGGCGTCTCCCCGCCGCGTCACCAGAACCAGGGTCTGCTCGTTTCGCCCGCCCACCGGCACCAGCAGCCGCCCGCCCTCCCCCAACTGGTCCAGGAGCGGCGCCGGCACGTCGGGCGACGCCGCGCTCACCACGATCGCGTCGTACGGCGCGTACTCGCGCCATCCGACCGTCCCGTCGCCGACCAGGAACGAGACGTTCTTCACGGCCAGCTCCGCGATCGCCTCGCGTGCCGTCTGCAGTAGCGGCGCCACCCGCTCGATCGAGAAGACCTGTTCTACGAGGTGGGACAGCAGCACGGTCTGGTAGCCCGAGCCGGTTCCGATCTCCAGTGCCCGCTCACGCCCGGTGAGCCGCAGCAACTGCAGCGATCGCCCGTGCACCGACGGCTGGGAGATCGTCTGGCCGTTGCCGATCGGTAGCGCCGTGTCCTCGTACGCGCGGTGCCGGAGACCCGTGGGCACGAACAGGTGGCGGGGCGTCAGCTCGAACGCCCGCAACACGGCGAGGTCCGAGACGCCCCGCTCGCGCAGCACCTCGGTGAGCCGCTGGCGCGGCCCGCGCATGTCTAGTCCTGCCGGGGGTCTCGCCACCATTCGCTCGCCGTTCGGAGGATATCGTAGTTCGTGACGTCCAGGTGCAGGGGCGTCACCGAGATGTAGCCGTCCTCGACCGCGCGGAAGTCGGAATCATCCTCGCCGCTCCAGCTAATGGAGCCCCCGCCGATCCAGTAGATCGGACGCCCCCAGGGATCCTGCATCGGTTTCAGGGACCCCGAGTAGGCGCGACGCCCCAGCCGGGTGAGCCGGATCCCTTTGATCCCTTCGGGCGCCACGGGGGGCAGATTCACGTTGAAGAGCGTGTGGGCCGGAAACTGCGGCAGCGACGTCAGGTGGGCGAGCAGCGGCGTCAAGACCGCGATCTGTGCCCGCAGGTGCGACAGGTCGGCGCGCAGATCGCCTCCTGCGAATGACACGGCGATCGACCGGATGCCGAGCGAGAGGCCCTCCATGGCGGCCGCCACGGTACCCGAATACAACACGTCCTCGCCCATATTGTGGCCGTGGTTGATCCCGCTGATCACGAAGTCCGGGCGTTCCGGCATCAGCGCCTCCACGGCGAGCATCACGCAGTCGGTCGGCGTCCCGTCCACCTGGTAGCGTCGCTCGCCGATTCGCACGGGCCGCAGCGGATGGTGCAGCGTCAACGAGTGGCTCGTCGCGCTCTGCTCGCGGTCCGGCGCCACGATGGTCACCTCGCCGAGCGGTTCGACGGCCTCGAGCAGGCACTCCAGGCCGTGCGCCAGAATGCCGTCGTCATTCGTCAGCAGCAGCCGCATCAGGCGTCTTCCCCGTCGTGCAGCAGGTCGTGGAGCTCCTGCAGCGATCGCTCGAGCCCTTCGAGGACCTCCACGTTCAGCGCGCCGTAGGACAACTGCCGCAATTCCCCACCCTTCCGCTGCTCCTCCACCTTCTGGCGGGCGCCGTCGATCGTGTACTTCTCCACGTACAGCAGGTGCTTGACCAGCAGCACCAGCTCGATCTCGCGACGCTGGTACACGCGATTGCCCGATCGATTCTTCGCGGGGCTGAGGAACTTGAACTGGCTCTCCCAGTAACGGAGAACGTGCGGCTTGAGGCCGGTGAGTTCGCAGACCTCGCCGATCGAGTAGAATTCCTGAACCGGGTCCGGTGCATTCATCGGTCTTGCTCCGCGCGCAGTTCGCGCGCCATGAGTTCCTGGACGGCGGCCCTGGCCGTCTGTCCTTCGAAGAGAATCCGGTACACCATCGACGCGATCGGCATCTCCACGCCTTCGCGTTGAGCCAGTGCCACGGTGCTCACGGTCGTGTCGACGCCCTCGGCCACCGTGTGCTTGCCTTCGAGCACTTCGGTCAGCGTACGCCCCTGCCCGATCTCCACGCCGAGCGTGCGATTGCGACTCAGGGCTCCCGTACACGTGAGGACCAGGTCGCCGAGACCCGCCAGGCCGGCGAAGGTGGCCGGGTTCGCGCCCAGCGCCACGCCCAGCCGCGTCATCTCGGCCAGGCCGCGCGTGATCAGCGCCGCCCGGGAGTTGTAGCCCAGGCCCACGCCGTCGTGAATGCCCGTCGCGACCGCCATGACGTTCTTGAGTGCCCCGGCCAGTTCGACGCCCACGATGTCGTCGTGCGTGTAGACGCGGAACGCCGAGCCGCTGAGCGCCGCCTGCACCCGGGCGGCCGCCGGTGCATTGCACGACGCCGCGACGATCGCGGTCGGGAGATCTGCGGCCACTTCGGCGGCGAAGCTCGGCCCCGAGATCGCCACGACATCGCGCGCGCCGAGCTCGTGCGTCAGCACGTCCGACATCAGGGCCAGCGAGCCCCGTTCGATCCCCTTCGACGCCACCACGATCGTCGCCTCGGGAGCCACGTGACGTACGCCGGCCGCCGCGATCTCCCGCAGGTGTTGTGCCGGGGTCGCGTAGACGATCATCCGAGCCCCCCCGAGCGCCTCGGATTCGGCGTGGGTCGCCCGGATCGAAGACGGAAGGTCGACACCGGGGAGGAACAGGTCATTCCGATGCTCCACGTTGACGGCCTCCACGACTTCCGGCTCCCGCGCCCACAGCCGCACGTCGTGCCCCTTCAACGCGAGCAGGCGAGCCAGTGCCGTTCCCCAGGCACCCGCCCCGACGACCGTCGAGCGCATCAGCGGGCGCCTCCGACCAACAGCCATGCCACTCCGAGTGCCGCCACGACGACGCCCACGGCGATCCCCAACGGCACGCCGAGCGCCCCCATTTTCGTGAAGCGATTCTCCTCGCCACGCCGCAGCCGGCCCATGTTCGGCCGGTGCGTCCAGAAGACGAACAGCGCCACCACGATGCTCACCGGTACGACCGGGGTGCGGATGCCGGTGTCGGCGACCGCGAGGACGGGCAGCGCCGCCGCGGCCGCGAGCGATCCCAACGACACGTAGCCCGTGGTTCCGAACGCCGCCGCGAAGACGGCCACGGCGAACAGGGTCGGGATCGGGGCCAGAGCGAGAAAGACGCCGCACGCCGTGGCCACGCCCTTCCCGCCCTTCGCGAATCCGAGCCACACAGGCCGCACGTGTCCGAGGATCGCGGCCGCACCGTACAGGATGGCCAGCCAGACCGGGGGGATCGGACCCGTCGTGACACGCGGCAGAAGCGCGACCGGAAGCGCGCCCTTCAGGGTGTCGACGCCGAAGACGAGCAGGCCCGCCGGCAGCCCGAGCACGCGCACCACGTTCGTCGCCCCGAGGTTGCCCGACCCCTTCGTACGCAGGTCCACACCCGCGGCCCGTCCGGCCAGGTACGCGGCCGGGATGGATCCCGCCGCATACGCCGTGAGTGCCGCCAGTACCGGGTGCACGTCAACTCGCCTTTCGCCGCAGCACGATGCGCAGCGGGCTGCCGGTGAAGCCCCAGGTCTCCCGGAAGCCGTTGTGCAGGTAGCGCACGTAGGGCTCCGCGATCAGATCCGGGCGGTTGCCGAACACGGCAATGGTCGGCGGCGCCACCTGGATCTGCGTGGCGTAGTTGAGCTTGACCTCCTGCCCCGCGGCTTGCGGTGGCTGCAGCCGCGCGAGGAGCTCCTGCAGCCGTTGATTCACCTGGGCCGTGCTGATGCGCTTGTTCCGCTCATCCTGAACCTTCAACAGCAGGTCCAGCAGGCGCTGCACCCGCTGCCCGGTGAGCGCCGATGTGAACAGAAACGGCACGAAGGTGAGGTACGGTGCTTTCTCCCGGCAGCGCTTCTCGAAGCGCGCCGTCGCCTTGTCGTCCTTCTCCGCCAGATCCCACTTGTTCACGACGAGGATGAGGCCGCGACCTGCGTCCCACGCCATCGTCGCGATCTTCAGATCCTGGTTGTGGAGTCCTTCGGAAGCGTCGATAACCAGCACGCACACGTCCGCCCGCTCGATGGCCCGGCGCGCCCGCAGCGTGGAGTAGAATTCCACGCCGTCCCCGATCCGGGTCTGCCGCCGCAGCCCCGCCGTATCGATGAACACGAACGAGCGGCCGTGGTAGCGGAGCGGGGTGTCGATCGCGTCGCGGGTCGTCCCCGCCTCGTCCGACACCACCAGCCGGTCCTCGCCGAGCAGCCGGTTGACCAGCGACGACTTCCCCACGTTCGGGCGTCCGATCACCGCCACGTGGAGGGCATCGGGCGTCTCCTCGACCCCGGCCGGGAGCCGCGACACGAGCGCGTCGAGCAGGTCGCCGGACCCCTTCCCGTTGAGGGCCGACACGGGCACCGGATCCCCAGCCCCGAGGGCGTAGAATTCGTAGAAGTCCATCGCGCGCGGATCATCGACCTTATTCGCGACGAGCATCCAGGGTCGACCGCTCGTCCGCAGCAGGTCCGCGACCCGCTGGTCGTTCGGGTGCAGGCCCGCGCGGGCGTCCACGACGAAGATCAGCAGATCGGCTTCGCCGATCGCCACCTCCACCTGCCGCCGGATCTCGCGATCCATGGGCCGGTGCGGATCGTCGGTGAGGCCGCCGGTGTCCACGAGCCAGAACGCGCGGCCGTTCCACTCCGCACGCGCGAAGTGCCGGTCGCGCGTGGTCCCCGCCTCGTCCGACACGATGGCCGCCCCGGTCCCGACCAGGCGGTTGAACAGCTGCGACTTGCCGACGTTCGGCCGCCCCACCAGTGCGACGACCGGGATGCTCATGCCGCGTCCGCTCCCCGGTCCACGACATCGCCTTCCTGTGCGAGCACGTCGATGAAGTCGTACGATGGGTAGACCGGGATCGGCAGCTCCTCGCGGACCGCCAGGAAGCGCTCGTCGTCGAGGAACAGACCGTCGCCATTGATCGTCTCGGCCGGAATCAGCGCCAGGTCCAGGTCCCGCCGGTCGGTGAGGGCTCGCCGGATGTCCGCACCCACGAGCAGCCCCGCCGTCGTCGTCGTGGGCCCGAACAGGGAGTTCTCCATCACGATCAGCTCGAATCGTGCCCCGGTTCGCACCCGGAGCTGCTCCAGCAGCTCGGGCATGAGCCCCCGCATCGAAACGCCGGTGACCACCCCGATGCGGCGGCCATCCAGCCGTGGCAGATCGGCCAGCCCTTCGCGCACACGTTCCCGCAGCGCCGTCACCGCCCCCACCCCGTTCTCGATCTGCACGAAATCCCCGTAGTGTGCCGGCCCGGGCAGGGCGCGCCCCGCCAGCAGGAGCAGCTCGTCCGATCCGAACACCCACGGGTTTCCGCGCTTCAGAGTCGCGCGCGCCGCCCAGCGATCGACGTGATCGAGCAGGCCCGCTGCCGTGGGCGCATCCATCGGCCGCCCGGAATACAGGTGGGAGAATTGGGTCAGACCGACCGGGACCACGGCCACGGAGATCACCGCGTCTCCCAACGCCCACAGGTCAGCGAGCGACTGCTCGAGGACCTCGCCGTCGTTCAGGCCGGGCACGATCACCATCTGCGTGTGGAACTGGATGCCGCCGGCCGCCAGTTCCGTGAGCTGTGCCAACACGTCGGGCACGCGCGGGTTGTTGAGCAGCACGCGCCGCGCCTCCCACGGCGTGGCGTGCACGGAGACGTACAGGGGCGACAGACGGTACTCCAGGATCCGGGCGACGTCGCGGGGCTTCAGGTTGGACAGCGTGGCGAAGTTGCCGTACGCGAACGACAGCCGGTAGTCGTCGTCGCGCACGTAGAGCGGCCGTCGCAGCCCCTTGGGGAGGCCCTCGATGAAGCAGAACTCGCACCGATTGGCGCATCGCCGGATCGTCGGCGGCACCAGCTCCACGCCCAGCGCCTCCCCCTCCGGCCGCTCGATCTCGTAGACGACCGCCGTGCCGTCGGGCTCGCGCGCGTCCACGACCAGCTCGTCGTCGGCCGTCAGGAATTCCCAGTCCAGGAAGTCCGCGACCTCCCGGCCGTTGACCCGCAGCAGTTCCGTGCCGGGCGTGATGCCCAGCTCCTCGGCGATGCTTCCCGACCTGACTCTGGAGACGGTGACCATGGACGACTCATGACGTGGGGGGAACTCCGAAACGCCGCGCCACATCCCCCGCGACGGACCATGTCGGCGAGACCACGCGAAGCTCATGCAACTTAGGAGATAGGTGATCGGAAATCAAGAAATCACGCCAACTTCCGTCAACTATGTCGAATCAAGCAGAAGGGCCCGCCGAGTGGCGGGCCCTTCCGGATTTCTGCGCGGCGCCGCGCGCCGTCACTCGTTGTCCAGCGGCGCGTACTTGAAGGCCGTGATTCCAGGTGCGGTGACGCTGATCGTGAAATGCCCACTCGTGTGCCCGGCCACCGGGCCCACGACCTGCTGCTGGGACGCCACCACGTTCCCGCTCTTGTCCAGGAAGTCCACCTTCATCGTGTACGTTTTCTGGCCGGCCGTGTTGTTCGAGATGTCCCCGGCCAGGGTGACCTTGTCCTTCAGGTTGCTGAACTCCGTGAACGCCACGGTCACCGGCATACTGTCGGCCTTCATGTTGGCGTCGACGGCCATCTGGGTGTAGACCCGGTTGGAATCCGCCGACATGGCGGCCGAATCCGTCAGCGCCGACTTGAGCTTCGCGCCCTTGGCTTTCTTGAACTCCGCGACGATCCGCTTGTTCATGTCGGCGTACTGCTTGGCCAGCCCAGCGTAGGCCAGCACGCCGATCCGCCCGTTCTTCCCGTCGGGATCGACGGACTTGAGACGCTCGTAGAGCGTCCTGGCCGTATCGTAGTGCTCCGCCTTGATCTCGTAGATGGCCAGATTCGACAGCGCATCGCGGTGATAGGGATTGGCCTCGTAGGCCGCATGGAAGAGCTTGAGAGCAGCGCTGTCGTCGTTCACGCGCGACGCCGCCACGCCTGCCTGCAGCAGGTCGGTGAACGTGAAGTTCGTCGGATTCTGCAGTTGCGGCTGATACGATGCCCGGGCAGCCGCCGTGTCGCCCATCGCCAGACTGACGCGCACCAGCCCCGACTTCGCGGACTGCTGGAAGGAGGGATCGGCCGTCGAGTCCTCCGCCAACGCCTTGAACGCCGTCCGGGCGACCTGCTCGTAGTGTGCCTTCGTCGCGGCGTTCGTGTCGGCGGTGGCCGCATCGGCTGCCATGTTCCCCAGGTTGAGTTCCGTCTGCTGCTTCACCTGGGCGTAGATCGAGTCGCTGCCGGCCTCCTCGATGGTCTTCTGGAACATGGCGATCGCGCTGTCGGTCTTCTGCTCATGCTGCGCGATCTGTCCAAGCACCATGTACCCGTAGGGGGCCCGGCTGTTGAACAGGAGCGACATCTCCGCGTGGGCCTCTGCCGAGTCGAGGCTGCCGGCGTTGAGTTCCTGGATCGACTTGTTCACAAGATCGATCCACGGCTTCTGGCTCCGCCATTTGAGAATATCGGACGCGCATTCGGGCATCGCCTTCTCGACGACGTTGAACGACGAATCGATGGCGGCGGGCAGGCTGACCGTTCCCTGCGGATTCG
>JBJKRG010000053.1:0-5221 GCA_046704805.1 Gemmatimonadaceae bacterium
GGGGGTGGGGGGGGGGCGCGGTTGTGCGACGCGGTGTAACGTCTTGTTGCTTTTTCGGGGGGTGGGGTGAGGGCGGCCCCCACGGCCGAGTCGAGTCTGGCCCAGCGCTGCGCGCGCCTGATGGGACCCGACGCTTCGGCGGCGCTGCGGTGGTTCCGCGGCGCTCCGCTCGACGGTGGCCTCGCGGCAGAAGTCGTCGACGAGGAGGGGCGTGCGGTGGCGAACGGCGGCGATGCCACCCTTTCGGGGTTGGTCGCCTGGTGTGTGTGGTACGCCATGAATGCGCTCGGCGAGCGGCCCTGAGTTCTTGTAGGGCGGCTCGAGCGTCGGCTATATTGGGTGACACGCGGGAATAGCTCAGTTGGTAGAGCACAACCTTGCCAAGGTTGGGGTCGCGGGTTCGAGTCCCGTTTCCCGCTCTGAGTGGGAGCGAACGAGAACGAGGAGCGGCGCGGGCCGCTCCTTTTTCGTCGGAGTGCGCCGGGGTGGCGAAACTGGTAGACGCGAGGGACTTAAAATCCCTTGGGAGCAATCCCATGTCGGTTCGAGACCGGCCCCCGGCATCGACGCCGCCCGCAGCTCGCCACGAGGTATGCCGCGAAACCGCGACAGCACGTGGCGCGGGCGCCGGTGGCGGATGCGTGCACGCCATGCCGTGCGCGCGGGGCGCCGCGCATCGTGATTCGGGTGTGGGGCGTGTTTATGTTTCGTCATGCTGCGCACCCCGACGCCCGTTTCCGTCACGGCCAACGCACTCGCGTTGGCCCTTCTCTTGAGCGGCGTGGTGGCCGGCATGCCCGCCCGCGCCCACGCCCAGCTGAGCGCGCCCCCATCGTCCATGGTGCCCAAGCCGCCAACGCCGGGCCCCAAGCTCTGGCGGGGAAGCGCCCTGGCCAACGCCAGCATGTTCTTCGGCAACAATCAGCAGCAGGTGGTCGGTGCCGACGGAAAGATCTCGCGGGTCGACTCCAGCCTCGGCGTCTCACTCGAGCTGCAGATGCAGTACGGGGAAGCGGCGGTGGATACCGGGCCCCGCGTCGTGACGAAGCGACTCTGGCTGGGCACGATGAACGTGAACTTCAGGCCGCTGGCGCCCGTGTCGAGCTTCATCACGAGCAGCTACGAGTCGAACCTCGAGAAGCGGATCGCGGCGCGATACAGCCTCGGCGCCGGCGCGAGATGGAACATCCTGAACCGGCAGCACACCGATGCGAGTCTGAGCCTCTCCCTCTCGGCGGAGGAGACGACGCCGCGTGACAGCACGGTGCACTTCCCGAATGAGCGCATTGCGCGTTTCTCGTGGTTGGGCCGGTTCCATCATGCGTTCGACAACCGACTGGATCTCACGCACGCCACCTCGTGGCAGCCGAGCGCGAGCGGTCCGTCGCAGTTCCTGATCGCCTCGAACACCGAGTTCCGATACCGCATGAACGGTGCGGTGTCGCTCTCCCTGGCGTTCACGGACAACTACGATAGCGGGGCGATCGCCCGCGGGGCGCGGTCCTACAACGACGGGCAACTCCTGTTCGGCATCGCGGCCGGCTGGTAGCGCCCGCCGGGGACGCCCTTGACTTCCCGGCGGCAGGACGGAAGTTCGGGGGCGGCCGACTGGATCGGCCGCTTCCTTCCGATGCGCGCCCGGCGCGCCACTTCCCGGAGTCCCACATGCACCCCGTCCTTCGCCGTCTCGCGCTCGCGGCGCTCCCGGCGTTCGCGATCGGCACGCCGGCCGTTCCGGCCGGCGCGCAGGGGTTCGGTGCCGCCCCCCCGGACACCGCGCCGCTGATCAACCAGTCATCCGATCCCATTCTGCAGTCCTTTGCCTTCCGCTCGATCGGCCCGGCCAGCATGGGCGGCCGGATCGACGACATCGAGGTCTCGGCCAGCAATCCCAACGTCGTCTACCTCGGATATGCAGTCGGCGGCGTCTTCCGGTCGGTCAACAACGGCACGACGTTCGAGCCGGTGTTCCAGACCTACGGGGTGGCGTCGATCGGCGCCATCGCCATCGATCCGAAGAACCCCAATGTGGTGTACGTGGGGACGGGCGAGGCGAACAACCGGCAGACCTCGTCGTTCGGCAACGGCATCTACAAGACCGTCGATGGCGGAAAGACCTTCCGACACCTCGGCCTGACGGGGACCCAGACGATCGCGCGGATCGTGATCGATCCGCGGAACACGAACGTCGTGTACGTGGCCTCGCCGGGGCCGCTGTTCGGACCGAGCGCCGACCGGGGCCTCTACAAGACGACGGACGGCGGACGGACCTGGACGAAGATCAAGTACATCGATGAGAACACCGGGTTCACCGACATCGCGCTCGACCCGTCGAACCCGAGCACCATCTACGCGGCCAGCTACCAGCGCCGGCGCAGCGGTTGCTGCTTCAACGGCGGCGGGCCGGGAAGCGGGCTCTGGAAGAGCACCGACGCCGGTCGCACCTGGACGCGGCTGTCCGGTCACGGACTGCCGTCGGGGACGTACGGCCGCATCGCGCTGGGTGTCTCGCGCTCGAATCCCAGCATCGTATACGCGCAGATCGAGATCGGGGAGTCGAACACGCCGCTGCAGCGTGGCGTGCCGGCGGAAGGCGCCCCGAACGCCGGGCGCGGACAGTTCAACTGGTGCAACAACGGCGGGCCGGACCATGGCTTCCCCACCGGGCGCGGGGGACGGGGCGGGCAGCCGGCGGAATCCACCGCGAACCGCATCCCGCCCAAGCTCAATCCGTCGGTCAGCGGTGTGTACCGGTCGGACAACCGGGGCGGCAGCTGGCGCTTGGTGAGCAACTGCGACGCCCGGCCCATGTACTTCAGCCAACTCCGCGTCGACCCGTCGAATCCGAACACGATCTACGTGGCCGGCCTGCCCGTGGCCAAGTCCACCGACGGCGGCCGGACATTCGCCACCCTCGACGACGCAGGGGGCAACCATTCGCCGGCCCACGTCGACCAGCATGCCATCTGGGTCGATCCGCGGAACCCCGACCACCTCATGATCGGCAATGACGGTGGGTTGGACATCAGCTACGACCAGGGGGACAACTGGCAGTTCGTCAATACCATGGCCACGTCGCTGGCGTACTGGGTCAGCGCGGACATGCGCCATCCGTACGACGTGTATGCCGGTCTGCAGGACAACGGGAGTTGGGGAGGCCCCAGCTCGACCCGGAGCCGGAACGGCATCGTGAATTCCGACTGGTTCAACATGGGCGGTGGCGACGGATTCCAGACGGCCGTGGACCCCACCGACTACCACATCGTCTACTCGGAATCCCAGAACGGGAACGCCAACCGCTACAACCTCCGGACGGGCCAGCAGGTGAGCATCCGCCCGCGCGCGCCGGCGGCTCCGGCGGGACAGGCCCGGTCGACGGCCGCCTGTGTGGACGGTCGCGCGCCCGGCACCGGACGTGGTGAGGGCGGTGGTCGTGGAGGGCGGGGCGCCCTGCCGCCGAACGTCGTCAACGGGAAACCGGGCGACCAGTATCGCTTCAACTGGAACACGCCCATCCTGATCTCGCCGAACAATCCGCGCATCGTGTGGATGGGTGGCAACCGGCTGTTCAAGTCGTACGACCGCGGCAACACCTGGGTGGCCAGCGCCGACCTCACGAAGGAGGTGAACCGGTGCGACGTGACGATGATGGGAGTGGCCGGTGACCGCACGGAGCTCTCCAAGAACGACGGCGTGGCCTCGTACAGCACCATCGTCTCTATCTCCGAGTCGCCGGTGATGCCGGGTGTCGTGTGGGCGGGGACGGACGACGGCAACCTGCAGGTGAGCACGGATGGCGGACGGACCTTCACCGAGGTGGCCCAGAACCTGCCCGGACTCCCACCGGGAAATCGCTACTGGATCTCGCGCATCGACGCGTCGCACTTCGATGCCGCCACGGCGTTCGTCTCGGTCGACGGGCACCGCAGCAACGATCTCCACCCGTACGTGTTCGTCACCCACGATTACGGGAAGACCTTCCGCAGCATCAGCAGCAACCTGCCGGCGTACGGGAACGTACAGGTGGTGCGCCAGGATCCGAAGAACAAGGATCTGGTGTTCGTCGGCACCGAATTCGGGCTCTACGTCTCGATCAACGGCGGGGAGAGCTGGGAGAAGTTCATGAACGGGTACCCGACGGTCCGGACCGACGACATCCTGATCCATCCGCGGGACGGGGACCTGATCGTGGCGACCCACGGCCGCGGAATCTGGATTGCGGACGACATCACGGCGCTCGAGCAGTACACGCCTGCCGTGGCGGCCGAAGCCGTGCACCTGTTCGACGTCCGCCCGGCCGTGGACTATCTCAACGACCGGCAGGAGGGGCAACATCTCGGGGGCCAGCAGGTGTTCATCGCCGAGAACGCCCCCCGCGGGACCGCGATCAGCTACTACCTGAAAGCACCCGCCAGCGGCGTGACGCTCGCGATCAGCGACATCACCGGGAACGTGGTGCGGAATCTCGACGCCACCGGCCACGCCGGCATCAACCGGGTTCAGTGGAACCTGGCGCCGAATCCGCCGGCCCGCGGCCGGGGCGCAGGCGGCTTCGGCGGTGGACGCGGGGGCGAGCCGCGCAGTGTCGAACCCGGCACGTACCTGGCAACGCTGACCGTGAACGGCACGGCCTACACCACGACGGTCAAGGTGCTCAAGGACGTCTGGATGGACCAGCACTAGCGGTCGTGCCACCGCGGCCCACCACGGGCGCTCCCGCTTGACCGGGGAGCGCCCGTGGTGCATTCGTGGCCTTTTCGCATCTCCCGCCGGCGCGCCAAGCTGATAACTTTGGCGCATGACAGACGTCGTCGCGCTCGCCGCCGAGCTCCTCGCGATCCAGTCCTCCAGCGGCGCCGAATCCGGCGCCGTTGATTTCGTCTCCCGGTGGCTCGTCGCGGGCGGCTGGAACGTCGAGCTGCAGGAGGTCGCGCCGGGGCGCGCCAACGTCTGGGCGACCCGCAGCGGACAGGGCGTGACGCTCTCCACGCATCTCGACACGGTGCCCCCGTACGTCTCGCCGCGGCTCGAAGGCAACCGTCTGTACGGGCGCGGTGCCTGTGATGCCAAGGGGATCGCTGCCGCCATGATGGCGGCGGCGGCGACCCTGGCCGAAGCGGGCGAGTCCCGTGTGGATCTGCTGTTCTTGGTCGGCGAGGAGAAGAACTCCGACGGAGCCCGGGCTGCGAACCACCTGCCAGCCACCAGCCGGTGGCTCATC
>JBJKRG010000054.1:0-2873 GCA_046704805.1 Gemmatimonadaceae bacterium
GCTGGCACGCCGGCGCTCCGCGGCCGCCGTCGACGTGAGCACGAGCGCGCCGCCCCCGATGAGCGTGACGGCGAGGCCCAGGATCCACGGCGGCAGCCCCTTGCGCCAGGTCATCAGCACCAGCGCCGTCAGGGCCAGCAGCGCGCCCACGCCGAAGATGCCCCAGATCCGGCCGGGCGAGGCCGGCGCGGAGATCGACCACGCGGCCGAGCCGCCGTGCAGCTGACTCTCGATCTCACCCAGGGCGCCGCCCAATCCGGCGGCCGACTGGAATCGGTCGGCGGGCGACTTGGCCAGCGCCCGGGCGACGACGATGGCGAGCTGCGACGGCACGCCGTCCCGCGTCGCCGTCAGCGGCTGCGGTTTGCGGGTGAGGCTGCGGGCCAGCACGGCCTGCAGCGTCGGCCCGGTGAAGGGGGGCTCACCGGCGATCATCTCGTACAGCACGCTCCCCAATGCGTAGACGTCGGCCCGCCCGTCCACCAGGCCGTCGCTGGCCTGTTCGGGGCTCATGTAATGCGGCGTGCCCACGGCGAGCCCCGTGCTGGTGATCGTCGCGCTCTCCGCGCTGATCGCGCGAGCGATGCCGAAATCCGCGACCAGCGCATGGCCGTGGCTGATCAGGATGTTCGCCGGCTTGATGTCCCGATGGATGATGCCGCGGCTATGGGCGTAGTCGAGCGCGCCCGCGACCTCCCGCGCCAGGCGCACCGCCTCGCTCAACGGGAGCTGCCGCTCCCGCTGGATGCGCGCCGCCAGCGATTCTCCCTCGACGTATGGCATCGCGTACCAGAGAATCCCGTCGCTGGATCCGGAATCGAAGACCGGCAGGATGTGGGGATGGCTCAGTCGCGCCGCGAAGTCGATCTCGCGCAGGAATCGCTCGGTCCCCAGCGTCACGGCCAGCTCCGGGCGCATCACCTTCACCGCGACCTGCCGCTTGTGCTTGAGGTCCTCGGCCAGGTAGACCGTCGCCATGCCACCTTCGCCCAGGACACGCTCGATCCGGTATTGTCCGGCCAGCGCCTGCCGTACGCGCGAGATCTCGAACGCCGCCATCGCCTCGGGGGTCCCGGACGGACCGCCGGGCGTGCGGGATCCGCACTCCGGGCAGAACTCTTCTTCCGCCGGCAGCGGCGTGTGGCATTCAGGACAGACGCGAGTGGGGGGTAGCACGCGTTCCGTGGCCCTCGTGACCGGGATAGTCTCAAGAAATCGGAGCAGTCGCGGCGACGCAAGCTGCACACTCCGGAAACGTGGCCGCCCGGCCGCGACACCGGTGTATCATTCAGATGTATCGCGCCGCGCTCCACGTGTCGGGGAAACGCCGATGCGACATGCGTGGGGAGCGGCGGCCGCCGGACGCCCCGCGTTCAGCGGATCATGGAGGCGCGTCATGGGATTCGTTCAGACTCCGCCGCAGCTCGGCAACCAGTACGCCGACGATCGCGTGCTCCGCGGGTATCTGACCCGCGTGCTCACCCCCGAACAACTCCGTGCGGCGCTCCCACAGCTCGAGCGGCTGGGCGCCCTCGCCGGCGGCGAGCTGTACGCCCAGCAGCTCGCCGAGCGCGAGCTCGAGGCCGTGCTCGTGCAGTGGGACCCGTGGGGCAACCGCGTGGACCGCATCGAGACCACGCCCCTCTGGCGCCGCGCCGAGCAGATCGCGGCACAGGAGGGTCTGGTCGCGCTCCCGTACGAGGCGCCGCTCGGAGCACGCTCGCGCGTGCTGCAGTTCGCGCTCGTGTACCTGTTCACGGCGTCCACGGAGATCTACGCGTGTCCGCTCGCGATGAGCGACGGTGCGGCCCGCGCACTCGTCGTTTCGGGAAACCGTGCGCTGCTCGATCGCGCCCTGCCCCACCTCACGAGCCGCGATCCCGCGCAGTTCTGGACGGCCGGCCAGTGGATGACCGAACAGATCGGGGGCTCCGACGTCGCACCATCCGAGACCGTGGCCCGCCAGTCTCCCGAGGGGTGGCGGCTGTACGGGCGGAAGTGGTTCACCTCGGCGATCACGTCGCAGATGGCCCTCACGCTGGCGCGCCCGGAAGGCAATCCGGCCGGGGGCCGCGGCCTCGCGATGTTCTACGTCGAGACGCGCGATCACACCGGAGCGCCGAACCGGCTCACGGTGGATCGCTTGAAGGACAAGCTCGGTACGCGGAAGCTGCCGACCGCCGAGTTGACGCTCGACGGGACGCCGGCGATCGCGGTCGGCGAGCTCGCCAACGGTGTACGGGCGATCAGCACCGTCCTCAACATCACCCGCACGTGGAATTCCGTGGCCGCGCTCGCGTACATGCGCCGGGGCCTGGCCCTCGCGCGCTCCTACGCGGGCGTGCGCCGCGCCTTCGGGAAGCCGCTCGTCGAGCAGCCGCTCCACGCCGACACGCTCGCCGGGCTCCAGGCGGAGTTCGAGGCGTCGTTCCACCTGACCTTCTTTCTCGTGGAGCTGCTGGGACGCGTGGAGACCGGCCAGGCGAGCGAGCAGGAGCAGGCGCTGCTGCGACTCCTGACGCCGGTGGTCAAGCTCACGACGGGCCGCCAGGCCGTGGCCGTGCTCGCCGAAATTCTCGAGGCGTTCGGGGGCGCCGGGTACATCGAGGACACCGGTCTGCCCGTGCTGATGCGGGACACGCAGGTGCTGACGATCTGGGAGGGCACCACCAACGTGCTCTCGCTCGACGCGCTGCGCGCCCTCGGCGCCGGTGGCATCGCTCCACTGGTCGACGCGATGGAACGCGAACTCGGCGAGGTGCGCGAGCCGGCACTGGCCGCGCTGGCGGACCGCGTGCGCGCGGCATTCCGGAACGCCGACGCGTGGCTGCGGGCGCACCCGGCCCGGGAGGATCCGGCGCGCGAAGCGGATG
>JBJKRG010000055.1:0-4934 GCA_046704805.1 Gemmatimonadaceae bacterium
GTCGGTCGTGATAACCGCTGAATGCATCTAAGTGGGAAGCACCTCCCAAGATGAACTCTCCCGGGGCCATGAGCCCCCTGAAGGGCCGGGGTAGACCACCCCGTCGATAGGCCGCCCGTGGAAGTGCCGCAATGCACTACGAGCGCAGCGGTCCTAATCGCCCGTGCGGCTTGACTACGCTCAAGCAGCAATCGCGAGCAAAGCACACGATCTCCGTGGATTCCATCCGCGATCTACCATACCTCCGACGTCATCTTCACAGTCCGATGACTTGCTGGCGACCAGAGCGTAGGGGCCACACCCGTTCCCATTCCGAACACGGCAGTTAAGCCCTACAGCGCCGATGGTACTCCGCCCGAGAGGGCGCGGGAGAGTAGGCCGTCGCCGGCACCTCTGTTCCGCGACGCCCCGTCCGTGTTCCCACGGGCGGGGCGTCGTCGCGTCTCGTGACCGCGGGGCCGGCTTCAATCGTCCTCCTTCTGGCCACCACCCGACCACCCGCTCACCCTCGAGTCCCATGACCCGCGCCGGCATCGTCGCCGTCGTCGGCAAGCCCAACGCCGGGAAGTCCACGCTGCTCAATCGCCTCGTCGGCGAGAAGCTCAGCATCGTGAGCGCCAAGCCGCAATCCACACGCGACCGCGTGGTCGGCATTCACACCGCCGACGACGTCCAGATGGTGGTCCTCGATACCCCCGGGCTGCTCAACCCCCGCTATCCCCTCCAGCGCGCCATGCGCGCCACGGCCCTGCGGGCTCTCACCGAGGCCGACGTCATCGTGTACCTCGCCGATGCCACGGCCGGCCCCGCTGCGCCGCTCGTCGAGGCTGCCCGGCTCGACGCGCCGCCCCGCGCGCCGGTGCTCGTCGCGTACACCAAGGCCGACCTGCTGGCGCCCGCAGAGCGCGACCAGCTCTCCGCTCGGGTCCCGAATGGACTCCTCATCTCGGCGCACAGCGGCGAGGGGATCGACCGCCTGGTCGCCGCCTGCCGGGAGCACCTGCCCGAATCACCATTCCTGTATCCCGAGGACGAGTTGAGCACCCAGACGGTGCGCTACTTCGCCGCCGAGTTGATCCGCGAGACGGCCCTCGAGCAGCTCGGCGACGAGGTGCCCTACAGCATCGCCTGCGAGATCGAGGAGTTCCGGGAGCAGGAGGTCCCGATTTACATTCGGGCGGTCCTGCACGTCGAACGGGAAAGCCAGAAGCGGATTCTGATCGGCGCCAAGGGCACTCGCGTGCGCAATATCGGACAGGCGGCGCGGGTGAAGATCGAAGCGCTGGTGGGGCGGCGCGTGTACCTCGACCTGTGGGTGAAGGTGCTGCCCAACTGGCGGAGGAACATCGCCGCGCTACGCCGCTTCGGGTACCGACTTCCTGAGGAGACACCACCATGAGCGTCGCCCCGGAGCTGCTCCGGATTCTCGTCTGCCCAAAGTGCAAGGGAGACCTGACCTACCGCGAGTCCGAGCAGACGCTGGAGTGCCCCGCCTGCCGGCTGCGATATCCCGTGCGGGACGACATCCCGATCATGCTGATCGATGAGGCAACGCACTTCTAGCCGTCCGTCGCGCCTCGCCGCCGCGCTCGCCATCGCGCTGGGCCTTGTGGCCGGCGCGGTACGGGCGCGCGCGCAGACCGGAGAGGTGGCCGGTGTGTCCACGTCGGGGGCTGAGGAGTTGGTGAACCCTGTCGGCGCCCAAGCGGTGGGGCTCGGCCAGGCCGTGGTGGCCGACTTCCTCGGCAGTGAGAGCATCTGGTGGAATCCGGCCGCGCTGGCGCGCGAGACTCGACGCGAGATTGCCATTCACCACAGCCAGACCTTCGCCTACACGGGCGATGCGATCAGCGGGGTCGTCCCGATCCACCGGGTGGGGACGGTGGCGCTCTCCGTCAACTTGTACAACTACGGGACACAGGAGCAAACCGACGTCACCGGGACACTCGGGACCTTCACTCCCTTGGCGACGATCTTCGCCGCCACCTTCGCCGGCCGTGTCGGCGACCGCACGTACCTCGGCCTCAACTACAAGCTCTACCAGCGCGGCATCAGCTGCAGCGGCGGTTGCGCCGGAATCCCGACGCAAACCGAGCAGACCACGGCCCTCGATTTCGGGGTCCAGGTCCGCGTCTTTCCGGACTCGTCGTTCTTCGTCGGCGGGGCCCTCCGGAACGTCGGACCACGCCTTCAGGTGAACGACGCTCCGCAGGCCGACCCGCTACCTAGTCGGCTCGATCTTGGGGTTACCTACGTGCCGCACCTTGCTTCGCTGGGGCCCGATGCCCGGCTGCAAGTCGATGCCGGCATCGTGAACGCCATCCCGCTGACGTCTCCGGGCCTGCGCATCGGCGCGGACTTCGGCTGGCGCCGGAAGCTCCATCTGCGCGCCGGGTACGCGTACGAGGCCCCAGGCGGTTCCGGACCGAGCCTCGGCCTGGGCGCGTCCACCGGACGCCTCCGGGTGGACATCGCGCGCCTCTTCAGCGACAACGTCGCCAACACGAACCAACCCCCCACCTATTTCTCGCTCCGGTACGTGTTCTGATGGCACGGACCGTATCCCTGGTGCTCGTCGCGTTCCTCGCCGCTGTACCTGCCGGGGCCCAGCGGCTGGAGCCCTTGTTGCACCAGGTACAATCGGGCGATCCCCTCGCACGGTCGGTGCCCGCCGTGCCGACCCCGGGTACCGGCCCCCTCCGCTCCGTGATAGCCAAAGTACCGCTCTGGTCGGCGCCGATTGCTTCGGCCATCGTGCCGGGCGCTGGCCAGGCGATGCTGGGGCAGCAGCGTTTCGTGGTTTACCTGGCCGTCGAGGGGTTCGTCTGGCTCCAGTACCTCAAGGACCAGAACGATTGGCGGCAGCAGCGGGCTGCGTACCGCAACCTGGCCGCCCAGGTGGCCCGCGCCCCGTTCACGACGAATCCGCCGGTCGGCGTCTGGGCCTACTACGAGGCCATGGAGCACTATCTGGAGAGCGGCGTATACAGCGTGACGGGCTCGATGACCAACGTCCAACCAGAGCCCGATGAATCGACCTACAATGGGGCGATGTGGCTCCTCGCGCGCCGGAATTACTGGCCGAATCCGTCGGTCCCTCCGCCGGTCAATTCGCCCGAATACCAACGCGCCCTGCAGTTCTACGAGAGCCGGGCCGTGCGCCCCCAATACCGATGGTCCTGGCGGAATGCCCAGTTGGAGCAGGATCTCTACCGTCGGACGATCAGCAAGGCCAACGATGCCGTGCGCAGGGCGACTTCAGACCTCGGCATCATGCTTGCCAACCACGTCCTCAGCAGTGTGGATGCGTTTGCGACCCTGCAGTTGAGGATTTCGGCGGCGCCCAATGGTGACACCGAATTCGGCTGGCGCGTGATGCTACCGCTTCGCTGAGGGCATCCACCGGGTCCCAACACCACCAGGAGGGCGGGGGGAGACAACGCAACTTGCGGTGCCACGGGCATTTGACTTGATGTAGCACCACCGGTATCTTGGCGTCTGCCCGACGCCCCCAGCCACACTTCGTGACCGCTGCAAAGCAGAACGCACTCGTCTTCTCGCTCTCCGAGCGGCCATTCCCGGCAGTCGTCGAGGGGTGGCTGCTGGGACTTGGGTTACCCGTGATCCACGTGAAGACTTCGGACGATCTTCTCGCGGTGTCGCTCCGGGGGCGGCCGCGCGTGGTCCTGTTCGACGCCCGCGACCACCAGGAGGCGGTGTTCGAGGCGGCGCGGCGGCTGAAGGCGGATTCCTACACGGGCGTGGTTCCAGTGGTCGTGGTCTCCGGGGACGGCGATGACGAGTTTGCGGCGGCCTTCGCGGCCGGTGCCGACGAGGTCGTACGCAGTTCGCTCGGGGCCGAAGAGGCTGGCATCCGCCTCGATGCCATGCTGCGGCGTTCGGACCGGGATCTCGTCGTCCACCCCTCCACGCGGCTTCCCGGCGCCGTGGAGATCGAGGCGGAACTCACGCGGCGCCTTGGGGAGACCGGGTTGTTCGCCATGTGCTACGCCGACCTGGACCACTTCAAGGAGTTCAACGACCGGTATTCCTACTACGACGGCGACCGGTGCATCCGCATCCTGGCGAAGGTGCTGCACGACGTGGTCAAGGGACTGTGCCACGACGACGGGTTCGTGGGACACATCGGAGGCGACGATTTCATCTTCGTGATTCCGCTCGCGGCGGTGCGAGAGGTGTGCGCCGAGATCGTCTCGGTGTTCGACACGCTGATCCCCTACCAGTATTCGGAGCAGGACCGTCGCGCGGGTTACTTTTTTGGGAAGGACCGCCGGGGCCAACTCCATCGGGTGCCGCTGATGACGGTATCGATCGGCGTGGTCACGAACGAGCGCCGGACGTTCACGCACGCAGCGCAGATGAGCGAGCTGGCCACCGAGATGAAGAGCTACGCGAAGACCCTGCCCGGGTCCGTCTACACGATCGACCGCCGCACCGACGGGTCCCCGTTGGACGAGGCAGCCGTCGAACGGGCGGGTGCCCCGGGCGAAACGGAGGGGAAGTGAACGTCGCATGTCCTGAATGCCGATCCGTCTTCCGCGTCGACCCGGAGAAGATCCCCGGCACGACGATCCGGGCCCGCTGCTCGGTGTGTGGAGGAGTGATCTCGCTGACCGTCGAGCCGAACGGCCGGGCGCGGGACGAGTTCTCGGGTGTCGGGAGGGAGGCAGCGCCCGGTCCGCGGGCGACGCCCCCGGTTTCCGGACCCGTGCCGCCGCCGTTCACCCCACCGGCCTCTCGGGCGTTCACGCCCACCGGGACCGGACCAGCCGGGCGTGCCACGCCACGAGCCGGGAGCCCGACGCCGCCATCGGGTGGGTGGGCGACGCCGCCTCACACGGAGCGGGAGACACCTCCGCCTGCGCCGCCCCGGCGTCCGGTGGCGCCGTTCTTCGGGCCTCGCTCCGCTGAGG
>JBJKRG010000056.1:0-6341 GCA_046704805.1 Gemmatimonadaceae bacterium
CGCCCTGATGGTGTTCCTCCCCCTGTTCGACCGCTCGCCGGCCCGCGGGCTGCGGAACCGCCCGATCGTCGGCAGCCTCGGGGTGAACTTCTTCGTCGGCTTCGCGATCGCGTGGGCCGCCGGCCGCGGGCTGCGCAGCCTGCCCACCCACGGGGCCGGTGAGCTGACCCCGTTCGTGCAGCCCGTGACGACGCCCGGGCCCACGCTCCCGAACGTCGCGCCGATGCCGGCACCGGCCGTTCCGGCCACGCCCGCTGCTCCGGCCGCGCCCAAGGTCGACACCTCGAAATCCGGAGGCGCCCGATGAGAGGCGCCGTGATCGGTGCCGCACTCGGCGCCGCACTCATCGCGATATTCCCCGCGCCCGGTCCCGCCGCACCGCGTGCGGCCGCCGCGAATCAGGCCGCGCCGCAGCAGGTGACCGTCGATACGGCCAACGGCTGTTTGGCCTGTCACGCCGCGCAGCGCGAGGCGGCCACGGTCGGCGTGCACTCGCAGCACGGCGTGACCTGCGTGGACTGCCACGGCGGCAACCCCGACGTGCGCAGCCTGCCCGGCGCCCACCAGGGCCGCTTCATCGGCTCGCCGAACAAGGTGCAGACGGCGCTGCTCTGCGGCTCGTGCCATTCGAACCCGAACCGGATGCGCGAGTACGGCCTCCCGACGGACGAACTGGCACAGTTCCGCACCAGCCGGCACGGCCAGCTGCTGTTCGGACAGCACAACACCGACGCGCCCACGTGCACGGACTGCCACGGGACGCACATCATCTATCCTCCCTACGATGCCCGCAGCCGCGTCTATCCGACCAACATCCCCGGCACGTGTGCGCACTGCCATTCCGATCGGAAGCTGATGGCGAAGTACCACCTGCGCACGGACCAGCTGCAGCAGTTCCGGAGCAGTGCCCACGGGGTGGCGCTCTTCCAGGAGCAGAACTTCGCGGCGCCCACCTGCATCTCCTGTCACGGCGCCCACTCGGCCCTGCCCCCCACGCGCACGGAAATCGCGAGCGTGTGCGGGCAGTGCCACACGCTGGTCGAGGAAGCCTTCGACGCCGGACCGCACGGTCTGGCGGCGCGCTCGGGCAAGCTGCGCGGCTGTCTGGCCTGTCACTCGAACCACGGCACGGAAGCCGTGGCCCCCGCGAAGCTCGCCCAAACGTGCGACAAGTGCCACGGCGCGGACCCCCGCCTGCACCAGATGGGCATCGACATCCAGCGCACGGTGATCCAGGCACGGGAGGACATGGCGGCGGCCCAGCTGGCCCTCGACGATCTCGAGCGGGCCGGCCGGCAGATCGGCTACTACAAGTTCCGGTATC
Source organism: Gemmatimonadaceae bacterium (assembly GCA_046704805.1). Taxonomy (GTDB): domain Bacteria; phylum Gemmatimonadota; class Gemmatimonadetes; order Gemmatimonadales; family Gemmatimonadaceae; genus JAGWRI01. The sequence goes on from JBJKRG010000056.1 coordinate 1,325, forward strand.
AATCGGCCCTGACGTACTACCAGCAGATCGCGCAGGCGCAGCACACGCTCGATGTCCAGAAGGTCGAGGAACTCGGCCGCCACGTCAGCTCCGTGTCCGCGGATCTGACGACGGCGGCGAACACGAGCCACGAGCAGCGCTGGGAGCACAAGCTGATCCTCGCGCCGGTGTGGTTCCTGTCGCTCTCCGCGGTGCTGCTGGCCTGGCTGGCGCTGCGGGTCGCGAAGCGCTCGAGCGCCGACCGGCGTTCGGGCACCGACCGGCGGGAATCGTAGGCCGATGTCCCCCACGGTCCGCCGGCGCATCTCGCGGATCGGCCGGATCCTCATTCCGGTCGCCATCCTCGCCATCATCCTGACGACGGTGGGGACGGTGACGTTCGTCGAGGTCTCCAGCCAGCCGTGGTTCTGTGGCAGCTGCCACATCATGAAGCCGTACTACCAGTCGTGGACCACCTCGACGCACCGCAACATCCCCTGCATCAAGTGCCACATCGCGCCGGGGATCAAGGCCGAGGCGATGACCAAGATCCAGGCCGCGAACATGGTGGTGAAGTACTTCACGGGCGCGTACGGCACCCGGCCGTGGGCCGAGATCCAGGACGCGGCCTGTCTGCGCTCCGGCTGCCACTCCACGCGGCTGATCGAGGGGAAGGTCGACTTCAAGGGGGTGGAGTTCGACCACGCCACGCACCTTGGCGAGATCCGGCGCGGCATGCAGCTCCACTGCACGAGCTGCCACTCGCAGATCGTCCAGGGCACGCACATCACGGTGACCGAAGGGACGTGCTTCCTCTGCCATTTCAAGGACCGGCCGCCGGGGCAGCCGCTGGGAGGTTGCATCGGCTGCCACCCGTCGCCGCCCACGGTGACGTCCCCCGAAGGGTTCGTCATCGACCACGCGCAGTACGTGAAGGATCGCATCGACTGCCTGTCGTGCCACAATCAGGTGACGCAGGGCACCGGGGACGCCGACGAGGCGCGGTGCGTGAGCTGCCACAACGAGCCGTCGCGGCTGGCGCAGTTCAACAACCCCACGATGCTGCATCAGGTGCACGTCTCGCAGCACAACATCGCGTGCATCCAGTGCCACACCTCGCTCGAGCACCGGGTGGTGTCGCTGACCACGTCGATGGAACTGGACTGCAAGAGCTGCCATCAGGGCGTCCACAAGGACGTCCAGCGCATGTACGCCGGCATCGGCGGACACGGCGTGAAGCAGACCCCGAACTCGATGTACACGGCCCGGGTGTCGTGCGTGGCCTGCCACAACAACCCGAAGTCGATGCCCGGACACGACACGGTCCACGTCGCCAGCTCGGCGTCGTGCATGTCGTGCCACGGGATCCGGTACGCCAACGTCCTGCCCGGCTGGGTGAAGCAGATGCAGCGCAAGGTGGCGCTCGTCGGGCCGGTCGTGGACGCCGCACAGGCCGCCGCCGCGGCGGTGCCGCTCAGCCGGCGGGCGGTGGCCGACAGCCTGCTCGGCGAGGCGCAGCAGAACGTCGGGTTCGTGCGGGCCGGCCAGGGCGCCCACAACATCGTGTATGCGGATCAGCTGCTCCGGGCATCGCTGAGTCTGGTCCGCCAGGCGGTGAAGGCCGGGCGCCTGCCCTACCGCGTGCCCACCGTGGACCTGGGGCCGCCGGTCAACGAAAACCAGTGCCTGCAATGCCATCTGGGCGTCGAGCAGCAGAAGGGCACGTTCGACGGCCGGGCCTTCGACCACGCCGCCCACGTGCTGCGCGGCGGACTCGAGTGCAGCGCCTGCCATACGGCGTTCGCCCAGCACGGCGGGATCACGCTGAAGTCCGCGGCGAGTTGCGACGCGTGCCACCATCCGACCGTGCCGCAGCCCGAGTCCACCAACTGCGCGCGCTGTCACGCCGGACCGGGCGGAACGCCGACCCAGACGTTCCACCTGGCAGCGGGCGACTTCTCGCATCCGGCGCACGTGGCCGCCAACCTGCCGTGCACGGCCTGTCACACGTCGCCGCTCATGAGCGCCAAGGATCTGAACTGCGACCAGTGCCACGCCCGGCACCACCAGCCCCAGGTGGACTGCCTAGGCTGTCACCGCGGCGGCGTGCTGGCCAAGCACAAGGTCAAGGACCACGTGGCGTGCGACCAGTGCCACAAGACGATCCCGGCGATCGACCACTGGACGCGGCAGGTGTGCACCGTGTGCCACGCTGACCGCACCAAGCACTACCCGGGGCGGGCGTGCCAGACCTGCCACCGCATCCCGGCCATGGGGTCCGCCTCGAGCGCGGTTCCCTCGCGCGGCACGATCCCGAGCACGGTGCACTGACGCGATCGTCGGCGCCGCCGCCGGTCGTTCACGCCGGCGCCGACCGGCGGGCATCAGGGGTGGCAGGCGCGGCGGCAGGAGGGAAGTCGGATTGAGCCAGCCGGACGTGGTGCTCGTCCATCCGCCGAGCATCTACGACTTTCGCGAGCGGACCATCTTCTATGGGCCGATCAGCGACGTCATCCCGTCGTCGCCGATCTTCGAGATGTATCCGATCGGCTTCATCACGCTGGCGGCGCATCTCCGGCGGCACGGCTATCGCACCCGCATCGTGAACCTGGCCCTGCGCATGATGCGCAGCCGCCGGTTCCGGCCCGAGCAATTGCTGCGGCGGTACCGGCCCCGGCTCTTCGGCATCGACCTGCACTGGCTCCCCCACGCGCAGGGTGGGCCGGCCGTGGCGGCGCTGCTCAAGCGGCTGCACCCGGACATTCCCGTGGTGTTCGGCGGCATCTCGTCGAGCTACTTCCACGAGGAGCTGATCCGGGATCCCGCCGTCGATTTCGTGCTGCGCGGCAGTGTGACCGAGGAGGCATTGCTGGCACTCATCCGGGAGCTGGAGGGCGACCGACGGTTCGACCGGGTGCCGAACCTCACCTGGAAGGACGACGGCGAGGTGCGGGTGAACCCGTCGTCGCCGGCGCCGGCGTCCCTCGACGCCTACGACCTGGACGTCGGCATGATGATCGGTTCGGTGGTCGGGCATCTCGACTTCTGGACCAACGTGCCCTTCAACGGCTGGTGGCGGCACCCGATCACCGCCGTACTGACGGTGCGCGGGTGCGCGCGCAGCTGCGTGACGTGCGGCGCCTCGAACGCGGCGTTCCGGCGGTTCATGCAGGGCCACCATCCCCTGCTCCGCGGCCCCGAAGCCATCGCGGCACAGGTGCGGGCGTTCGCGTCGTTCACGCGCGGGCCGGTGTTCCTCGTCGGGGACCTCAACGACGGCGGCCCGGAATACGCGCATGCCGTCGTCGAGGCGCTGGGGCGAACCCGCGTCACCAACCGCATCATCTTCGAATTCTTCGAACCGCCGCCGGACGATCTGCTCGCACACATCGACGCGCGCATCGCGCACTGGGGGGCGGAGCTCTCGCCCGAGAGCCACGACGAGACCATCCGCCGGCGGCTGGGCAAGGCGCAGTACACCAACGAGCAGCTGGAGCGCGGCATCACGTCGATCCTGGCGCGACGCTGCGAGAATCTCGATCTGTTCTTCATGGTCGGATTGCCCGGGCAGAGCTACCGCAGCGTGCTCGAGATGGTGGACGCCATCGGGGACCTCTTCACGCGCTTCGACCGGCGCCTGTCGGCGTACCTCACGCCGATGGGACCGTTCATCGATCCGGGCAGCGACGGGTTCGAGCTGGCCGAGGCGCTGGGCTACCGGATCCGCGCGCACACCCTGGCCGAGCACCAGGCGCTGCTCGACGGCGAGCGGGACTGGGAATCGTTCCTGAACTACTCGACGGATGCGATGTCCCGGACCGAGATCGTCGACGCCACGTACGACGGCGCCGACCGGCTCAACGCGCTGAAGATGCGGTACGGCCGGGTCGGGGTGCGGCAGGGCGAGGCGGTGGCCACGCGGATGCGCGCCGCGCGGGAGCTGCGGGGCCGGCTGGCCGAGGCGGGTTCCGGTGCGCTGGATCCGGACGTGCACCGCGCCCTCCTGGGTGAGATCCGCGCCTTCTCGGAGGCGACCGTCAACGACAAGGCGGAGCTGTTCCCGCCGAGAGCGTTCCTCAGCAACTTCCGGATCGGCGGGGTGCTGCGGCTGCTGGCGCGCGAGGCGCTCCTCGCCCCCCGGCGGCGGGCGGCCCGCGCCCGCCGGTTGCGCACGCCCTAAGGCTGCCGCCCCAGAATCCGGTCCCGCACCTGGGCCGGCGACATCTGCAGATGGCAGGGCGCACACTGCTGCGCCGGGTGGTGGTCGCGCCGATCCGTGTGGCAGCTCAGGCAGAACGTCCGGTTGCCGGTGAGGAGCTGCACGGTCTCCACCGCGTGGCACTTCGTGCAGGCCAGATGGTCGGCGGCGGTGTGGAACGTGCGCACGGTGGTGCCGTGACAGATCGTGCAATCCCCGGCCTGCTCGTGATGCGCTTCGTGACACGTCGTGCAGGCGGCCACGGTCCGGACGTCGGCACGCGACGTGTGGCAACTCGTGCACTCCACCGTGGCGTGCGCGTCGTGTCGGAACGCGACCTGGCGCGACGTCGGCGCCCCGGCGGGCGTGAGCTGCAGCGGGAGCGTCACGGTCAACGCCCGGGCGGCCAGCGTATCGCGGCTGTGGCAGGTCGTACACCCCAGCGTGGACGTCACGTGGTGGCAGTCGTTGCACGATGCGGCCGTCAGCGTCGTCCGGCCGTGCCGCGGATCGAATTCCCGCGTGTTGGGCGAGAAGAAGTCCGCCGACGAGTGGCACCGGCTGCACGCGACGTCGGCCCGCAGCACGTGCGCCGCATGGCTGAACGGCTGACCGAACGCGGTGCCGTCGACCGTCTCGATCCCGTAGTGGCAGTAGGCGCACGACACGGTCGCCGGGTCGGGACCGAGCGCCGGCGGGGGCGGCACCGCGAGACCGGCGATGCGGTAGGCTTCGGCGACGGTGCGCACGGCCGTCCGGAGGAGCGCATCGGCGCCCGGCACGTTGTGGAGGCCGACGCCCGTGGTCACCAGGGCGACGTCGGCCCGCGCCGCGGCGATC
>JBJKRG010000057.1:0-8307 GCA_046704805.1 Gemmatimonadaceae bacterium
CCCGCGGCGGGCTGTGGGTTCGGGCGCGGCGCCCGCGGCGCGCCCCCCGGGCCTCTTCTGGAGGAAGCGGCGTGACCGGCGTGGGGCCCCGTGCGCCGGAGTGGAGTCCTCGATCGGCTCGCGGCCCTGGCGGACTCCGCGGCGGCACAGGCCCGGCGTGACGTCCCAAAATCCCACCATCCCATCTCCCGTTAGGGAGTGGGATGGTGGGATGGGCCAGCAGCACCTCCCGACCGGTGCTGCCCCCTAACAGGCTGCTGAAAAAGCCAAAGAAGTGATGCGCGATCCCCGTTCTGGACCGGACATCATGACGAATGCGTGCCGTGTCCCGGCGTCTCGTCCGCGCTGGCCCGGGGGAAGTGGCCAGCAGAGCATGCGCCGCGTCTCATGCCGGCGCTGCGGCGAGCAGGTTGCGCACGCGGATGAGGTTGTACGCCGCGCTCGTGAAGGCAAAGATCCAGCTCACCTTCGCTTGTCCCCGATGCCGGAGCTTCCGCAGCGTCCCCACGGTCTTCTGCCAGCCGAAGCCCTGCTCGATCAGCTTCCGTTTGCGTTGACTGATCGTGTACGCCGGATGCCGGGTGGTGCGCCCATCGATGGCACTCCGGTGCCCACGATAGCGGCCGGGGTTCGGACTGACGTGCGGCGTGAAGCCCAGCGCGCGCACGTCCGCGATGAACTCGGGCGTGTCGTACCCGCGAGCCGCGCCAAGCGTCCGGCGCGCGTGGCTCGGCGGGAGCAAGGTCAGCAGCTCGACGGCCGCGTCACACTCCGCGTGCCCGCCTGGCGCTCGGACGTCGGTCTGCACGATGAGCCCGTGGCGATTCTCCATCAGCACACTCGCCTGGTAGCCCAGAAATGCCGCGCTGTGATGCGACTTCCGGGTGAGCCGCGCGTCGGGGTCCGTCACCGACTGGTGGGTCGTGTTCGAGCGCTTCTCGCCGCGGAAGTTGAGACTGGGATTGCGGCCGGCGTAGCCCGGGCCATCCTCATCCGACGGCGGCGGCGCGTCCGGTCGGTCCTTCGGGCGGAAGCTCTTATGGCTCGCCCACGCTTCGAGCAGCGTGCCGTCGACGGTGAAATGCTCATGCGAGAGCAACTGATGCTGCTCGGCCAGCCGCAGCACTTCGGTAAAGAAGGCATCGGCGATGTTCCCGTCGAGCAGCCGATCCCGGTTCTTGGAAAAGACGGTCGGGACCCAGACCGGATCGTCGGGCGAGAGGCCGACGAACCAGCGATACAGCAGATTGTAGTCGAGCTGCTCCATCAGTTGCCGCTCGCTCCGAATGGTATAGCAGGCCTGGAGCAGCAGCGCCCGGAGCAACTGCTCTGGCGGGATCGACGGGCGACCGGTGGTGGCGTAGAGGCCTTGGAAGCGGGGCGACAGCGCGACCAGCACCGGATCGACCAGGCGCCGGAGCGCGCGCAGCGGATGGTCGGCGGGAATGCGATCTTCGATCGACCGCATGCTGAAGAGGATCGTCTGCTGGTCGTCGGCACCACGCATCGCTCGGCTCCCGGTCAGGGTCGGGCTAACATAGCGCCGCCCCGCGCGCTCGCGGGTTACGATTGGCTTAGTTTTTCAGCACCCTGCTAACCCAGGAGGCGCCATCCCATGTCCGTGAGCTTGCAGCTCCCGTCACGCTTGTCCTTGGTGACCAATCCGGCTGGGACCAGCTTGGCATTGATCCGCCGTCCGGCGGTGGACGTCGGAATTCGGGTCTCGGCGGCCAGCTGCTTCTGGGTTGCGCCGGCTGGATACGCCTTCAGCGCCTCGAGCAGGGCACGGTTGTCTCCGCGCAGGAACTCCCCCATGGGATCCGCGTCGTCCTCGTCCGGCACCGCATCGTCGGCCTGGACCGGCACGCACGAACTGCCCTCGGCCTCGAGGCGCAGCCTCAGCTCCCCGAACGGGCTGAAATCGTTCACCTTGGCCACAGACAGAGCGATGTGCCCTTTCGCCTTGACCAACCCCATCATCAGATCGACGGCTCCGCGGAGAACGGTGCTGCCGCGTTCCGTGTCGCCCGCCTTTCTGGTGTGGTGTACGAGGAGCACGGTGGCACCGGTCGCCTTTCGGATGGCGTCCAGAGAATCGACCACTCTGGTCATGTCGCGCTGGCCGTTTTCATCCGCGCCCACCAAACAGCGGGAGAGCGTATCGAGCACGATAAGCGCCGGCATCTCAGGCAACTCCTCCACGGCTGTGATGAAGCTGCGAACATCACGGGCGTCGATCAGTTGCACCCCATCCCTGAAGATCCGGAAGAACGACCGATCGACGACGCCATGGCGACGGCACCAGGCCTCGATGCGGCGGCGGAGGCCGACGAACCGCTCCGCGGCGACGTACAGAACGTTCGCGCGGACGGCCTCGTGACCGAAGAACGGCAGGCCCGTGGCGATGGACAGGGCCATCGCGAGAGCCATAAAAGATTTTCCAGAACCCGGACTGCCGTGGATCTCGGTCAGCGCGTTGGCGGGGAGCACACCGGTGATGAGGAAAGGGAGAGCCGATTCCGCCGGCAGTTCCTCGACGGTGTAGGGGTGGAACCGGGGCTCCTTGCGAGCAGCGGGCGCCGGGTGCGAACGTGCTGTGCCCGTGCCGGGGACTTCCGGAATCGACCGCGGGCTGCACTCCGACAGAGCATCCGCGAAGGGGTGGGCAGGAGACGACATGGGATGATGAGGGGCTGGGTATGCCAGAACGAGGGGAGAGCAGGGGGATCAGGTCCCCTCATCGCAGCATAGGAGACCAGATTTCACAACCGCAACGGGGGTCCCCATCGCAGGGGTACCGTGTTCTCAGACCGTGACGTGGCGCACACCACTACCGGTCGAGAGGCGCCGTTGCGGGGACGAGACGGCCTCAGCTACCCTGCTCCAGTCCCTCAGCCGGAGGCTCAGGATGTTGTTAGAAGACCGCCGTGGGGCCATCGCTCTCCACGAATTCCCAGACGGCGCCTACGTTGTAACGGACGCCGGTGCGAGGCTCCTCCGAGACACCTGCGATCTCGACCGTCAGCTCGCGGCCGCCGCGGCCGAAGGGCGAACGGTCGTTGTCGAGTGCCGGCGCGTGGCCGGCGGCTCGTTCAACGCGGATCCCTGGGAAGTCGATTGACGTCGATCCTCTCAGGTCGGTCGAAGAAGGCTTCGGGCGTCCACCTGGCGCCCGCGCGCGCGGATCCGCAGAAGGAACTCGCGGAGGAGGCCATCAGCTGGGGCCGTCGCGAGCAGAAAGTCGAAATTCGCCACGACCACCAGGTGAAGCCGCGCGCGCGTGAGCATCACGGTCAGCAGTTTCGCCGATTCCTCCTCCAGCCGTCGCGCCGTCATGAAGCGGCCAAGGGCTGGGCCGACTGAATCCGGGAAGTCGGCGATGACGATGTCGCGCTCGCCGCCTTGGAGGCGATGCGCGGTCGAGGCTTCGACGCCGCGCAGCCCCGGCAGATGGGCCAGGTGACGTGAGATCAACTCGGCCTGGCCACGGTAGGGCGTGATGATTGCAAGGGGATCCCTCGCATCAGGGGTTGTCGGGAAGTACTCCTTGGCGTAGAGCCGCGCGATGAGCGCTCGCACGAGAAATGCGTGGAGCGCGTTCGTCCGAGTACCCGACGCATGTTTGACCGTGCGGGGGGCCAGGCCAGACGTGTCAATGTAGACCAGCGCGCGTTGACCGAGTGGCCCACGGGGGCGGGTGGTGACCGATACGTCGTCGAGGAGTATGCCGCCATACACCGGGCCATTCGCGAGCCAGGCGATGTCTGGTGCCATGCGGAACTGGCGGCGCAAGGCGACCAGATAGTCGGGCGTCCGGCCACGCGCGATCATCCCGGGGATTCCCGCGATGGTGAAGACGTCGCGGGCTAGCCAACGTCGCGCGAGGATGGTATTCGCATAAACGGGGGCCCCGAGCTGGCGGAAGTCACCCGCGCAGATCACTCGCCGGCGGGCGCGGGCTGCCGCCGCGACGGCCATCGCGCCCATCACGGCCCCGGCCTCGTCGATGATGACTGTGTCAAAAGCGCGATCTACCTGCCCGGGCAGGTAGGCGCGATGGACCGTGGTGGCCAAGATCCGGCAGTCCCTCATGACATCTGCCGGGACCCTCTCGACGCGTTCCTCGAGGGACCGCGCCCTGCTGAGAAGGTGTCCAAGCCGGATCCGCGGGTCGTCCGAAATACTCGCGGCAACGGCATCCGGTCCTCCTGTCGTGCTTACCGGATCGCGACCATCTTGGGACATCGAGGGCGATGCCCTCCCTTCGAGCTCCGCCTGAACTGCGCCGATAGCTTCGTGCACCCTGGCGAGCTCTTCGCGCAGCTCGTCCATCCGCCGGCCGACCACGCGATCGAACGACACCAGGTCGCCGAAGCGATCGCGAAGCTCATCGTTTACGATCGGGCCCAGGCGGAGCACGTTCCCCGCCGCGAGCAACGGGCTCGCGCCCAGGCGGTCAAGGATCTTCAGCAGGGCGCCGTCCACAGCGTGGTTCGTCGAGGCGACAGCGAGCACGCTGTCGGTTCGTACCAGCGCCGCCGTGATATCGGCGACGGTCGTGCTCTTGCCGGTACCGGCGGGCCCCCAGACGTAGAGGCCATCGCTACCCAACGCCTTGCTGACGGCCAGCTGCTGCTCTTCGAGCACCCGGCGTCCGGGAATTGGCGGCGGGTCGGGCGGCGGGCAATTCGTGCAGTGAATGGGAGCGCGGCCGAGCAGCCGATCGACGGTGGCAATGCCTAGAGTCGCGTGGGTGGAGGCGAGCTCGTGCAGCCTATCCCGGAGCGCTCGCAGCAGCCAGAGATTGTCGAGGACGACGTGCCCGGTCCGCACCGTCGGACCGAGGTCCCGCGGCACCGCCAGCGTGAGGGTACCATCCCGCGCCGCCAGCACGGTTCCGGCCAAGCTCTCGCCGTCGAGCTCGCAGTCAGCCTGCGTGTCGTCGCGGAGGCTCATCCCGCAGCGCACCGCGAATTCGTATACGGCACAGTCCGCACCCTGGGCGACCCGACGCCCGTTGGCGACCGACACGAGGTTGGCCCGCTGGTGTTTTCGAACGGCCTCGATTTCGTCTTCAACTGCCCGGACCATCTCGTCGAGCGGGCCCTGCTCCGTTTCGGGCGGGGGCGCGATCGGATCGGTCAGGATATCGGCGATGCTCATGGGCCATCCCCTTGGCAATGAGGTGGCCGAGCATACCGGGACTCCGGCGAACGGCCGAAAGCCGTCCCGAGCATGACCGGCGCCGGCCTCGCCTCCGGAAGGGGGGAAGCGCCCGAATGGAGCGGTGGCCCCCAAGAGGCTGGCAGGGCCCGGGGGGCCTAGTTGTGTTCGCTGCCACGACGAGCGCCGAGGTGCCCCCTGGCGGACGCAGCGACCTTGGGTCGCACCGATCCCAGTTGACACGGTGGTGCGGAGGCGTACCTTCAATCCAGACTCTGTAAGGAGTGTTGGCGCTCGTGAAGCAACTCCCCGTGATGAAAGGCACGTTGGACCTGCTCGTGCTCAAAGCCTTGAGTTGGACGCCGATGCACGGGTTCGAGATTACCGCGTGGATCGAATCGCACTCGGGCGGGAGGCTCGCGTACGAGGATTCCGCGCTCTACCAAGCGCTCTACCGTATGGAGGCGCGGGGATTGGTCACCGCCGAGTGGGGCGTGACCGAGAACAGCCGCCGGGCACGCTACTACCGGGTGACCCGCTCGGGGCGCGCCCACCTGGCAGCGGAAATCGAGCGGTGGACACACTATGCCCGGCTCGTGTCTGGGGTGCTCGCCGCGCAGGGCCGCGAGGCCTGAACTCGACATGATTCGGCCGGGGATCAAGCGGCTCTTCCATCTTGGGCTTCACCGGGGGGACCTCGTCGAGCGGGATCTCGACGAGGAAATTGCGCTACACCTCGAGTTGCGGACCCGGCAGCTCGTCGAGCAGGGAATGCCCCGCGCGGACGCCGAGCGTGAGGCACGGCGCCGCTTTGGCGAGCCACTCGGGGCGCGCCGGCGACTCCGGTCCACCGCCCATCACCGGGAGCAGACCGTGCGACTTCACGAATGGCTGGATGGGTGGACGCAGGATCTGCGGTACGCGGTCCGCGGGCTCAGGCGTGAGCGCGCCTTCAGCGTGTTCGTCGTAGTGACGCTGGCGCTCGGCATTGGGGCCAACGCCGCCATGTTCGGCGTGGTGGACCGGCTGATGCTACGGGGGCCGGATCACGTACGCGACGCCAGCCGAGTCGTTCGGGTGTACCGGACGGAGCATGTCGCCGGCTATGGCACGTTCACCTCGCCCACCACGTCGTACGTGATGTACGCGCATCTGAAACGCGCGGCGCGGGACTTTGCCGGGGTTGCGGCGGATGCGGTCGGGCATGCCGCCACGCTCGGGCGGGGCGCGGCCGCGGAGCCCGTCAGCCTGGGATCGGTCAGTTGGGACCTCTTTCCGATGCTGGGGGTTTCGGCGTATCGCGGCCGGTTCTTCTCCTCGGCGGAGGATTCCGTAATCGGCGCGCAGCACGTTGCGGTGCTTGGTTACGGATTCTGGCAGCGCGCATTCGGCGGCAGCGACTCGGCGATCGGCCGTCAGATCGTGGTGAATGACGCGAGCTACACGGTGATCGGCGTCGCGCCGCCCGGCTTCACGGGAACGGGGCTCGAGCGTGTGGACGTGTGGGCGCCCCTCAGTCTCATCCATCCGACGCCCGACTGGTCACGTACCTGGAATGCCCAATGGCTCGACGTGTACGCGCGCCTCAAGCCCGGCGTGACGATGGAGGAGGCGTCGCGTGACGCGACCTCCGCACATCATGCTACGTACGTCGGCACCGATACGGCGCTGGCCCAGGCCCGTCTCTTTGTAGCGCCTCTGTCCGCCGACCGCCGCGGTCAGACCTCGAACGACGACCGGGTCTGGCAGTGGCTCTTCGGAGTGGCCGCTGCGGTACTTCTCATCGCCTGTGCGAACGTGATCAACCTGCAGCTCGCGCGCGCGGTGCGTCGCCGGCGCGAAGTGGCGGTGCGGGTGGCGATGGGCGTCGGACGTGGACGGCTGGTCCGCCTGCTACTCACCGAGGGGATGCTGCTGACGCTCAGCGGCGCCGTCGCCGGTCTCGGGGTGGCCTTTGTCCTCGCGCGCGTCGTCCGCGACCTGTTGCTCACGAATGTGGAGTGGAGCGCCAACCCCATCGACGATCGCGTGCTCGGAGTCACGCTCGTTGTGGCGGTGGGGTGCGGGTTGGCCGTGGGCCTGGTGCCCGCTGTTCGGGCGCTGCGGGTCGATCTCACATCTGATCTGAAGGCCGGCGCCCGTGAAGGTGGGGGACGCCGCTCGCGGTTGCGCACGACGCTCACGGTGGCCCAAGCGGCACTCGCCACGATGCTCGTGGTCGGAGCGGGGCTGTTTGTGCGAAGCGTTCAACGCGCGCGGAATGTGGACCTGGGCTTTGACCCGGGTCATGTGCTGATCGCTGGCGTCGCGCTCAAGTGGGCGTACAGCTATCCCCAGTCGCAGTGGGCGCGTCGCCTCGCGGAGAATCGGGTGACCTATCGGGAGGCCGTCGAGCGGCTGCGCGCACTGCCGGGGGTACGCGACGCAAGTGTCGCCATCGGCCTACCCTTCGGATCGTCGTTCGAGGGGCGGCTGGGTCTCCCGGGGCGGGACACGATCCCGCAGTTGCCGGGGACCGATCCCTACCCCTCGCTGGCCGCTGTCGGCGATCACTTCTTCTCGACGATGGGCATGACCATCGTTGCGGGGCGTCCGATCGAGGCGCGCGATCGGGAAGGGACCGAGCTCGTCGCCGTGGTGAACCAGACCATGGCGAAGACGCTCTGGCAGGGACGTTCGCCCCTTGGCGAGTGCATCATCGTCGGCGACCCTACGCCGCCGCGGTGCACGCGCGTGATCGGGGTCGTCCATGACGCGCACCGGGGCCGCCTGAGCGAAGTGCCCGCCATGCAGTACTACATCCCCTTCGGACAGGAGGAGGGCATCGGTGGCACACAGCTGCTCATCCGGACGAATGGCTCACCCGCTGCCCTCGCGGGCCCGGTACGCCGCCTACTCGCGGCCATCGCCCCGTCCGCACCATACGTGCACACGGATCTCATGATCGATATGATTGCGCCTCAGTACCACAGCTTCGACCTTGGCGCCTCCGTCCTTTCCGCCTGTGGCCTGCTCGCGCTCATCGTCGCGGCCATCGGGCTCTACAGCGTGATGTCCTACGTCGTCGCCCAGCGCCGGCATGAATTCGGCGTCCGTGCCGCGCTCGGCGCGCGCAGCGCCGACTTGCTCGGGCTGGTGTTGACC
>JBJKRG010000058.1:0-2588 GCA_046704805.1 Gemmatimonadaceae bacterium
GCTGCTTGGTGTAGCGCGTGCACTCCGGGAACTTCTCCAGGCACTGCTCGGCGAGCGACTCCGCCTCGTCGAAGGCGCCGTGGTCGACCAGCGCCACGTCGGATCCCTCGCACGCCAGGGCGCGGGCGATCGCGGCACCGATGCCGCGCCCGCCCCCCGTGACCAGGGCCGCCCTGCCCGCCAACTCCAGGTCCATCCTCGTCTCCCTCGCTCAGCTGAGCGCGGCGCCGCAGCTGCCGCAGTACTTGAACTCGGACGGAATGCCCTTGGCGCCGCACGAGCCGCAGCACTGCGTGTACGGTCCCCAGACGAACTCCGAGCTGGCGTCCGTCAGTGCGCGCGCCCGGATGCCCTGGAAGTCGACCTTCCGCTTCTCCACGAACGCCTGCATGCCCTCGTAGGGCTCGAGCGTCGTGAAGTGCGTGGACAGCCAGTCGCGGGCATGGCCGATCGTCGAGAACCACGCCGATTCCTTCCAGTAATTCACCTGCTGCTTGGTGTAGCGCGTGCACTCCGGGAACTTCTCCAGGCACTGCTCGGCGAGCGCCTGGACCGCATCATCGAGCTCGGCACGTGGCACGACGCGATTGACCAGCCCCCAGTCGAGCGCCTGCGCGGCCGATAGGCGCGTGTTCATGAACAGCATCTCGCGAGCCCGGCGGTCGCCGACGTGGATGGACAGCCACTGCGTGGCGCCGCCGGCCGCGACGCTGCCGACGCCCGTGCCCACCTGGCCCAGGTACGTATCGTCGGCCATGACGGCCAGATCGCAGGCGAGCTGCGATTCGTTCCCGCCGCCGGCCGCGATCCCGTTGATGCGGGCGATGGTGATCTTGCCGTTGCGGAAGATCGACTCGATGTACCGGCTGAAGAGCCCCATGTACTTGAAGTAGTCGTGGGGGCGCTTCGTGTAGACGTTGGCGTACTCCTTGACGTCGCCGCCCGTGCAGAACGCCTTGTCGCCGGCACCCGTGTACACGATCACGCCCACCCGATCGTCGGACGCGGCGTCCTCGAAGGCCTGGATCAACTCGCGCAGCGTGTCGGTCGTGTACGCGTTGTAGGACTTCGGCCGATTGATCGTGATCCGGGCGATGCTGTCCTTCTTCTCGTAGAGGATATCCTGGAAATCGAAGCTCGTCGTGGGCTTCGAGTCGAATAATCTGACGGTCGCGGTGCTCATCCCTGCCCCTCCTCGGTTCAGCGAACGGTGACTTTGAGAACGACAGCGGCGGCGCTGTCACCCGCGGCGCAGCCGGTGAACAATCCGTATCCTCCGCCGGTCATCGTGAGATCTTCGATCAGTTCGATGACGGCGCGCATTCCCGTGGGCGCCTGCGGGTGGCCCCACACCAGCGAGCAACCGTGGCGGTTCATCCGCTCCGGATCCATCGGCAGCTCGCGCGATAGCAGCACATCGTTGACCGCGAACGGGACGTGCGTCGTGACGCTCGCCAGGTCATCGGCGGTGATCCCCGCACGGGCGAGGGCCTGACGGGCGGCAGGGACCGTGGCCATCGGCATGAAGCCCTTCTTCACGCGGGCCTGCCCGTAGGACAGGAGCTGCACGTCCACGTTGGCGTCGCGCGCGAATCCCCGTGCCCGGTCGCGGCCCGACACGAGCAGCATGCCTGCGCTGCCGTCGGCCGGATGGGTCTGGGTGCCGAAGGTCACCGTGCCGCCCTCGAGCACCGGGCGCAGCGCGGCCAGGCCGTCGGCGGTGGTCGGATGCACACCCTCGTCGCCGGTGACCGTGGCCTCGGTGCGCTTGCCGCGACGGACCTCGACGGGCTGGAGCATGTAGCGCCCGAAGAACGCCCCGTCGCCGGCGCGGGTCTGCTCGTACTGCCGGTAACGCAGGAGGGTGAACTCTTCCTGCGCCGCACGATCGATCCCCTTCTCGCGAGCCACGTTCTCCGCGGTCTGGATCATCGAGTTCTTCGCGTACGGGTCGTGTCCGAAGCTGTCGAGCACGAGGTTCTCGGAGTCGCCCGTGCCGCCCGGCCCCGCGGGATTCGGATAGAAGACGTGCGGCCCGTTACTCGTCCGGTCCGCGGTCACGGCCAGATAGGCGCTCGCACCGTCGGATTCCAGCTCCTGGGCGGCCTCGACCATGCACCGGGCCGAGGTCGCACAGGCCTGGTGGATGGTC
Source organism: Gemmatimonadaceae bacterium (assembly GCA_046704805.1). Taxonomy (GTDB): domain Bacteria; phylum Gemmatimonadota; class Gemmatimonadetes; order Gemmatimonadales; family Gemmatimonadaceae; genus JAGWRI01. The sequence continues at coordinate 2,153 of JBJKRG010000058.1, forward strand.
GGTCCGGCCAGCTGGCACAGTCCCGCGAGGCCGGCCAGCCACGGGGCTCCGTAGAACGAGCCCTTGCTCGGTACCGTGGTGCCGAGGCACATACCGTCGATGTCGTCGGGGGAGACGCCGCGCTCGTTGAGGGCGCGCGACGTCAGCTCGGCGGCGAACGGAATCGGGGGCAGATTGGCGAAGCGGCCCTGCCACGCGCAGAACGGCTAGGTCCAGTATGTGCCGTAGGGAATCCAGACGTTCTCGAACTGCGTCATATGTCATCCTCGGGCGTGGGAGCCCGTCCTGGTCCGGTGATGGTTCATGGTGCGGAGCCCGAGTTCGGGCCCGGGGGAGCGGCGATGCCGCGCACGCCGTGGAGCACGAGATTGATCATCTCGTCGCCGATCTCGGCCACGCTCCCATGCCGCGCGGGGTCGTACCACATGAAGATCCA
>JBJKRG010000059.1:0-2514 GCA_046704805.1 Gemmatimonadaceae bacterium
GCCACCTTCAATCGGGTCGTCGGCGCCATCGTCGGCTGCTACATCGTCCTGTGCCTTGGCCTCGCGCTCGTGGCGGTGATTCACAGCTTTGCGACGGCCTCGCCGTCGGAGCGTTCACGGTCCGGATTGAATCTGCTGTTGGCCGGCGTGGTCGTGGGGCTCCTGCCGCTGACGATCGGCGTGTTGGTCGGCGTCCTGGCGCCGTCGGTAAACCTGCCCGGTGCCGACTTCTATAGTATGGCCCTCGCGCTGGTCCCCATCACCCTGGCGCTGGCGGTGATGCGGGGCGGGGCGGTATCGACGGCGTCGCGGCGTCCCGCGATGCCCTGAGCGTCGCGTCCCACCGTGCGGACTCCCAACCCACCAGGAGGATCGATGGCCCGGATGAGCGTTCGAAATGTGCGCATGTGGCGGCTGGCGGCGGCGTGCCTGGCCGGTTTCGCATTCAACGGGGTAGGCGCGCAGACGGCGAGTCGTGCCACGCGGGGGACGCTTCTGCCGGCCGCCGCTCACGTACGGGCGGTCGTCGAATCGCTCGCCCGGGCGTTCGTGGGCGACCACCAGGCGCCCGGCGTATCCATCGAAGTCGTGCGCGACGGCCGCCCCATAGTGCGTGGCGGGTGGGGGTTCGCGAACCTGGAAGAGCGGGTGCCCGCCAGCGCGGCCACGCTCTATCGGATCGGATCGATCACCAAGCAGTTCACGTCCGCGTCGGTGATGCGGCTGGTGCAGGCGGGCAAGGTGGCCCTGGGCGATTCCATCGCCACGTACGTCCCGGGGCTCCCCGTCGCCTGGCGCGGCGTGACGGTGCGCGAGCTGCTGAACCACACCTCCGGCGTCCCGAGCTACACCGACATCGGCGCACGCTGGCAACGCCGGTGGCGGGAGGACATGCCGCCGGACACCCTCGTGGCGATGACGGCGTCCGACTCGATGTGGTTCGCGCCCGGCACCAAGTGGCGTTACGACAACACCGGCTACGTGGTACTCGGCATGCTGCTCGACCACGTGACAGGCACGCCGTATCCGCAGTTCGTCGAGCAGGATCTGCTGCGGCCGCTGGGCCTCGACCACACGTACTACTGCGACACCCATCGGATCCTCCCGGACCGTGCGCCCGGCTACCAGCGGGATGGAGATCACTGGGAACACGACCAGTTCCTGAGCATGACGCAGCCCTATTCCGCCGGCGCGCTCTGCTCGACCGTTGGTGACCTCTCGCGTTGGAATCGCATGCTGGCCGGCGGGCAGGTCGTGGACTCAACGTCATATCGCGAAATGACCACTCCGATCGGCGCCGCGCGCGCGAATCATTACGGATTCGGCCTGGGGGTGGACACCCTGGATGGGCACGCGATGACGCAACATGGCGGCGGCATTCCGGGCTTCATCACGGCGAATGCGTACCTGCCCAACGACCGGCTCTCGGTGACGGTGCTGGCGAATTCGGGTGGCGCCGCGTCGGGACTGCTGCTGAACCAGGTCGTCCGTGCGGCGCTCGGGATTCCGTTGGCGCGGCCTCCGAAGCGAGTCTCCCGGACGGATGCCGAGCGGCGACGCCAGGCCGGCGGCCGGGACAGCACACTGCCGCCGCGGCGGGTGAAGGAGGGCTCATGAACTCCGGCCGCGGGCGCGCTGCCGTCAAGCGGGTCACGATCCGCGTGCAGGCGGGGGCCGCAGGGGGGCTCGCGGCCGCCCTCGTCGTTGCCGGCCTCTTCTTCCTGGAGGGGGTGATCCGCCTGCGTCCATTCTCCATTCCCGCGGAGCTCGCTTCCGGGCTCTTCGGTGGCGGCAGCGCCAGTTCTGGGGCGACGACCGGCGTCAGCTCGTACATGGTCGTTCCCGTCGAGATCATCGCATACACCGGCGTACATCTGATGGCGTTCGCGGCGATCGGGGCCGGGGCCGCGTTCATCGTCGGTGGTGCACGATACTGGACGAGCGTGCTCGGAGGCGTGGCCTACGCGAGCGTCGCATGCACCGGGACGCTCTATCTGGTTGGCCACCTGGCCGGCACGCCCGTCGCCTTCGACGTTCTGGGGTTGCCGCGTGTGCTGCTGGCGAATGCGCTCGCCGGGGCGATCATCGGGACGGCCGTCTATCTCGGCGAGCAGAGCTACCGACGGGAGCTGGAGGCGTGACGCGGCGACGGTCGCGGCCAGGGTCTGAAACGTTCGCCACGGCGTGCCATGTCTGACGCCGCTGCCCGCCTCGCCTCGGCCTTGGCCGACCGCTACCGCATCGAGCGCGAGCTCGGGCAGGGCGGCATGGCCACCGTCTATCTCGCGCGCGATCTCAAACACGACCGCGACGTGGCCATCAAGGTTTTGAAGCCCGAGCTGGCGGCGGTGCTCGGCGCCGAGCGATTCGTGAGCGAGATCAAGACCACCGCGGCGCTGCAGCACCCGAACATCCTGCCGCTGTTCGATTCGGGCGAGGCGGACGGATTCCTGTTCTACGTGATGCCGTACGTCGAGGGCGAGACGCTGCGCGGCAAGCTGGATCGTGAGACGC
>JBJKRG010000060.1:0-2501 GCA_046704805.1 Gemmatimonadaceae bacterium
GAGGCACCCATTCTCTTCTGTGCCGGGAGATGAGTCATGTCATCGCATATCTGTGATCCCTAGGAGCTCGGCTTGCTCGCCGCGCTAGTCAAGGCGCTACCGCACGAGCGACAGCCGAAATCCGTGCGCGCGATGAGTTCGGTCGCCGTCGGCAAGGCGCTCGCGCGCGAGAACATCGCGAGCGTGTCTTATTCCCATCCCGGTCGCGGCATGACCCGGGTCGATGGGGTATCTGGACCTAAGCTGCTCGACGAGGATGTCATCAAGCTCGCCGGTGCGTCGGCACTCTGTTTTGCCCAAGTGCTGGCATCTCACGCAGTGCTCGTCGACGAAGGCATCGGCGGCACCCGGCCGCAGCTTGGCGTGACGCCGGAATATGCCGCCGAGCACGCAAAGTATGTGGGTTACCAGTCCTGCGAACATCCGCGGTGGAAAGACTCCATCACGCGGCAGATCTGTCAGACGGTCGAGCGGGCCGTCGAGCACCTCCCCGAGGCGGATGCGGCGTTACGGCTCGAAAGAGAGCCGAACCAGTGGGGCCTCTCCGAAGCCGTGCGGGAAAAATTGGGAGACGGGGTCCTGCCGGAAGCGCTCACGTCCGAGCGCATTGAAGCCGAAGGCGAGTGCGCGCTCGAGCACGCGCGACGACGATATCCGATCTACGGGTACTGCATCGTCGACCGCGATGATTCGAGAGGTCCGCTCGGGGTGGTGCGAGACCCGAAGCACTGCGCCGGTATCACGGCGCGGATGAACGACTCGCGCGACCCGGCGATCAACGGCCCGTATCGCATGGTTGAAATGCGAGCCGTTCCGGCGCATGAGCATCCGCCGTTTGCACGCGACGAGCACACCCTGGGTTATGGCATCGTCTCCGCCGGGTGCCCTCTCGTCCAAGCCGAGGATGGGCGCACATCGGGCGAGTTGATCTACGAGACCCTCGCGGAGGTGCTCGACCAGGTACGGCTGCGCAACGTCAATGCCACGGGCGATCTCACGGGAACGAGCGGACCGTGGTCCGCGGTGGAACTGCGCGCCGCCCCCGTCGAGGCGTGGCGTGTCCGTGAATTCGGGCAGCCCGATGTCGCCGATCTCGATATCGTCGGGGCGCGCGGTAAGGTGCTTGGGCTTCGGGACACGGAAACCCCGCGCGTCGTCGGCACGCTGGTCGGAGTCGCGCACAAGCTCCGCGCGCTCGCGATTCGCGAGGACGATGGGTTGGTGACGACGCTCGTCGCGCCGGATGGCAATTCACTCGCGAACTTCAAGGGTCTCTTTGGCAAAGGGTCTCATGAGGGGCGCAGCCCGGAGCAGGGTGCATCCACCGAGGGTTTGGAATCCATCACGGCCTCGGTGCGCGAGCGGATCGGCGAGCGCATCGACCTTCAAGTCATGAGCCGGACGATCGTGCTGGCGACGCTCGGCGATTCGATCTACGAGGGCCGCGCGAGCGCGCCGCCCATTCCCTGGGAGTCGCTCCCGACGCTGCGCTTTGGGGCGGGCGATCGCCTCATGGGAGAGGTGCTCGGTGTCCATCACTTCCCCGAAACGAACGCGGCAGGCAAACCCTATACCGCCGCGGTGGAGATGCATCTTGGCCATCCGCTGGTGCGCAAAGACCCGGATACCGCCTTGGGCGCTCTGATCAACGCGCAACCGGTGCTGGTGGTGGCTGACATGAGGCCCGCCCGGTGGCGTCGTCCTGATGGGGATCTCGCCGAGCTCGGGGAAGCAAAACCTGGCGATCTGATCGATGTGCGGATGGATGTGGACGGTAAGACGCTCGCCGTGCGCACCGTCGAGCGCGAACTCGGCTCAGACGGGTCGATTCGCTTCGCGGCCCGTGACCGCTTCGCGGGGGAAGAGTCCGCGTCGCCGTTTCGGTTGTATTTGCGTCCGGGCGATCTCGGGAATGCGGTAATCCTTGGGCCGACCGGCAGCGGAAAATCAATCTCGATGGTGCCCGAACTCGTCGCACGGCATCCGCGCGGTGCCACGAACGCCGCGCAGGGAGAAACGGTCACGTCCGCCGAGCAGGGTGAGGGACACGAAGACGGCGAAGATGAGGATCTCGGCCGATGAACGCGCCCGGGCAAACCCATGATTTTGGCCGCGGGCCGGTGCCGGCGCACCGGCATCGCAATCCTGACGGAACGACGGGCGGGTGGGTCGCGGAGACCGCCCGGGTGGCCGCCACCGCGCACATCGGGCCGCAGGCCAAGGTCTATGGAACCGCGCAAGTGCGTGATAAAGCGCGGATCACCGGCGAGGCGCGCGTCTTCGGAGATGCGGCGGTGCGCGATCGCGCGAAGATTTCCGGCGCCGCGCAAGTGAGCGGACACGCGCTTGTCTGCGGGGATGCTCGCGTGTCGGAGAATGCCGAGGTGAAGGGCGAAGCCCAGGTGGGCGGTACGGTGCGAATCCGCGGCAAAACATGGGTACGCGGAAATGCGCAAATTTTGGAGCGGGCGCAGGTGAGGGACGATGCGATCGTCGAAGGG
>JBJKRG010000061.1:0-2696 GCA_046704805.1 Gemmatimonadaceae bacterium
GCGCTGGTGAGGAAGCTCGACACGCGCGACAGCGGCTTGAAGTTGGCCGTTACGGTGCCCATCCAGAGGCGCTTGGTGACGGTGCGCGGCCCGTTGTCCACCGACGCCTCGCCGTACTGCGACTGCAGTTCGGCGGAGAGACCGAGGCTCGAGTCCACTCGGGCGAGTTTGCCGTCGAAGCCGATGATCTGCTGTTGGTTGTTGCCGAAGAAGAGGCTGGCGTTGGCGAGGGCCCGCCCGCTCCAGACCTTGGCCGGATTGGTGGGCTTGGCCGGATCGGGGGTCTTCGGCGCCGCCGCCGCGACGGCCGGCAGGGCCGGCAACGCCAGGAGGGCCAGCGCGATGGCGCCGGCCCTTGAAGTCCGCAGAAACGAGGGCATGACGGAAAATAATTCGAGTGCGGCCGCGATTCATCCGGCCCGGTCTCTTGCCGCCCTCATCACGCCCCGTCATGATAGTGGCGCCGCCACGAACCACTCTCGCTCGCCTCCCAACCCCGGGGCACCGGGGCCTTCGCGGAGAGTCCATGCGCGTCTCGTCGCTCTACCCCGCCTCGCTCTCGTTCGTTCGCCGCCGCCTGTTCGTCTGTTCGCTCTCGCTGCTGATCGCGGCGCCGTTCCGCGGCGCCGGCGCGCAGCGCATCACGGTCGGACCCAACATCCAAATCAGTGCGGCCCGCGCCGATGATCCGCATTCCGAGCCAGTGATCGCCGCCGACCCACGACACGCCGAACGCCTGATCGCCGGGTCGCACATCGCTTGGCTCGACACCACGGGCGTGAAATCGGTGGCCTACGTCTCGTTCGACACCGGCAAGACTTGGACGCTCTCGCTGGAACACCGCGACTCGACGAGCGGCGGCGACGCCTCGGTGGCCTATGGGCCGGACGGCTCGGCACTGTTCGCCACGCTCGCGCGCTGGGGACTGTACCGCTCGCGCGACGGCGGCCGCACCTGGAACCCGCCGAGTGAAGCGCCGCCGGCCTATGCCTGGGATCGGGAGTACCTGGTGGCGGACTTCACGGGCGGGAAGTACGGCGGCCGGGTCTATATGAACTCCACGGTCAGCGTGCCGTGGGCCACCGATACGAGCGGCCCGGGCTTCGGGGGCGGCGAAAAGGAAACGGCCGTGGCGCTCTTCACGTCGCTCGACGGCGGCACGACGTGGAACAATCCGATCCTCCGCCTCGTCCCTCGGCCCGAGGGAATCCTCGGCATGTCGAACAGCGTCATCCTGTCCGACGGGACGGTGATGACACTGTACGGCCACCGCAAGCCGCCGCTGCCCGGCGAGGGACGGATGGGTGGGCGCGGGGGGCTGGCCGCCCGGACGCCGTTACCGACGGCGAACTACTGGCTCGACGTGATCACGTCCACCGACGGCGGACAGAGCTGGAATCCGGCGGTTCATATCGGCGACTACTGGATGAATCGGCCGCGGTCGGAGTCAGCGGTCATCCCGGACATCGCGGTCGACCCCGGCTCCCCTCTTTTCAAGGACCGGATCTACGTCGTCTGGTCCGATTTCCGAACGGGCCGCCTGCAGATCATGCTGTCGTACTCCAGCGATCACGGCCGGACCTGGTCCCCGGAACGCGTGATCAGCGACGATCGCGCGGCTGCCGACCCGCTGATCAATGGCCCCGACGATGTCACGCCCACCGTGGCCGTGAACAAGGACGGCGTCGTCGCCGTGCAGTGGTATGACCGCCGCGATTTCGCGAACGACATCGGCTGGAACATCCGGATGCGCGTCTCGCTGGACGGCGGCGACACCTGGTCCCCGAGCGTGAAGATCACCGACCAGCCGACGACGTTTGCGCCCGACCAGCTGCACTGGGTGGCCGCTGGACGCGCGGGGAACGGCGCCGAAGGACGCGGCCGTGGCCGCGAGGCGCGGGGGGAGCGGAGCGGCGGCCGGGTGGTGTCGCTGGCGGCGAATCTGGCCTATGCCGGCTTCACGTTCGCTCCGGGACACAACGGCGCCTTCGTGGCGGACGCGGCGGGCGACTTCCATCCGGCCTGGATCGACTACCGGACCGGCATCGCGCAGCTCTGGACAGCGCGCGTCCACGTGGACGGAACGGTGGCGCGCAATGGGGGCGGCGATCTCGCCGACCTGACGGACCTGTCGGGGGCCGTGAGTCTTCAGCTGCTCAACACGGCCATCGACCAGAAGACCGACCGGGTGACGTTCCGCGTGCGACTGAAGAACACGACGCGGACCGATACCCTCAAGGGTCCGGTCAAGGCGCGGGCGCTGGTGCTCACCTCGGAGAACGCCCGCAGCGTGGAGGTGGCGAACGCCGACAACGGTGTCCGCGGCGTGGGGGCGGTGTGGGACTTCACATCGCTGCTGCCGCCGGGCGGCCTATTGCCGGATTCGCTGTCGGCGCCCAAGGCGCTCGTGTTCCAGTTGTCGGGCATGGAGCCCTTCCGCACCGGCACGGACCTACACCTCCAGTTCGTGAACATGGAGGCGAAGATCCTGGGTCCGGCGATGGGGCCGCCAGCCGGGCGGGGGCGCGGCGGGCGACGCGGGGCCGGGCGAGGGACGCGCTAGCCGAGCGATGCCGGGGCCGGGTCTCGAACCCGGATGGGGTTGCCCCCAAGGGATTTTAAGTCCCTCGCGTCTACCAGTTTCGCCACCCCGGCTCGGCCCTGCGAAAAAGGAGCGGCCGAAGCCGCTCCTCATT
>JBJKRG010000062.1:0-2754 GCA_046704805.1 Gemmatimonadaceae bacterium
CCCGTGCGTTGCGGGGATTCCCCGACCACCGTGCCGCCGAGTTCGATCCAGGCATGCATTTCGATGCGGTCGCCGTTTCGACGTGCACCAATGCGCACCACGGCGCCTGCGATCCCTTCCCGCCGCAGAATTCGCTGCTAGGCGATGGACCGCACCAGGCAGGTCGGCCGGAACAGCCCGTACTCCGCCGCCCGCGCCACGGCGAGCGAGACCTGCCGCACCCTGGCGGCGTCTTCGGGGTGCGGGGCGGCATCGCCGGTCGTTCGCGCGAGCAATCGTCCCCGTGCCTTCACGACGACTGCGAGCCGCGCCGTCAGCAGGTACCACTGGGCGCGCACCACCCGCATCAGGTCGCGCCCGGTCAGGGAGCCCAGTCGTCGCGCCGCACGAAGGCGACGCATGGCGGAGGTCACGGGCGTTCCTCGACCAACCCGGCAGCTCGGAGCGCATCCAGAAGCTCCACCACGTCGGCGCGGAGTTGATCTGGCGGCACGTCGGGGTAGTGCCGTCCAAGCTGCGTACACAACCCGGCGAGATCGTCGCTGTCCGGGAGGAGCTGCCACACCTCGACGCCGACGGCGTTCAGGCCGTAGTAGACCTCATGCGCCGTGTGCAGCAGGACCGCACCGTCGGCGACGGTCTGGAACACCGCGGCAGCGGAAGGAGCGGGAAGGGCAGGGTCGGTTGGGAGTGCATGCATCGTGGAAGACCAGGGCAGGGGGGAGCCGAGAGCTTCATACGAACACGTTCTCTTCGCGCAATTTGTGTGCCGTGGAGAAGCCCCGTATTCAGGCCGATTCGCGTCGGGAACCGGGAGCGGGCGCCACGATTTGCTGCAGCGCGTGTCCAACGGATGCTGGCCACGCACCATATGTGGACGCTCATGTCACGCGCCAATGGCTGCCTGCGTTTGTTGCTTGATCAAGCACCTGCATGCGCCAATCGCGGCCCGCGGCCCGCGGTGCTACCCCCGCTCCCGCGACCGGGGTCGCGTCCATCGGCCGATCCGGAGCCGGCGATGGCCGGGCACCTCGTCGGGTCTGCCGTCCTGATAGGTGCCGTCGCGCGCGACGGGTAAGGCGACGGGAGGCCCCCGCCGCCGATGGCGCGCCCGGCGCGCGGACCCCATTCTTCAGGGAACGGCCGTTCCACCTCTCCATCGTCGCCCATGCCCGCCCTCGTTCCCGCTCCCGCCGCGCAGATCGCCCTCGTCCTGCTGCTCTCCTTCCTCATCGGATTCGAGCGTGAGGAGCGCAAGCAGGTCGAGGGGACGTGGATGTTCGGGGGCGTGCGCACCTTCCCGCTCATCGGGCTGGTCAGCTACGCGCTGGCCCTCATCTCCGCGCCCGACGCACTCGGGTGGTTCCTGGGATTCGCGGTGGTGGGCGGCTTCATGCTGCTGTCGTATCAGCGGAAGCTGGCCACGTCGGAGCAGGCGGGGATCACGACCGAGATGAGCGGGCTCGCCACGTACGTCGTGGCGGGGCTGGTCTTCCACGAGCAGTACTGGATGGCGGCGACGATCGCCGTCGTCGGCGTCCTCCTGCTGGATCTGAAGAAGGGGCTCGAGGGGCTGACGCGGCATGCCGCATCCGGTGAGATCGCCACGGTGGCCCAGTTCCTGGTGCTCACCGTCGTGATCCTGCCCATCGTACCCGACCGCGATTTCACGCGATTCGCGATCAATCCGTTCCGCACGTGGCTGGTGGTCGTGGCGGTCAGCGGCGTGTCGTTCGGCAGCTACGTGGTGCAGCGTGTGCTCAAGGGACGCGGCGGCATCATCCTCTCGGGACTGCTGGGGGGGGCCTACTCGTCCACGGTGGCGACGGTCGTGCTGGCGCGGCATTCGCGCGATCGCGGTCTGCCGAGCCTGTACGCGGGGAGCATCCTGGCGGCATCGGGTGTCATGTACGTGCGGCTCCTCGTCCTCATCGCCCTGTTCAACCCTGCGCTCGCCCTGCGGCTGCTGCCCGGGTTCGCCCTGGGGGCGGTCGTGGGCGTGGCGGGCGGGTGGTATCTGGCGCACCGCGCCGAAGGCCCGTCGACGGCAGCGGAGGCCGAGCCCCCGCCCGTGAACCCACTCGAACTCAAAGCGGCCGTTCTGCTCGCGGCGGCCTTCGTCGCGATTCTCATTGCGACGACCTTCGTGCGCGAGCACCTCGGGCACGGGGGCCTCTACACGCTGGCCGGGCTGATGGGCGTGACCGACGTGGATCCGTTCATCCTCGGCGTGACGCAGGCGCGCGCGGCGGCCATTCCCCTGCACGTGGCGGCCACGGCGATCACCATCGCGGCGGCGAGCAACAACCTGGTGAAGGCGATCTACGCGCGGAGCTTCGGCGACCCGGTGACGGGCCGCCGCAGCTTCGCGCTTCTCGTGGGGCTCGCGCTCGTGGGGCTGGTCGGGCTGGCCTGGATCTAGGCCGGTCCCACTCCGCCTCCGCCGCGACCGCGTCCCGGCTTCTTCTTGACGGCCTTCTTCTCGTCGCCGGACCGAGCGGCGGGGTGCTTCGCGTCCCGCTGCGGTCCCGCCGGCTTCCCTTCCCGCAGGTTCTTCAACTGCTGCGGCTCCAGGGGCCGTCCGGGATTCAGCCGCATCGCACCCTGCCGCTCGAGGAACGGGGGCAGGGTGGGAGGCGGTGGATGCCGGACGATGAGCCGCGGCGGCACGACCTCCAGCGGCCGACCGCGTCTGGACGGTTGCCCGCGCGCTCCCGCCCTCGGCGACGGCCGGCGGATCGCGGGCGGCCGGGG
>JBJKRG010000063.1:0-6373 GCA_046704805.1 Gemmatimonadaceae bacterium
GGGAAGCTCGACATGCGCAACGCACACGGCCGGGTGCTGGTCCGGAACCAGCGCGTCACGCTCGACGGCTTCGGGATGAACATGCTCGGCGGGAACGTCGTCGCCAACGGCTACTACGAGACCACGACCCCGGCGCGGCCGACGTTTTCGTTCGACGTGAACGTCGACTCGATGGACATCCCCACCGCCTTCTCCTCGCTCGTCACCGTCCAGCGCCTCGTCCCGATCGCCCGCTACGCACGCGGGCGCTTCACGTCCAGGCTGACGCTCTCCGGGCCGTTGGCCGCGAACATGATGCCCGTATTCAGTCTGCTGAGCGGACAGGGGTCATTCCGGACGGGCACGATCGCCATCGACAGTTTCCCACCGCTGACGAAGCTGGCCGACGCGATTCACGTCGAGCAGCTCCGCAATCCAGCCATGCGCGCCCTGCTGGGGTCGTTCACGATCCAGAAGGGCCGCCTGTACGTGAAGCCCTTCGACGTCAGGATCGGCAACGTGGCCATGACGGTCTCGGGATCCAACGGAATCGATCAGACGCTCGACTACACGCTCGCGCTCGCGGTCCCGACCTCGATGCTCGGGTCGAGCGCCAGCCAGGCGATCAGCGCGCTGGCCGCCAGCGCCGGGCATGCGGGCATCAACCTCGGCAGTGCGGCGGCGGTGTCGGTCGGGGTGCGAATGACCGGCACCATCACCGATCCGACGGTCCGGCCCTCCTTCGCCGGCACCGGCAGCTCCGTCGCGGCAGGCGTGCGCGAGGCGGCAACGCAGCAGGTACAGTCGCAGGTTGCCGGTGCAAAGGCGAAGGTCGACTCGGCCGCAATCGAAGCCCGGCGCCGAGCGAGCGCGCAGGCGCAGCAGATCGTGACCCAGGCGGAGCAACAGGCGGCCGTCATCCGGGCCAGCGCGGACTCCGCCGCGGCACAGCTGCGACGCAGGGCAGACGAACAGGCGAAGGCGCTCGTGGCCAAGGCCACCAACCCGGCATTGCGCATGGCCGCTCAAGCGGGCGCCGACAAGCTGCGGAGCGAGGCGGACAAGCAGGCCGCCAACCTCATACGTGCGGCGGGGGCGCGCGCCGACAGCGTGGTAGCCGAGGCCAGGAAGCGAGCGGCGGCGATCGCGCCGCCGGACTCGCGCTGAGCGGGGGGCGCCCTAAACTCCACGTGCTGTTGTTGATGGGAACCCTACTCGGGTTCGCGCGGGGATCGGAGTTGGGCCCGTCTAGAAACGCGATTTTCTGAAATATCTGGTCGCACGAGGGCGTGGGAGAGTGACGGTTGAGTTCTGAGAGCCCGGTAGATGATCTTGGCAACGAGCGCGTTACCCTCGTTCGTCAGGTGACCCGCGGCACTCGGATAGTTCACCTGCCCCTGCGGAATGAACATGCGCAAGGCGTCCGCATACGGCAGCGTCCGAAACGCGTCCAGAACGTTGATCAAGGGGATGCCCAGCACACGCGACTCGGTTTCGAGGAACGGCGTCCACCCCTCAGGGTCACTGCTCTTGAGGTCGTCCAGCGTCGGAAGATACACCAAGGCGAACGCGCTGGAGTCCTCCTCGTTGAGGCGCTTCAGATCCGTGAACATCCTGATCAGCACTTGGTGCGTCTCCTCGAGTTTCTTCTTGGCGGCAAGTGAGTCCGTGCCGGTCCGCCCGAGCCCCAGTCTATGCCGCACTCGTTCCAACAGTTGTGCGGTGCGCAGTTCTGTCAGGTCACGGCTGTGCGAGATGAACCATGAGAATTGATAGGAGCGCTCCGGTACTGGCACGTTCTTGACGACTAGTGCCCCGTGTTCCACCGCGAGCACAGGCTTGCCATATCCAAGAAACGTCGCCGATTCCATCCGGTCGAAATCGTTCGTGATGAAGGCCAGGAGATGAATCTGGTGTTGGAGACCGGCGCCGTCGCGCTTGTACCAGAGGTATGCTTGGTCCACACCGTAACCGCCCTGCCCCATGTTGACTGTCTCGAGCCGGGGATCGAGCGTCGTGAGGAGGTGGCACCAGGTGTGGTCGTTGTCGACCCCATAGCCAAGGGTGAACGAGTCGCCTGAGCAGATGATGCGTGCCTTACCGGGCGGCACAGTGGCGCCGGTATCATGGTTGCCGCGGAACCCCTGGCTATTCGTCCTCAGGTAGACTCCAGGCCCATACATGTTCGCCAGGTACACGTTCGGCCGATTCACCCATCCGAGCTCGGGATCATACTTGGTGTGCAGTCGCTCGGCGATCGGACGAGTCGTCATGACGTCGCGGACAAACAGAGTGTAGCTGGACAGGCCCTCGATGACGACGAGCAGGAGGCCCAGGATGATGAGATTGCCGGCGATGAGTCGAACGTAGCCTATGGTTTTGCGAACGGTCGGTTTTGTCATGCTCTTGACGTGCACCCCGATGTTGATTCAGTCGTCTTGTCGCAGCGCGGATCGTGAACTTCGTGCTGTGTAGCCCGGCGACGTAGTCCTGCGCTGTCTGAGCGTGGAGGCCGCGATGTGGTGGGGCGGCGTTGAACTCCGGGCACCGCTCCTCAATTGTGACTTGGGCTTGGGCAAGTGTCCAGAACCAAGCCTCATTCAAACACTCAGCGCAAGGCCGACCGTCAAGTCTCTCGGCGAGCGACTTCTGCGCCGACCTCCTAGGCTGCGCGACTGGCAGCATGACGCCGCTCTGATGGGCCCAGTGGTCGAAGTCGAGACACGCGAATTCTGGCCGATCGCCGCAGACTATCGTGACGGGGTACGGCGTGCTTGGCCGGAGCAGTATAGCTGGATCGACCTCCGGGGGCCCGCCGGAACCCCGACGGACCCCGATCGAATTCCTATCCCGTCGCGGATCGCGCAGGATCTCGACTCACCCGAGCTGCGCGCGGACGACGTATCAGTCCGCCCTCCAGGTGAACGTGACCACGTGGCCGACGTACTGGGTCAGGTCGATGGAGCCGCTCCCGACCTCCGTGTGAATGCCGAGGAGCTTCGCTTTCCAGAACGTGAGGGAAATGATTCCGGGTCCGATGTTCGTGCACTGTTCCCCGTCGGCTGCGCTGCCCTGGATCGTGGGATTCGTCTGGTCGAGGCCGATGCCCTTCCACCAGCCCGAGGTACTGGTCACGCTCAGACACACGCGAACCCAGGTGGGGTAGTTCGCCGTCTGGCTCGTGACCGCGATCGTGTCGGCCGGGTCGCTGGTGGTCAACACGAGATCGAGCGTCGGAGGCGTGTTGGCGTCCTTGTTGGCGGCGTTCGGCGCCGTCGGGCTCCCGGCGCAACCGATCAGGATGAATGGCACCACGAGCCCGATCGCGGCGACCCGTCGAGTATGGAACATGGAGGCACCTCCTCATGCTTGGCTGTCCGGCACCCGCCGCTGCGGTGGATCGCCGTTCGAGCCTTCCGTTCCATGACGCGAAAAAGCCGGCTGAATTCCCTCATGGTGTGGGGGCGCGGGCCTCAACCCGACCATCGGCAGGCGCGATGCACGCGGCACCCTATCGCCCGGCCGGACCGGAATTCACATTCCGATCCCTCCTAATACATGCCTGCGCCGAACAATCAGGCGGCGGAGGGAGGAGTCCTCGGCGGGATCGTGGGATCAATCCCCTGCTCCGCTAGATCGCACCACGCAAATGCGGTACTCTCTCCCGAACGCAATGGCAGAGAGATGTCTGTCGCACCCGACGTGTATTGCTCTGGGGGAATCGATGGCGCAATTGCGCCGCAATCTCGGGTTGATCGAGGCGGTCGGGCTGTCGCTCTCCATCATCGCGCCTACCATGGCGATGGCGTTCAATGTGACGCTGGCGGTGGGCGCGGCGGGAAGGGCCGCACCGCTTGCTTTCGCCGTCGGGACGGCTGCACTCGCCGTCGTGGGACTTTCGTTTGTGGCCTTCGCGCGGCGGGTCGCGCATGCGGGATCGGCCTACGCGTACATCACCAGGGCGTTCGGGCTGCGCGCAGGATTTGTGGCGGGATGGGCCCTGATGCTGACCTATCTCGCGTATGGCGCCGGGACCGCGGCGCTGGTGGGAAATTTCCTCGACGCCGCACTCGCGAATTACCGGATTGCGGTTCCAGGCTTGTGGCTCGCCGGCGGAATTGCGGCGATCATCACCGCCGTCGCGCTCGCCTATCGTGACATGCGCCTGGCGGCGCGTCTCATGCTGGGGCTGGAGGCGGTTTCGGTATTGGCGATCGTCGTGCTCGGCGTGATCGTGTTGGAAAAGGTGGGCACGACAACCGGGCTGAGTACCGCTCCGTTCCGGCCGGATCCGAGGTTCGGCTGGTCGGGCGTAGGATATGCAATGGTGTTTGCGGTGCTGTCTTTCGCGGGCTTCGAAGGGGCGGCGACTCTCGGCGAAGAGACCGGCGATCCGAAGCGGGCGATTCCCATTGCCGTGCTGGGAACGGTGATTCTGGCCGGCGTGTTTTACGTGTTCGCCTCGTATGTGCAAGTGGTGGGCTTTGGCCTGGGCAACATGACGGCGCTGGCGCACGACAGCGCGCCGCTGAATACGCTCGCGCTCAGGTTCGGCTCGCGGAATTTCGCGACGCTTCTCGATCTCGCCGCCGCGATCTCCGCATTTTCCTGCGTGCTGGGAAGTGTGAGTGCCGCGTCGCGCATGCTGTTCGCGCTCGGGCGTGCCGGGCTGGCGCCCGCGTTGGGCGCCGTGCATGAGCGCCATGGGACGCCGGGACTTGCGCTGTTGTCCGTCGGTGCGATTACGATTGCGGGCATTGTTCTTTGGGCGCCATTCAGCGGCCCGGCCAACTACTACGGCTACCTGGGGACCATCGGAACGCTCGCGCTGATCCTGGTTTATATGGGTGTTACGATAGGGGAGGCGATGGATGCGGCGCGGGCGCGCAAGATGGCGTGGGCCGCGCTCGGTGTGGGCGGGACGATGATTCTTCTCTGGCCCCTGTACAACTCGGTCTATCCCGTGCCGGCCTTTCCGGGCAATCTCTGGCCCTATGTAGTGTTCGTCTATCTGGTTGCCGGGCTCTTCCTGCTTGCCCTGCGGCCGGCAATCGAGCCGGCGAAGCGGGATTCTACGGCGTGGGACCGGCCGGAGCCGGATTCCCACGAGAAGAACGGACTTTCATGAAGACCGAACCTCTTGTATTTGCAGGCGTGTGCGACTGGGCCGGCCTCGTGCGCGGCAAGGCGTTTCCCGAAGCGGATATCGGCGTGCGGCTGAAGAAGGGGGTGGGACTGACCCACTCCAACATCATGATGTCCCCCTTCGGCCCGATCTATACGACGCCGTTCGGCACTTCGGGAGACCTGATCATCCGGCCCGATCCTCGGGTGCGGATCGAGGTGCCGTTCGAGGACGGCACGGCAGAACGATTCTATCTCGGCGACATCGTGAACACTGACGGCAGCCCCTGGGAATACTGCCCGCGGACCTTCCTGGCACGGGCGCTGGCGGCGCTCGCGAAGTTCGGGCTCAGGCTGGTGGCAAGCTTCGAACAGGAATTTGTGCTGACGGGTGTGGAGGATCGGCCCGGCGCCACGTACGCGCTGGATTCCTTCCGCCGGCAGGGGACGTTCGGCGAGACGCTGATCGCGGCGCTCAGAACGGCAGGGTTCACCCCGGACAGCTTCCTCCCGGAATACGGGCCACGACAGTACGAAGCGACGATCGCGGCCGAGGAAGGTCTCCGCGCGGCGGAAGGGGCAGTGGTGATGCGAGAACTGGCGCGCGCGATCGCCTGGCGGACAGGGCAGCGGGCGATTTTTGCGCCGATGCTGAAGCCGGACGGTATCGGAAACGGCACGCATATCCATCTGAGCCTCTGGAATGGCGAGACCCCGGCAACGCATGACGCCGGTGCCCCATTTGGAATCTCGAAGCCCGCAGCCGCTTTCTTCGCCGGTGTGCTGGCGCATCTGCCGGCGATCTGCGCCTTCTCCGCGCCTTCGGTGGCTTCGTATTATCGCCTCACGCCGAATCGGTGGGCTCCGGTGCATGCCGATCTTGGCGTCCAGGATCGCGGTGCGGCGTTGCGCGTTGCGCCACTTTTCCCGACGTCGCTGGAGCAGCCGGCGCGGCAGTTCAACGTCGAGTTCCGCGTTGCGGACGGGTCGAACTGCCCGCATCTGGCGCTGGGCGCAATCGTGTGGGCGGGAGTGGACGGGCTTGCACACGGGCTGGCGCTGCCGACCGCGGATGCGGAAGCGCCACTCCTGCCACGCTCGCTCGAGGCGGCTCTCGAAGCGATGGAGGCGGACGAAGCGATTGCCTCGTGGTGGAGTGCCGAAGCCACCTCCGCTTACCTCGCGTTCAAGCGCGCGGAGATCAAGGCGCTGGAGGGAGCGACACCGGAAGAGATCTGTGAGCGCTATGCCGCGGTGTATTGATCACGGA